>NZ_JBVJVK010000065.1:0-42510 GCF_055603705.1 Actinosynnema sp. NPDC037264 | reverse complement strand
CCCCCCCCCCCCCCCCCCCCCCCCCCCCCCCCCCCCCCCCCCCCCCCCCCCCCCCCCCCCCCCCCCCCCCCCCCCCCCCCCCCCCCCCCCCCCCCACGGCCCGGGGGAGTTCCGTGCCCAGCATCTTCGACCCGCTGTCGGCCACGATGCTCGCCGACCCGCACACCGTCTACGCGCGGCTGCGCGACGAGGACCCCGTGCACCGGCACGACGGGCTCGGCGCCTGGGTGCTCACCCGGCACGACGACTGCACGCGCGTGCTCAAGGACACCGACTCGTTCGGTTCGGACCCCGCCGCGCTCGGCAGGCCGGTGCCCGAGTCGGTGCGCAACCTCCACGTGCTCGACCCGCCCGAGTCCACGCCCGTGCGCCACCTGTTCCTGGGCCTGCTGCGGTCGCGGGAGGCGTTGGTCGGGGAGTCCGTGCGGCGGTTGGCCGACGACCTCGTCGAGGACCTCGACGGCGTGGTGGACTTCGTGCACGACGTCGCCGAACCCCTTGCGCTGCAAGCGGTCGCGGACCTCTACGGCATCGGGTTCCCGGCCGACCACCAGCGCTACCGGGAGACCTCGCGCACGATGGTGCTCGGCATGGACTCCGGTCTCGACCCGACCCGGCTGGAGCCCGCCCTCGCCGCGCGCGGCGCCCTCAACGAGCTCATCGCGGGCTGGCGCGGGGGCGCGGCGGCCGGTGGCGTGCTCGACGCCGTGCGGCCGGGCGACGACCGGGTGCTCGTCAACTCGTTGCGCGCGGTGTTCGACGCGGGCTACTCCACCACCGGCGACCTGATCGCCAACGCCCTGCACTGGTTGACCTCGCGGCGGTCGTGGACCGGCGCCGAACTGGCCTCCCTGGACGGTCGGGCGGTGGACGAGCTGATCCGCCTGGCCGGTCCCGTGCAGGCGGTGAGCAGGCACTGCAAGTCCGATGTGGACCTGCGCGGCCGGCGGTTGCGCCGTGGTGACGTCGTGGTCGTCGTGCTGGCGGGCGCGAACCGCGACCCCCTGGTGTTCCCCTCGCCCGACGAGGCGGACTTCACCCGCTCGCCCAACCCGCACCTGGGCCTCGGCCGCGGTGTGCACGCGTGCTTCGGCGGGCCGTTGGGCAGGCAGGTGCTGCTCACCCTGTTCCGCGCCCTGGCCCGGGTCGGTCGGCTCGACGCGGCCGGCGAGCCCGTGCGGCGGCCGACGGCGACCCAGCGCGGCCTCGACCACCTGCCGCTCCGGGTGGCCTGACCCGGCGCGGGCCGGCGGCCGCGGGCGATCCCGTCCGGGCTACCGTGCACGCGTGGAGATCCGACGTGGCGACTTGGACGACCTGCCCGCCGTGATGGCGATGCTGGACGGCGCGGTGGCGTGGCTGGACGCCTCCGGTCGCACGGGGCAGTGGGGCAGCGAGCCCTTCTCCGGGCAGCCCGGCCGGGTCGAGGGCATCGCCGAGAAGATCCGCGAGGGCACGACGTGGATCGCCGAGGTCGACGGCACTCCCGCGGGCGCGATGACGCTCGCGCCCGGACCACCCCGGTACGTCGAGCCGGCCACCGAGCCCGAGGTGTACGTGAGCCTGCTGGTCGCGTCACGGTCGCACGCCGGCCTCGGCGTCGGCAGCGCGCTGCTGGCCCACGCCCGCGAGGAGACCCGACGCGCCGGCGTCGAGCTGCTCCGCGTCGACTGCTACGCCGGTTCCGCCGGCGAGCTGGTCGCCTACTACCGCCGCAACGGGTTCGAGCCGACCGAGTCGTTCACCGTCGGTACCTGGCCCGGACAGGTGTTGGCCCAGCGGGTCGAGGCCCGGGACCGCACTTCGTCGGAGTAGCGACCCGACCGGGTGGGCGGACCACCCGTTCGGCCGCGAAGCGACACCTCGCGACTCCGCACTTCCGCGCCTTCACCCGGGAATTCAGCGCATCCGGCGACGACTTGCCTCACCCCATCAGGGCGTTGGCCACGGGTTTGGGGCCGAGTACGGTCGGATTACCGAGGATGGCCACCTCTTCTGCCAAACAGTCCGCGGCACGACCGCGGGTACGACCGGGTGTAGGTGGTCTCGATGCCGTTGGATGCTCTCGACCTGCTCAAACAAGGGTTGCCGGACAGTTCCGCGCCACGGCGGCGGATCGTCGTCGTCGGCGCCGGGATGGCCGGCCTCACCGCGGCCATGCTGTTGAAGGACGCCGGCCACGAGGTGACGATCCTCGAAGGCCAGAACCGGTTGGGCGGGCGCATCCTCACCCACCGCGACTTCGCGGGCGACATGTACGGCGAGTTCGGCGCGATGCGGTTCCCGCACCAGCACCCGCTCGTCTCGTACCTGATCGAGGAGAAGTTCAAGCTCGCCACCAAACCGTTCCCCATGTACGACGAGGACACGTTCGTCTACCTCCAGGGGAAGGGCGTGCGGCGGCGCGACTTCAGCGCCGACCAGTTCTCGTTCGACCTGCAGCCCGGCGAGGCGGACCAGGCGCCGCACGACCTGCTGCGGCACACCGTGCAGCCGTTGATCGACATCATGGAGCAGGAGGACGAAGCCAAGGCGTGGCACCGCCTGCTCACCGACTACGACCGGTACACGCTGCTGGGCTACCTCAAGGAACGCGGCCTCAGCGACGGCGCGCTCGCCATGCTCGGGCCGCTGTTCAACCTGGAGGGTCGTTACCACTTCTCCCTCGTCGAGTGGTTCTCGCACTTCTACGAGGACGTCTTCGGCCACCTCGTGTACATCGTGGACGGCGCCGACTCGCTGCCGCGCGCGTTCGAGCCCGAGCTGATGGACGACATCCGGCTCGGCGCCCTCGTGCACGGCATCGACCAGGACGACACGGGGGTGCGCGTGCACTACCGCGCCGGCCGCCGCACGCAGACGGTCGCCGCGGACGAGTGCATCGTGACGGTGCCGTTCGCGAGCCTGCGCCACATGGAGATCCAGGGGCTCGACCCGGACAAGTGGTACGCCATCCGCAACACCTACTACGGCCGGGCGCACAAGCTCTTCATGCAGTTCAGCGAACGGTGGTGGGAGACCGCGTACGGCATCACGCACGGCCTCACGGTGACCGACCTGGCGATCCGCAACATCGTCTACCCGCCCGCGGGCCAGGACACCCGGTTCCGCAAGGGCGTGATGATCGCGTCGTACTGCTGGGAGCAGGACAGCATGCCGTACACGCCGCTGGCCGGCGAGGAGAGCGTGATGCAGGCGCTGGAGGACCTGGTCAAGATCCACCCGGAGGCGCGGGACACGTTCGAGTTCGGCGTCTACAAGGACTGGGCGCTGGACTGGTTCGCGTGCGGCATCGGCCCGCTGTTCCGGGCGTTCGAGATGAGCGAGACGTTCTACGAGGACGTGATCCGGCCGGTGAACCGGGTGTGGTTCGCCAACGACGCGTGCGACCGGCGGCACCGGCGGTGGGTCGAGGGCGCGCTCAAGGCCGCGGTGAAGAACGCCTACGCGATCCACGAAGGACTGCGCGACGAGATGCCCTGGAAGGACTGAGCCAGGCTCAGCGCAGCGTGGCGGAGGCCAGCGGCACCGGCGTCCCCTGACCGTCCCACGTGCCGGTCAGGACGGCGCCGGTGAGCTCGCCGCCGCTGTCGAGACGGCGGCGGACGGTCAGCTCGACGGTCTCCGTCACGACCAGCGTCGGATCGGCCTCGGTCACGCGCTCGACCGCACCCGCGGCGGGCGCACCGCCCGACCCGTGCCCGGTCACGGCGATGCCCATGTTGGGGTCGCGGCGCTCGAGCCGGTCCTCGTGCTGCACGAACTCCTCGACCTGGCCCGCTCCGGTGAGGATCGCCTCCGCGAGCGCCGCCACGTACACCGGGTCGCCGAACCCGTCGTAGACCCAGCGCTTGCCCAGCACCGAGTGCTCCGTGGTGCCGATCAGCCACTCGTCGCCACCGTCCAGCGGCGCGCCGCGGTAGGTGAGGGGCATCTGGAGCACCGGCCCGTCGCCGACCCGCACCAGCATGGTCTCGATCCCGACCTCGCCCGCCGGGTCGTCGAAGCGGTAGGCCGCCACCCGCAGCACCTCGCCGGTCGGCCCGGTGTACCAGTCGCGGCCGGGCAGCCAGCCGGCCAGCAGCTCGAGCTTGGTGGGGGTGACGGTCGCTTGGTGGATCAGGGCCATGCGGACATCGTAACGACCGTGATCGCCGCGTCAGCGCGCCAGGTGCGCGGCGTCGCGCAGAGCTTCCGCGACGCGGTCCGGCGTCCAGCCCAGCTCGGCGGCGAGCCTGTCCGCGCCCTCCGGGGTCACGGTGCGGACGAGCGCGCCCAGCACGGTCACCACGTCGGTGCTCGGACCGCCGGACATGTCGTCGGCGAGCTGCGCGAAGAACCGGCGCATCCGGTCCATCCGGACGCCCGCGGGCGTGGCGGGGTCGAGGACCTCCACCCCGCGTTCGGCCGTGCCGGCGAGCACCGCGTTGGTGCGCGCGCTCGTCAGCCACGTCCGCAACCACATGTCGTCGTCGATGAAGTACCGCTCCCGACGGCGGGCGTCGCGTTCGCGGCGCAGGAGTTCCAGGCCTTCGAGGTAACCGACCGCCTTGGACACCGACGCCGGGCTGACCCGCAGCCTGCCGACCAGTTCGGCGGCGGTCAGCGCGCCGGCGTCGGTCGTGACCAGGCTCGCCAGCACGCGGGCCGCCATGCGCGGCAGCCCCATCCGCACCATCTGCCCGGCGAACTCCTCCGCGAACGCCAGCACCGCCGCCGGGTCGCGGCCTTCCGCTCCGACGGCGGCGGGCGGCTCGTCGTGCGTGGCGGACCTGCGCCGGCGGGCACGTCGGAGCGTGGCCCGGTGGGCGCGCTCGGCCCGGTAGTCACGGGGACCGCCGTTGCGGCTCACCTCACGGGTGACGGTGGACGTCGGCCTGCCCAGCCGTCGCGCGATCTCGGCGTACCCCAGACCGCGGGTGAGCCCCGCCGCGATGTCACGGCGGTCCTCGTCGGTCAGCCTGCCACCCGGCATCGCCCGTCCCCTCTGTCCTCGGTGGGCCCAGTGTGCGTTCACGGGCAGCACAGTGCAACGAGCCCGGTCGGATCATTGCGTTCACCAGCACCACGGTTGCAATGATTGGAAGCTTCACACCAGCTAGAACGTGTCTGAAGCACTTTTCGGCCGTTGCCGGTCCACAAAACGCAACGTAGCTTTCGCTCCCTCTTGAAGATCGACCTGAACAGACAGGGGGAGGAATGGCGAGCGAGCAAGTCGCGCTCGACGTCGACGGCCTGCGCATGCGCTACGGCACCACCGACGTCCTGCACGACGTCACGTTCCAGGCCCGCCACGGCGAGGTGCTGGCCCTGCTCGGCCCGAACGGCGCGGGCAAGACCACGACGATCGAGATCCTGGAGGGGTTCCGGATGCGCTCGGCGGGCCGGGTGTCGGTGCTCGGCGTCGACCCGGCCCACGCCGACGAGCGGTGGCGCGCCCGCGTCGGCGTGGTCCTGCAGTCCTGGCGCGACCACGGCAAGTGGCGCGTCCGCGAGCTGCTGCACCACCTCGGCGTCTACTACTCGTGCTACGCCACCGACCGGGTCGCCCGGCCGTGGAACCCGGACGACCTCGTCGCGGCCGTCGGCCTGACCGCGCAGGCGGGCGCGAAGGTCCGCACGCTGTCCGGCGGCCAGCGGCGCAGGCTGGACGTCGCCGTCGGCATCGTCGGCCGCCCCGAGCTGCTGTTCCTGGACGAGCCGACCACCGGGTTCGACCCGGTCGCCCGGCGCGAGTTCCACGAGCTCGTGCACCGGCTCGCGGCCCGGGAGTCGACCACGATCCTGCTCACCACGCACGACCTGGACGAGGCCGAGAAGCTCGCCGACCGCATCGTCATCCTCGACGGCGGCCGGATCGTCGCCGACGGCACGGCCGACGAGCTGGCGCAGCGCATCGCGGGCGAGGACGAGGTCCGCTGGACCCACGCCGGGCAGCGGCACGTCCGGCACGTCCGCGAGTCCACGAGGTTCGTGCACGACCTGTTCCGCCGCCACGGCGACGGGATCACCGACCTGGAGGTCCGCCAGGCCTCGCTCGAAGACACCTACCTGTCGCTCGTGCGGCGGGTCGAGGCGGAAGGGGCGGGCCGGTGAACCCGACCACCACCGCGTTGCGCGCGGGCAGGCAGCGCGGCCTGATCGAGCTGCGGCAGTCGCTGACCAACGGCGCGGACCTGTGGAACCACGCGTTCTGGCCCGTGCTGATGCTCGTCGTCACGTTCTTCCTGCGTGACGTGTCGTTCGGGCAGACCGGGTTCTCCGTCGGCGCCCTGGCGCTGCCCAGCATCCTGGGCATGAACGCCGCGATGGCCATGGTCACCATGAGCCAGCTGCTCACCGCCGACCGCGAGGACGGCACGCTGCTGCGGGCCAAGGCCACGCCGAACGGGATGCTGGGCTACCTCGTCGGCAAGCTCGTGTCGGTGTCCGGCGGCCTCGTCGTGGACCTGGCGATCTTCCTGGTCCCCGGCATGTTCCTGGTCTCCGGCCTGGTCACGGGCAGCCTCGACGCGTGGCTCACCCTGGCGTGGGTGCTGGCGCTCGGCATGCTCGCCGCCCTGCCCATCGGCGCGGTGCTCGGCTCGGTGTTCTCCAGCGCACGCGCGCAGGGCCTGCTCGTCCTGCCGATCCTCGCCCTGATCGCGATCTCCGGCATCTTCTACCCGGTCACGGTCCTGCCGGGCTGGGTGCAGTGGGTCGCCCAGGTGTTCCCGGTCTACTGGCTCGGCCTCGGCATGCGCTCGGCGTTGCTGCCCGACGCCGCCGTGGCGGTGGAGATCGGCGAGTCCTGGCGGCACCTGGAAACCGTCGGCGTGCTCACCGCGTGGGCGGTACTGGGCCTGCTCGTGGCCCCGGCCGTGCTGCGCCGGATGGCCCGCCGGGAGTCCGGGTCGAGCCTGGCCGAGCGCCGGGAGAGGTCACTCCAACGGGTCAGATAGGGGAACGGCCCCCACCGAGCGCAACGAAAGGGCGGTTCCGTGCGACCAACCAGATGAGTGCAGGAGTGACGTGCCCCGGACCGGAGGGCGTGACCATGACCATCTTCGTCAGCTACACCCGTGCCGACGAGACCCTGGTGCGCGCCCTTCGGGACGACCTCGGCCGGATGGGGCAGCAGGTCTGGCTCGACCACGAGATCCACGGCGGCGAGCTGTGGTGGCGCGAGATCATCCGCACCATCCAGGCCGCCCGGGTGTTCGTGTTCGCGCTGTCGGAGGCGTCCTGGAAGTCGGTGCCCTGCCACGCCGAGTTCGACTACGCGCAGCAGCTCGGCGTGCCGGTGCTCCCGGTGCAGGTCGGGCCGCTGGACAACCTCCGCATCCCGATCATGGAACGGCAGCTGGTCGACTACCGGGAGCGCAGCGCGGACGCGATCGTGTCGCTGGCGGGCGCGCTCACCGAGCTGGCGGCCCAGAAGCGCGTGCCGCCGAACCCGATGCCCCCGCCGCCCAAGGTGCCGTTCGAGTACCTCTACCGCATCGCCGAACTCCTCGGGCCGCAGCCGATCGCGCCGGAGCGGCAGGAGATCATCATCGGCCAGTTGCGCCGGCACCTGCGGACGGAGCGGGACGAGATCGCCCGGGCCGACATCCTGAAGCTGCTGCGCGAGTTCCGCGAGCGCGGCGAGATCACCAACCTGAACTCGCGGGAGATCGACGAGATCCTGGCGGGCGTCGAGCCGGGGGAGGGCGAAGGGCTGCCCGAGGGCGTCACCTGGCTCTCGGCCGCCGACTACTGGCAGAAGAACCCGGTGGTGATCGGCCCACCGCCGGAGCCGGAGGGCACGGCCGGCACGTCGGCCGCGGCGGAGGCCGGGAACGCCGGGAACGCCGGTGCCGGTGCGACGCCGGCCTGGCTGCGGAACGTGATGGAGACCGAGGCGCGGCCGAATCCCGCCGAGCCGAAGCCCGCCGAGCCGGACACCGCCAAGCCGAATCCCGTCGGGCCGTCGACTCCGCAGTGGTGGCAGGGGGAGAAGCCGACTCCGTCCACAACGGAACCACCGCCGTCAGGCTCTCCCGAACCGCAGCCGCACGCGTCACACGCACCCGGCGCGGCCGAGCCGGATCAGTCCTGGCCGCGACCGCACGCGCCTCGGCAACCCGTGCCGCCGCAACCGGTCTCGCAACCGGGCACGCCGGAGCAGTCCACGCCGGAGCCGCCCACGCCGGAACCGCCCACCTCCCCGCCGTCGAACGACCGCTCGTTCCTGAGCGCGGCCCTGGGCGCGACCGGCATCCCGTTCCTGCTCCAGGCGGCGGCCGGCGGCTCGCCGGTCGCGTCGCTGGTCGGGGTGGCGGTCCTCATCGGCCTGGTCCTGGGCGTCGTGGCGATGAGGAAGCACGAGCCACGAGCCCGCCAGGCCCTGGTCATCGCGTCCGTCGGGCTGCTCGGCGTGGTCGTCTGCCTGGTGGCGGCCTAACCCGACCGGTTACGCCGGATCAACCCGACCGTGACCGCGAACAGCGCCGCCACCAGCCCCAAGAACACGCCCAGCCCCGCACCCGCGTCCGCCGTGGCGACCAGCCCCAGCAGGACGCCGATAGCGACAGCCACCACGGAGATGCTCGCCAGGGTCGGCCGCTTGTCCACCGGTTGCGGCGGCACGGGCGTGTTCCGCGGCGCCTGGTCCACGGCGGCCCACCAGTCGCCACCCGGCTGCTGCGGCCGGGTGGCCGGGGCGGCGTAGGGCTCGGCGATCGGCGGGCGCGGAGCCGGCACGGCGACCCGCTCGGGCCGCGCCACGACCACCGTGGGCGTGCGCTCCCACCACGGCTTGACCCGGGGGGCGAGCAGGTCGTCCAACGCCGAGTCGGCGACCCACCCGGGCGTGCAGCACTCCTGGAGCCGCTGAGCCACCTCGTCCACCCGCGGGTCGCCGATCGCGGCCAAGTGTGCCCACGCGGGCGTGGTGAACGGCGGCTGGAAGTCTTCGCGCCGCAACAGCAGGTTCTCGCCGGTGTAGCACGTCCGCCAGCCGGTCGGGTCCTTCGCCAGCGCCAGCAGCGACAGGTAGATGACCAGCCCGGAGAACGTGTCCATCCACCGGCCCCACGGCCGGTGCTCCGGCTGGTAGTTGCGGTGCCCGGTCTCGCTCGGCGCGAGCGCGCCGGAGAACCGGTCGATCCACGAGCAGTCGAAGTCCACCAGCCGCAGGCCGCCGTCCCGGTCGACCAGGACGTTGCCGTGCTGCAGGTCGCCGTGCGCGAACCCGGCCCGCTGGATCCGCGTCACCAGGGCGCGCCACGAGCCCGCCAACGCGGCCAACGACGAGGTGTCCGCCCGCTCCACCAGCTCGTCGACGTGCCGGTTGAGCGTGTGGCCCTCCACCCACTGCATCCGCACCGCGGGCCACGTGCGGCCGTTGACCCGGATGCCGTCGTCCACCCACCGGGGGAGGGCGACCACGCTCTCCAGCCCGCTCGACGTGAAGTGCGCGTGCAGCGCCCCGTAGCGCTCGCTGCTGGACACGTCGTCCCTGGTGAAGAACCGCAACGCCTGTGCCTGCCCGCCCGCCACGGCCTTGAACACGACGGCGCTGGTGCCCGCCGCCGGCATCGGTATCCCGTACAGGGGGTGCACGACGAGCTCCAGCCCGCGCAGCTCGTCGGCGACGAAGCAGTCCGGGTGCTGCACCGCCTTCGCGTACTCCTCGGGCGTCGGGTAGCGGATCACAGGCACACCACCAGGTGTTCGGCCGGCCTCCGGTCGAGCCGCACGCGCAGGAGGGTGACGTCGTCGTTGACCATCTCGCGCGCCGCCCGGCGGCCCGCCACGAGCGCGCGGAACGCCTCGGGGTGGTCCAGCGCCGCCAACGTCGTCCACAACGCCCGCGGGTCGCGCCGGTCGGCCGCGGCGACCCACTGGGCGAACGCGTCCGTGGCCAGGTACAGCAGGTCTCCGTCGGCGAGGTCGCCCTCGGCGAACGACGCCCGGCCGACCATGTCGGCCAGCCCGGCGGCGTGGGTCGGCAGACCGTCCGGGTTGGACCCGAACCCCTCCGGCGGGATCGGCGGGAACTGGGACACCACGCGGTGCCCGCGGACGTGGAACAGCACCGCGTCGCCCACCGCGACCGCCGTCCACCGCGGCCGCGGGCCGGCGAGGTCGCGGAGCTCGCAGCCGAGAAAGGTGGCGAACGAGCCGACCGTCGCCTGCTTGAGCCGTTGCAGGTCCGTCGCGCCGGCCAGGCGTGGGTCGTCGTGCCACCGGCCCTGCATGTCCGACGCCCAGCGGTGCAGGGCGGCGGCGGTCAGGTCCGGCGCCGCGCCCTGGTCGCCGACGAACCCGGCGACCAGTTGCTGCGCCCAGCGGGCGGAGCCGAAACCCTGCGTGGCGCCGTCCGCGACGGCGAACCTGGGGCCACGCCCGTCGCCGGCCGCGGGCGCCGCCGCCGCGCCGTCCTCCCACTCGGCCTCGGTGTTGCCGTGCTTCGGCGCGTAGAAGACGACCTGCCGGGTGTGGTTCACGGCGTGCCCCTACCTCGCGCGATCCGGCACTCTGGTGCCGATCTGCAGCACCCGCAGCAGGGTCGAGCGGCCCACGTTGAACGCCAACCCGCGCGCGCCCGGCCGGACGTCGTAGCCGTCGACCCTGGCGTTGTCGGCCATCGGCCGCGGCAGGGGGCTGCTCAGCGCGAACAGGTCCGGGCCGGGCGGTGGCAGGCCGCCCGGGTCGGAGGGGAACACGATCTCGGTGACCTCGAAGGGGGAGAGGAACACGTTGAAGAACAACGTCGCGCCGTCGTTGGTCTCGATCGACGTCAGCCGCCGCGCCCAGTCCTGGAGGGTCGCGCCGTCGTACGGGCTGTCGGTCACCATGCCGTCGGTGATGTTGACGACGATCGGCGGGAACGAGTCCGGGTGCGCGGCGGCCCAGTCGAACACGTGCGCGCCGGCGACCGCGATCGCCTGGCACATCGGCGTGCGGTGGCCGTGCAGCGGGTCGACCCAGACCGGCATCCGCGCGGCCACCGGCATCAGGTCGATGGACGGCTCCTCCCGCACCGCCATGGGGTGCTCGGCCAACTCCGGCAGCGGCACGAGACCGCGACCGGCCAGTGCGCCGCCGAACGCCGACTCCACGCCCTCGCCGGGTTCGGTCACGCGGGCGCCGTAGCTGAAGATGCCGACGTCGAAGTAGTGCCGCACCGGTGCGTTGACCTCGGTGGTCGCCTTGATGCACATGTCCAGCAGGATGTTGTTGACGGCCAGCGCGGCGCCGTCCGCGAGGGACGCCCCGGTGCGGCCCCAGGCGAGCTTCATCGAGTCCGAGCGGTCCAGCAGGATCACCACGCACCCCGGCGCGGACCGTGACACGGACTGCCGGTACTTCTCCACAGCGAACCCCCTCTTCGTCGGTCGTCACGTCAGCCGGTCAGGTTGCGGCGGACCACCGTGGTCGGCCACGGCGCGCCCGCGCGCCACTCCCACCGGTGGCCGCAGCGCGGGTTGCGGCAGTGGAAGGCGCACGAGTCGCCGTCCTGCTTCAGGTCCAGCCGGAAGTCGCCGCAGCGCGGGCACTGCGCCACCACCGCCCGGTCCACGTCGTACCCGTGCGCCACCACCGCTTGGTCCACGTGGTGGCCCTGCGGCGGCGACTCGTGTCGCGGGGGCGGCGCGGTCGTGGGCGTCTCGGTCCACCACGTCCTCGGCTTCGTTCCGGGCTCGGTGCTCGGGGCGGGCACCGGCTCGCGTTCCGCCACGGGGTGGCCGAGCCTGACCACACGGCGGTCGGTGGTCAGCAGCCCGAACGCGAGCACGACGCCGAGGAACGCGCCGACCAGCACCACCATCACCGACCGCCAGAGGTTCAGGTCCCACACCTGGAGGCCGGCCAGCGCGCCCGCCGTGGCGCACACCGCCGTCAGGACCAGGACGATCGCGTTCCGCGTGGTCATCAGGAGCCCTTCGGCGGGGTCACGACCAGCTCGACGCGGCGGTCGGCGTTGACCTCGGCGGTGTCGACCGACGACCAGCACCGGTACCCGTCGAGCTGGGCGGCGGGCGCGGGCGCCGACCACCTGTCCGGTAGCCGCACGCAGATGGTGAGCGGCTCACCCGACGCGGCGATGTCCACCTGGCCGCGGTCGTTCACCCTGACGTCCGACGGGTTCCGGGTGAGCACCTTGACCTCGGCGTCCGTCAACCCGGACACCGCGCGGGCCGACTGGTCCGAGACGAACTGGATGCCGACGGCCGCCGGGGGCGGCGCGGTGGGCTCGCGCGCCACGGCGCCGAGCAGCACGACCGCGAGGAACGAGGTCACCAGCGCGTAGACCGGCGCCAGCCGGCGGTCGCGCAGACGGCTCGGCGACGTGGACCGCGTGGCGGCGGCGCCTCCCGACGTGTGCACCTGGACCTCCGCCCGGAGTGGTGGCGTGTACTCCAGGTATCGCGGAGGATCATGCGCTCGTGTCGTCGTGTCCCCCGGACGGGCGAACGGTCAGGGCGCGGTCACGGCAGGTTGCCGGTGGTGGCCAGGAGCAGGGCGATGGCCGGCAGGAGGTTGTTGACCTGGTGGGCGACGACGCTCGCGAGCAGGTTGCCGGTGAGCAACCGGGCCAGGCCGATCGGGATCGACAGCACCAGCAGCAGCGGGGTGCGCAGCAGTTCCAGGTGCGCGATCGAGAACACCAGGCTGGTCACCAGGAACACGACCCACCGGTTCCAGCCCAGGTGCTCCAACGCGCGCCACAGCACGCCCCGGAACAGCACTTCCTCGGCCAGCGGCGCGACCAGCCAGACCGCCAGGAACACGACCACGGCCGCCGGCAGTCCCAGCTCCCGTCCGGCGAACGCGTCACCGACCGCCGAGCCGGCCTGGTCCTCACCGACCCACGCGGCCCACACCGCGGCCGCGGGCAGGGTCAGGGCCAACCCGCCCAGGCCGAGCCCCAAGCCGATGGCGATCTCCTTGGCGTTCCAGCGGAGCGCCAACTCGCGCGCCACCCGGCCGAGCCGCTGGCCGCCGCCCAACCAAGCCGTGCCGACCACCGCCACCACCGCGCCCAACGACGTGGGCAGGACCAGCAACGCGAGCAGGCGGCTGTCCTCGAGCAGCGCCACGTCCCCCGAGCCGTACGACAACAGCACGACCACGGACACCAGCAGCATCGTCAACTGCCCGACCACGAACACCGCGATCAACGACAACCCGGACCGCAGTTCCCGTGGTGGGGCGGGAGGGGCAGGGGCCGGGTGTGCCGCGAAAGGTCGGCCCTCGGCGGGTTGTGGCGCGGCGGGTTGTGGAGTGGCCGGGGGTGGTGCCGCCGGGGAGGGCGCGGTTGGTGGCGGCCCGGCCGGTGGTGGCGCGGTCACGTGGTCGTCGTGGGGCACCGGCCCGGGCTGGTCATCGCTCACAACCGTGGATAACCCGCGCGGACGGCGAGGTCAACTCGACCACCACCGTCGTGCGGCGATCGAGACCGACGACCGGTCACGTCGCGGTCCGGGCGGCAGGCGCCGGCCGCCACCGCCAACGCTGCTCGCCGTCGTCGCGGAACTCGCCGGTGGCGCGCATCCCGATGCGCCGAGCGACCGCCTCGCTGGCCGGGTGGTCGGGCGCGATGTGCGCGTGCACGTCCCGCACACCGCCGTCGACCAGCCACCCCACCACGCCCGCGGCGGCCTCGGTGGCGTAACCGCGGCCCTGGAACGGCACCCCGATCACCCACGCCACCTCGGCGGTCAGCCCGTTCGCGCCGGCCGCGGTCGTCGCCTGCACGGTGCCGACGGCGGTCCCGTCCTCAGCCCGCAGCACGACCCAGTTCAGCCGGCCCTCACGGCCGTCGTCCGACGTCGGCCGCTCCCAACGCCGGTACCGCGACGCGAGCTCGGCGGCACTGGGCGGCGCACCGCCGATGATCGCGTACAGCTCGGGGTCGCCCAACACCGCCGCCATCTCCTCGGCGTGCGCGACCCGCACGGGCTCCACCCGCAACCGCGCCGTCCGCACCACGGCCCCCTGCGGCCACGGCGCCGGCACCACCGGCGGCCGGTCCACGCCTACCACCGGCGCGGCCGGGCGGTCCGGCGTGCGGTGACGGATTCGCCCATGAGTCCCCCTCGCGTCACGTGCACAGTAGCCACTCGGGGGCCGGTACCGACCGGGATTTTCCGTGCGCCGGGACGCCGGCCGGCCGTTGCGGGATGATCGGGACGTGATCACCTCCCGCCGCGCCGACCACGAGCGGCTGTCGGCCGTCCTCGCCTCGTACCGCGACCGGGAGCTCGAAGCGGTCGTCGGCACGGACGACCACAGCGGCGTGGGCGGCGGCTCCTCGGTGCTCGACGTCGACGGCACGCCGGTGTTCGTCAAACGCGTCCCGCTGACCGACCGGGAGTTCGCCCGGCCGCACTCCACCGCGAACCTCTTCGACCTGCCGGTGTCCTGCCAGTACGGCATCGGCGGACCGTCGTTCACCGCGTGGCGCGAACTGGCCGCGAACCGGATCGTGACCGACGCGGTGCTCGCGGGCGAGACGGCGGCGTTCCCGCTGCTGCACCACTGGCGCGTGCTGCCCGGCCGCGCGCCCGTCGCCGCCGAGCACGCCGACGTGGACGAGGTCGTGGCCCTGATGGGCGGCAGCACGGCCGTTCGGGCACGCCTCGAAGCGCTGGCCGCCGCGACGCGCAGCCTCGTGCTGTTCTTCGAGTACGTCCCGCACCCCGTGGAGGGGTGGCTGGCCGAGGATCCCGCGAGCAAGGCCGAGGCGGTCGAACGGCAGTTCTCCGAGACCGCGGCGTTCCTGCGCGACCGCGACCTGCTGCACATGGACGCGCACCTCGGCAACATGCGCACCGACGGCGAGCGGATCTACCTGACCGACTTCGGGCTGGTCACGTCGCCGCGTTTCGAGCTGACGGCCGCCGAACGGGAGTTCGTCCGGCGCAACGCCTCGCACGACGCCGGTTACGCCGCCATGCGCCTGGTGAACTGGCTGGTCACCGACGTGTGCGGGGTGCGCGTGCCGCCCGGTGACGTCCCCACGGCCCGCAACGCCTACGTCCGCCGGTGCGCCGCCGGCGACATCCCGGACGACGTGCCGCCCGCCGTCGCCGCGATCCTGTCCCGGCACGCGCCCGCCGCCGCCCGGCTGAACGCCTTCTACTGGCGCCTGTTCGACGGCGAGGTCGACGCCGAGTACCCCGAAGCCGACGACGTCCCGCGCGGGTAGGCCCCTACTCCAGCGACGCGCAGTGATCGAGCACGCGGCGCAGGACGACCTCGGGCGGTTCGGTCGCGGAGTCCACCACGAGGTGCGGTTCGTCCCAGCTCTCCCACCGCTGCTTCATCCGCAGCACGTGGTCCCACGACACCGTCGCGGGCCAGCCGGGGATCCCGCGCGCCCGGCCCTCGACCCGGCCGCGCTGCACCGCCTCGTCCGAGCACACGCACTCCACGCCGACGAACACCCCGCCCAACCGCTCGGTGACCGACCGCCACCGCCGCCGCGCCTCCCGGCGGTGCCCGGTCGCGTCCACGATCACGTCGAGACCCAGCTGGAGCTGCCGCGCCACCGACGCGGTCAGGTTCAGCTCCGCCAGGTGCGTCGTGTTGTCCGTCCGCAGCCCGCCGAACGGCAGCAGCGCGCCCAGTTGCCAGTCCATCGAGAACACCGGCGCGGTGAGCCGCCAGGCCAGGGCCTCCGCCAGCGTGCTCTTGCCCGTGCCCGGCACGCCCGCCAGCAGGACCGTCCGGGGCCGCCGCACGGCGTCCGGGCGCGGGATCGGCCGCAGCGCCTCGTACTCGGCCTGCGCGCGTTCGGCCATCAACGCCTGCAACCGTTCACGCGCGACCTCCAGCGACGGCACGCCCGGCGGCCGTGCGCCACGCTCCTCGACCGCGCGCACCCAGCCCAGCACCACGTGCTCCGGCCGCACGACCACGTCACCGAGCCGTTCGGCCTCCGCCGACGCCGCCGCCGGCAGCACTCCTCGCTCCAGCACGTCGATTGCCGTGAGCCCCACCCGTGCCGCCAACTCGGCCGCGATCCCGTCCTTGGGGCCGCCCGGGTCCGCGAGCAGGTCGACGGCTGACGGGTGCACCGGGAGGTCGGCCACGGGACTCCGATCGGTGGTGGGACCACCATGATCGCGCGCCCGTCGGACACCGGGGGAAGCGGGCTCAGCCGGACGGAAGTTGACCCGTCCGGGTGAGCCGCTCGGCCAGGACGCGCAACTTCAGGTTGCTCTGCTGGCTGGCCCGCACGAGCACGGAGAAGGCCTGGTCGGCGGTGAGCCGGTGCCGTTCCATCAGGATGCCCTTGGCCTGCCCGATCAGGTCCCGCGTCTGCACCGCGTCGGCCAGGTGCTCGCGCTCCTGGGCGGTGGCCAGCGCCACGGCGGCGTGCCCGGCGAAGAGCAGGCCCACGTGCTCGGACTCCTCGTCGAACGCACGCGTGTCCGGCGAGTACAGGTTCAAGGCGCCGAGGTCGTCACCCTCCACGTACAGGCGGAACGACAGCATGCTGGCCACGTCCAGCGCCCGCGCGCGCTTGGCGAACAGCGGCCACCGCGTCTCCGCGGCCAGGTCGGGCGCGGAGACGATCTTCTGCTGGTAGAGCGCGGACAGGCACGGTCCCTGGCCTGTGTCGAACTGCACCTGGTCCACGTCACGCGGCACGTCGCTGGTCGTCGCGACGGTCCGGACGTCGCGCTTGCCCACGATCGTCATGATCCCGGCGTGCCAGGCGCCGGGGATGGTCTCCACGGCCGCGCGCACGATCTCGTCCAACGTGTCCTGGGCGCTGTCCTGCCGGTGCAGGGTGCGGGCGACCTCGTTCAGCCTGGCGGCCAGGTCGTCGCCGGTCGTGTCGTCCGTCACCAGCCACCTCCGCTGAACTCGTCGTCCGAACCGTGCGACAGCACTTGGGGTGTGCCCCGTCACGCCCACGCCCACACCGCCATCTCGGCTGGAATACGAGCCGGAACCGTTCCGTTGGAACGTGCGTCGGCCCTGCCCGAGGTGCGCGGGGCGAAAGTCGTCCGAAGCCGTCAGACCGGCGGACGGCCCTCGAAATCCCCAGGAACCCCGCATGTCACCCGTGCGCGGGTGCGATCCGGCAAGGAGACGACCATGTCGTTGACGGTGGAGATGCCCCGCCAGACCCGCCCGACCCGCGAGCCGCGCGAGCCCCGCCCGACCGCGACCGTGCGCGAGGGTGCGCGCGAGGCCGACCTCGTCGGCCGCTACCTGCGCGAGCTCACGGCCACGCCCCTGCTCACCGCCGACGAAGAGGTCGTGCTGGCCAAGCGCATCGAGGCCGGCGTGTACGCGGCCGAACTGCTGCGCAGGTCCGACGAGGGCGACGGCCCGCCGCCGGACGCTGAGCGTCACCGAGCGCTGCGCACCGTCGCCGAACAGGGCAGGCGTGCCAAGGACCACATGATCCGGGCGAACCTGCGCCTGGTGGTGTCGGTGGCCAAGAAGCACTCGTTCCGCGGCCTGCCGATGCTGGACGTGGTCCAGGAGGGCAACCTGGGCCTGATCCGCGCGGTGGAGAAGTGGGACTACGCCAAGGGCTTCAAGTTCTCCACGTACGCGGTCTGGTGGGTCCGCCAGGCCATCGAACGCGGCCTGGCCGAGCAGACCAGGACGATCCGGCTGCCGATGCACGTCCACGAGGAAGTGGGCAAGCTGCGCAAGGCCGAGCAGCGGCTGCGCCTGGAGACCGACCGCGAGCCCACCCCGGACGAGATCGCCGAGGCGGCGAAGATGCCGGTGACCAGGGTCGTCGAGCTGATGGCCGCCAGCCGCACCGCCCTGAGCCTGGAAACGCCGATCGGCGACGACGGCGGCGCGTCCGTGGCCGACCTGATCGAGGACGTCGAGGCCGTGGACGCACAGGAGGCGGTCGAGCAGCAGGAGCTCTCCGAGGAGCTGCGCGCCCTGGTGCGCACGCTGCCCGAGCGGCAGGCACGGATCCTCACCGAGCGTTACGGGCTGGCCGACGGGCGGCCCCGCAGCCTCCAGGAGCTGGCCGAGGAGCTCGGCCTCACCCGGGAGCGCGTGCGGCAGCTGGAGAAGGAGTCCATCCGCCTGCTGCGCGACCCCGAGCGCAATCGGAGCCTCCTCGCCCTGGCTGGGTGAGCAGGGGACGAGCGGGCCCCCGGGCCAGGTTTTGCGGCCCGCGCCCGGGGGTAGCAGGCTCGGTGGTCTCCGACCGCGAGGAGCGTTCGCCATGACCGAGCCCGCCCACCACCTGACCACCACCGAACTGGACCGCGGCATCCTGCTGGTGAACCTGTCCGGCGCGCTCGACGCCGCCACGCACCAGCCGGTCGTGGCCGAGCTCGACGCCGTGTTCGAGTCGCGCCCGCCGGGGGTGGTGCTCGACCTGGGCGAGCTCGAGTTCATGGGCTCGGTCGGCATCGCGATGCTGGTCAACTCCCACCACCGGGCGAACCGGCTGCGCATCCCGTTCGCCGTGGTGGCGAACACCCGGGCCGTGCTGCGGCCGTTGCAGATCAGCCAAGTGGACGGGGCGCTGCCGCTGCACGCGTCCGTGGACGAGGCGGTCGCGGCCGTGCGGCTGGTGTCGACCTGACCGCTCGCCGGGCCCGCGACCACCGGAGCAGGCCGAGCGCCGCGAGGACGCCGAGGAAGGCCAGCCCGAACGGCCGCAGCGTCTCGTTCCACGGCCAGGCCGACCCGCTGAGCGCGAGGTGGTCGGTCGGGTACTCCAGCACCCTCGCCGTCCACGTCGCCGTGGCCACGTCGGTGGTGCGCGCGAGGTCGCGCAGCACGCCGTCGAACGGGAAACCGCCCTCTTGGTGCAGGTAGACCGGCTCCAGACCGGCGTACCGGTCCGCTGCCTGCCGTCGCGCGGCACCCTCACCGGGCACGACCAGGCGGTCCAGGCCGCCGGCTGCGGTCGGGTCCGCCCTCGGCGCGAACGTCAACCCGTGCCGCGACCGCACCGGCTCGCCACCGGGCGTGACGGCCACCGTGCGGACGGCCAACGACTGGCCGTAGGTGTCGAAGACCGACGCCAGCTCGATCTCGCCGACGCCGTCGGTGAGCAGCACGCCGGTCCGGTCGCGGTCCCAGCCGAACGCCGTGTTGAACGCCACGACGGCGTCGGCCGGCCGCACGTCAGCCTGCGCCATCGAGGCCGGGACGCCCCGGTGGTAGTGCGGCCAGCCGGTCGCCTCCGCCGCCTCGGCCGCGGCGTCCGGCCCGACCAGCCGTTCGACCACGCGCAGCGTGCCGTCGACACCGGACAGGATCCCGGCTGTCGTGATCACGTCGCCGTCGTCCACGTACCGCGTGCCGCGGGCCCAGTCGACGGCCGGGTAGTCGTCCTCGAACGCGTCCAGGCGCAGCCAGTGCGCGGTGGCGTCACGGCCGTCGAGCAGGCCCGCCGAGGCGAGGATCCCGGACCCGTTGCACACGCCGAGCAGCAGCGCGCCGCCGGCCGCCTGCCCCTTCACCCAGTCCGTGACCGGCTTCGTCGTGCTCTCGCCGAGGTCCGGCATCGCCGGCACGACCACCACGTCGGCGGCCTCGTCCCCGAGCAGGTCGGCCAACCCGGCGAACGTGAGGTCCGGCACCAGGTCGAGGCCGCCGGTCAGCGGCGCCGGGCGGCCGGACGGCGCGACCGCGTAGACGTTGAACGCCCCGGTCGTGGCCAGGATCTCGTAGGGGGCCAGCGTGTCGGACACGACGGCGCCGCGGTCGCCGACCACGACGACGGCGGTCGGCTTGGCCGGGTCGTGCGCCACCGGTGCGGGCGGTGGCGCGGCGCCGTCGGCACGCGGCGCGTTCAGGTCGTCGAACGCGGCGCGGACGGTCGGTGCGCCGAACGCGGTCGGCAGGGCGAGGGCGGCGAGCAGGACCACCAGCGCGGCGCCCGTGATCCGTGGGAGGGTGCGCATGGCCGGTCAGCACCCGTAGTCGTGGCGGCGGCGCAGCATCGCGACCAGCATCGCCGGGACCATCAGCACGTGACCGGCGGTCATCAGCGCCGAACCGGACAGGGCGTCGGCCCAGTGGAACGGCAGCAGCACCACGTACGGCACGTACATCGCGGCCGACATCTCGGCGATGCCCGCCCACCCGTGCCGGCGGATCCGCATCCACAGCGCCATGCCCAGCGACATGTCGGTCGCCATCACCAGCACGTGCGCGGTGACGTTGTCGGCCAGGCCCGGCCAGGCGAACGACCAGACCGGTTCCAGGGCCACCATGCCCACCACCATGGCGACGGCCATCTCCAGCGCGTGCCGGGCGAAGCGCAGCACGGCACCGGTCCGCTTGGCCCTCCGACCGGTGGTGATCGTCTGTTCCGAACTCATCACGGCTCCTCCGTTGCGATTGCCTGTGCGCAACAGAGATCCTGGGCCGCCGGTGCGGCGCGGTCAGGTGCCGAAGGTCATGCGTGAGGTCACATGACCTCAGCAGAGCCCGAGCTCGCGCGCCCGCAGGGCGGCCTGCGTGCGGTCGCGCACCTGGAGCTTGGCCAGCACGCCGGTGACGAGGTTCTTCACCGTGCCCTCGGCCAGGAAGAGGCGGCCGGCGATCTCGCGGTTGCTGCGGCCCTCGGCGAGCAGCCGGACGACGTCGAGCTCGCGCTCGGACAGCGGCACGGGCGGCTGACGGGGCGGCACGTCCTCGTGCGGCAGTTGCGCCACCCGCGCCACGAGCTTCGCCGCCACCGACGGTTGCAGCACCGATTCGCCGCGCCGCGCGGCGACCAGGGCTTCGACCAGCCGGGCCGACGAGACGTCCTTGAGCAGGTAGCCCAGCGCACCGGCGCGCAACGCCGCGAACACGTCGGCGTCGTCGTCGAACGTGGTCAGCGCCAGCACCCGCACCCCGGGCTGCTCCACCCGCAGCCGGTTCGTGGCCGCGATGCCGTCCAGCACCGGCATCCTCAGGTCCATCAGCACCACGTCGGGCCGCAGCTCGGCGCACCGCCGCACGGCCTGCTCGCCGTCGCCCGCCTCGCCGACCACCTCGATCTCCGGCTGGACCTCGAGCAACGTCGCCAGCGCCTCCCGGAACAGGGCCTGGTCGTCCACGATCAGGACGCGGACGGGCGGGTCGGGCGTCGTCATGCCGGCACCTCGACGGTCAGCGTCACGCCGTGCCCGGCGGTCGAGTCGACCGACACCCGGCCGCCGAGCCCGGCCACCCGTTCCTCGAGCCCGACCAGCCCGAACCCCTCACCGGACCGGTCGACCACCCCGCGGCCGTCGTCGCGCACCTCCAACCGGACCAGGTCCTCGCGCTCGTAGTCGAGCACGACGGTCGCGGCGGTCGCGTCGGCGTGCTTGCGGACGTTGGTCAACCCCTCCTGGGCGGCCCGGAACAACGACTCGTCGACCTCCGCGCGGCCGGCCCGGGCCGCGCCGCGCACCTCGAACCCGGTCGGCACCCCCGCCTCGGTGGTCTCGGACGCCAACGCGCGCAACGCGTCCACCAGCGGCTCGGACCGGGGTTCGCGCAGCGCGGCGACCGAGCGGCGCACCTCGGCCAGCGCCTGCTTCGACTGGTCCTGCGCCTTGGCCAGCATCGCGTCGAGCCGCTCGGGCTCGGCGGTGCCGATCACCGCGCGTGCCGCCTGCAGGAGCATCTGCACGACGGTCAGGTGGTGGCCGAGGCCGTCGTGGATGTCGCGGGCGACCCGGTTGCGCTCCTGCGTGGTCGCGAGCTGCTCGGCCTGGGCGGCGTACCCGCGCAGCCGCTCGTTGGCCACCGCGAGTGCCGCGCGGGCGCGTTGCTCGCGCACCAGCAACTCCGTGATGACGACCGTGAACGCGGTGACGGCCAACGTGCCCAGCCCTTCGCGCAGCCCGGCGGGCCACTCCATCTCCACGTGGATCAACGGGATGACCGCGGCCACCGCGGCGGCGACCGGCAGCGGCAGCAGCAGCACGCTCTGCGCGACCAGCACCACCAGCAGCAGCACCGACCCGACCGCCGCGCCGGACAGCGCGAACAGCACGAACCCCAACGGCAGCTGCACCAGGACGTACGCCGCCGCGAACACCCGGCCCCGCCGTTGCGCGAACGGGAAGCCGAAGACCGCCAGCGCGCCGTAAACCGAGCCGACGAGCAGCGTCGGCACGAGCAGCTGCTCGAAGCTCTCCGACCCGAGCGGCAGCGTCACGTACGCGAGCACGGTCAGGATGCTCAACGCCCTTTGCACGCGACCACTGTGCTCGACCCCGAACGCCATGGTCAACCCGGTGGTCTGGATCGAAACAGTACCTCCAGCGGGTTCGGCTCTCACCCGGACGGGGTAACTGCCCAGTGCGTCAAACAGTCGGCGCGTCGACACCCCGAGTGGTCGGGAGAAGGCGGCGATGCGCGATGGAACTGGACTTCGACGACGCGTTGATGTGGGGCCTGCGCGGCTACGTCCGGCTGGTCACCGAGGAACTGGGGCTCAGCGGCGAGTGCTCGTACGTGCAGGCGGAACGGCCCGCCGGCGCATACCTGGCGCTGGACGGCAGGCTGCCCGGGTTCCCCGACCGGGACGTGGCGCTGCTCTGGGACGAGGAGCGCGGGTGGTCGGCCGCGGTGGAGACGCACAGCGGCGAGGACGTCATCGTCCAGGCGCGGTTCGGCCCGGACGTCGTGCCGCCGCCGAAAGCGGTCGCCCGCTGGGTCCGCGGCCTGTTCCGCGGCGACCGGATGCCCGTGCCCCGAGCGGAGAGAGCTCCCGACGACCTGCTCCGCACCCTGACGCCCTACACCGCCGCCGCGCTCGTGCCGGTTCCACGCCGAACCTGACCGTCCACTGAGGACCGCGGTGTCGGCCGCACGGCGACCGGGTACACCGTCGCCATGACTGCTCAGCCGTACGTGGCGGCATCGAGCCAGTGGGTCGACGAAGAGGGCGTCCGGCAGCCGTCCGGCGACGTGCACGCGTGGGCGCCCGGAGCCAACCAGACGCTGTGCGGCCAAGCCCTGAGCCGCAGCCGCCTCGGCCGGTTCCGGCACGTGCCGTGGCCGGACGCGGTCTGGCTCTCCCGGACCGCCGAGCCGAACCTGTGGCTGTGCCCCCGCTGCGTCGCCGCGACCACCCCGCGCGCCGAGCGGTCGGGGCGCAAGTGGACCCGCCACCGCCCGCGCCCGTAGCCGATCGTTCACTCCGGTGGCCTGACCGCCGTTGCCGCTGTCGGTGGTAGCCAGTCGTGGTCGGCGGTGCCACGCTGGGTGCGGACGACGGGAGGCTGACGATGGCTGACGGGAAGCCCGCGAACCGGACCGACGTCGACAAGGCCCTGCTCGGTCACTCGACCTACCGCGGTCTCGCGGAGCAGCGGCTGTCACCCGCCGAGGAGAGGTTCGAGCGCGGTCGCCGGACGGTCGGGTTGTGGCTCGCCCCGCTCGTCGCGGTCGTGTTCCTGGCCCTGCCGCTGGACATCCCGGGCAACCAGCAGACGCTCGGCGGGATCCTGCTCGGCGTCATCGTGCTGTGGATCACCGAGGCGGTGCCGATCCCGGTCGGCGGCCTGATCGGGGTCGCGTTCATCGTCATCCTGAACGTGGTGCCGCCCGACACCGCGCTGCGCCCGTTCGGCTCGTCGACGATCTTCACGTTCATCGGCGCGTTCATCCTGGCGCAGGCGATGCTCAAGCACGGCCTCGCGCGCCGGTTCGCGTTCCGGATCCTGTCCCTGCCCCGGGTCGGCGGGTCGACCACCGGGGTGATCGTCGCGTTCGGCGGCATCACCTGCGTGCTGTCCGCGTTCGTGTCCAACACGGCCACGGTGGCGATGCTGCTGCCGACGGCGCTGGGCATCCTCGGCGTCATCGCGAAGCTGTTGCAGGACCGGGGCCTGGTGGCGGCCGACTTCGACCCGCTGCGGCTGCGGGTCGGCGCGGCGATCATGCTCATGCTGGCCTACGGCGCGAGCGTGGGCGGCCTGCTCACCCCGGTCGGCACGCCGCCGAACCTGATCGGGCGCGGCCTGATCGAGGAGGCGACCGGCGAGCGGATCTCGTTCGCCCAGTGGACGGCCACCGCGCTGCCGATCTGCGCGCTCATGTTCGTCGCGCTGGCGGTCGTCCTGCTGCTGCTC
The DNA here is from genome assembly GCF_055603705.1 of Actinosynnema sp. NPDC037264. Classification (NCBI taxonomy): domain Bacteria; kingdom Bacillati; phylum Actinomycetota; class Actinomycetes; order Pseudonocardiales; family Pseudonocardiaceae; genus Actinosynnema; species Actinosynnema sp. NPDC037264. The sequence continues at coordinate 18,469 of NZ_JBVJVK010000065.1, read as the reverse complement.
AACCGGCCGGAGATCCGGCGCATCGAGGGCGTCGCCGAGTACGTGGCGGGGGAGCGGGCCGCCATGGGCCCGCTGTCGCGCGCGGAGAAGAACACCCTGATCGCGTTCGGCGTCACGGTGACCCTGTGGATCGTGCCCGGCGTCGTCGCGCTGGTGGCGGGCAACGACTCGGACGTCTACGCCGCGATCAGCGACCGGCTCGACGAGGGCATCGTGGCCGTGCTCGGCGCGTCCCTGCTGTACCTGCTGCCGACCGACTGGCGGCAGCGCGAGTTCACGCTGCGCTGGCGCGACGCCGCGCAGATCGACTGGGGCACGATCCTGCTGTTCGGCACCGGCATCGTGTTCGGTTCGCTGCTGGCGAGCACCGGCCTGGCCGAGACCCTCGGCGAGGCCGCGTCCGGCGCGCTCGGACTGACCAGCGTGGTGCCCATCACGATCTTCGCCGTCGTGCTCGCGATCGTGGTGTCGGAGACGACCAGCAACACCGCGTCGGCGGCCGTGGTCGTCCCGATCGTCATCCCGATCGCGGTGGCGGCCGGCGCGGACCCGTTCGTGCCCGCGCTGGCCGCGACGTTCGCCGCGTCGTTCGGGTTCATGCTGCCGGTGTCGACACCGCAGAACGCGGTCGTCTACGGCTCCGGCGTGGTGCCGATCACCAAGATGATCAGGTCCGGCGTCTCGTTCGACGTGCTCGGCGCCGTGCTGATCCTCCTCGGCCTGCCGGTCATGGTGGCGTTGCTCGGGATCGGTGGCTGATGCCCGCGACCACGCACCGGATCGCGGTCATCCCCGGCGACGGCATCGGCCCGGAGGTGATCGGGGCGGCCCGGGAGGTGCTCGACGCGGTGTCGGCGCGGCACGGCGTCGGACTGTCCTGCGTGGAGTTCGACTGGTCGTGCCGGCGCTACCTCGCCGAAGGGGCGATGATGCCGGCCGACGGGCTCGACGCCCTGCGCGGCTTCGACGCCGTGCTGCTCGGTGCGGTGGGGTGGCCCGACGTGCCCGACCACGTGTCGCTGTGGGGACTGCTCATCCCGATCCGGCGCGCCTTCCGGCAGTACGTCAACCTGCGGCCGATCCGGGTGTTCGACGGGCTCGACAGCCCGCTGCGGCACGTCCGGGCCGGCGACGTGGACCTCGTGGTCGTGCGGGAGAACGTGGAGGGGGAGTACAGCGAGGTCGGCGGCCGGCTCAACCGCGGCTTCCCGGACGAGCTGGCGATCCAGGAGTCGATCTTCACCCGGGCCGGGGTGACCCGGGTCGTCGACTACGCGTTCCGGCTCGCCGCCGGTCGCCGCGGCCTGCTCACCTCCGCCACCAAGTCCAACGGCATCGTGCACACCCTGCCGTTCTGGGACGAGATCGTCGCCGAACGGGCCGCCGAGCACCCGGACGTGCGGTGGGACCAGGAGCACGTCGACGCGCTGGCGGCGAAGTTCGTGCTCCAGCCGGAGCGGTTCGACGTCGTGGTCGGCTCGAACCTGTTCGGCGACATCCTCAGCGACCTGGCCGCCGCCGTGGCCGGCAGCATCGGCATCGCGCCGTCGGCCAACCTCGACCCCACGCGCACCCACCCGTCGATGTTCGAGCCGGTGCACGGGTCCGCGCCCGACATCGCGGGCCGTGGCGTCGCCAACCCCGTCGGCGCGGTCTGGTCGGCCGCGCTCATGCTCGAGCACCTGGGCCACCCCGACGCCGCGGCGGACGTGATGGCGGCGATCGAGGCCGTGCTCGCCCGCCCCGCCACCAGGACGGCCGACGTCGGCGGCACGGCGTCCACCCGGGAGGCGACCGACGCGCTGCTCGCGCACCTGGCCTGACCCTCCGGCCGTCGACGGGTGGGATGATCGTCGCCGACGGTGGGAGGGGACGCGTGGGGGATTCGCCCGTGCAGCGCGTGGCGGTGCGGTCGGACGTGCCGGGGATCGCCGCGCTCATGCGCCGGTCGGTGCTGGAGCTGTTCCCGCGCTTCCACGACGAGCGCGAGACCGCCAGTGCGGCCCGCTACCTCACCGAACCCGACGTGGTGCTGATCGAGGACGGCACCTACTTCGTGCACGAGGTGGCGGGGGAGGTCGTGGCCTGCGGCGGGTGGAGCAAGCGGGACAAGCTCTACACCGGCTCGGGCGACCGGCCCGCCGACGGCCGCCTGCTCGACCCGGCCGTCGAGCCCGCCCGCGTGCGGGCGATGTTCGTCCGCGCCGACTGGACCCGCCGTGGGCTGGGCCGCGCGACGCTCGCCGCGTGCGCGCGGGACGCCCGTGCCGCCGGCTTCCGGTCGCTGGTGCTGATGGCCACGCTGCCCGGCGTGCCGCTGTACCGGTCGTTCGGGTTCCGGGAGGTGAACCGCACTCGGGTTCCGCTCCCCGATGGGGTGACGTTGGCCGGGGTCGAGATGGACTACCCGCTCGACTGAGCGAAGCGCCTCTCCCACTGCAGGGTGACGCTCCGCCACGTTCCGGTGACGGAGCCGTCGCCCCACTCCGCCGCTTCCTACGCTCGGCAGATCCCCCGCGCGTAGAGAGCTGATGATCGTCATGACCGGGTCAACCATCCTCATCGCCACCGAACGGGCGGCGGAGGACAACACCGTGCCGGCGGCGAAGGTGGAGCAGGTCTGCGCCCACCTGCGCGAGTGCGGGCACGACGTGATGGTCGTGCACTCCGCGACCGACGCCGCCGCCGCGATCACCGCGCAGGCCGACCTCGCCGCCGCCGTCGTGAGCTGGGAGCTGGCCGGCGCCACCCTCCGGCCACCCGACACGGGCCCGGCCGTCGAGGGCGGCGTGCTGCGGATGCTGCTGGACCGGTTCTCCTCGCGGCTGCCCGTGTTCCTGCTGACCACCGGCGACTACAGCGACGAGACGCCGCTGTGGGTCTCCGAGGTGATCAACGGCTGGATCTGGCTGCTGGAGGACACGCCGGACTTCATCGCGGGCCGGATCGACTTCGCCGCGCGCACGTACCTCGACCACATCCTGCCGCCGTTCTTCCGCGAGCTGTGCCGGTTCGACGACACGCACCCGTACTCGTGGCACACGCCGGCGCACGCGGGCGGCATCGCGTTCCTCAAGTCGCCGGTCGGGCGGGCGTTCTTCGACTACTTCGGCGAACGGCTGTTCCGCACCGACATCTCGGTGTCGGTCGGCGAGCTCGGCTCGCTGTTCGAGCACACCGGCCCGGTCGGCGAGGCCGAGCGCAACGCCGCCCGCATCTTCGGCGCCGACGAGACCTACTTCGTGCTGCACGGCACGTCCACGTCGAACCGGATGATCATCCACAGCGCGGTGGCCAACGACGAGATCACCCTGCTGGACCGCAACTGCCACAAGGCGATCAACCACGGCGTCACGCTCACCGGCGCGCGCCCGGTCTACCTCGTGCCCACGCGCAACGGCTACGGGATCACCGGGCCCATCCCGCCGGAGCGGTTGACCGCCGAGGCGGTGCGCGCGCAGGTCGAACGCACGCCGATCGCCCAGGGCGCGGTGAGCCGGGACGCGGCGTACGCGGTCGTCACGAACTCCACCTACGACGGGCTCTGCTACGACACCGTGCGGGTGAACGAGCTGCTCGGCGCGTCGACCAGGACCCTGCACTTCGACGAGGCGTGGTTCGCCTACGGCCGGTTCAACCCGCTCTACGCGCGCCGCTACGGGATGGCGGTCGACGGCGACGGGCTGCCGGACGCGCAGCGGCCCACCGTGTTCGCCACGCACTCCTCGCACAAGCTGCTGGCCGCGCTGTCCCAGTCGGCGATGGTGCACGTGAAGTCCGGCGGCAAGGCGCCGTTCGACCGGTCCCGGTTCAACGAGACGTACATGATGCACGGCACCACGTCGCCGCTGTACCCGATGATCGCGTCCTGCGACGTCGCGGCGGGCATGATGGACGGCCCGGCCGGGAACTGGCTGACCACCGAGGCGATCACCGAGGCGATCCGGTTCCGGCAGGCCATGATCCGGCTCGGCAGGCGGCTGGCCGACGCGGGCGACCGGCCGCCGTGGTTCTTCGGCGTCTGGCAGCCGACCGACGTCGCCGACCCGGCCACCGGCGAGCGGGTGCCGTTCGACCGGGCGCCGCTCGACCTGCTGCGCACCGAACCGGGCTGCTGGACGTTGGAGCCCGACGCCGCGTGGCACGGCTTCCGCGACCTCGAACCCGGCTTCTGCCTGCTCGACCCGGTCAAGGTGACGATCACCTGCCCCGGCGTGGACGCGCTGGGCGACGTGTCGGCGTTCGGCATCCCGGCCCGGGTCGTCACGGCGTACCTGGAGACCCGCCGGATCGTGGTGGAGAAGACCGACGTCTACACGTTCCTCGTGCTGTTCTCCATGGGCATCACGAAGGGCAAGTGGGGCACGCTGCTCGACGCGCTCACCGACTTCAAGCAGCTGCACGACGAGCAGGCGCCGCTGGGCGAGGTGCTGCCGGACCTGGTGAAGGCGCACCCCGAGCGGTACGGGCGGCTGACGTTGCCGCAGCTGTGCGACGAGATGCACCACAGCCTCGCCGACACCAAGGTCGTGCAGCTGCTGAACGAGGCGTTCACCAGCCCCACGCCGCCCACGGCGGTGATGACGCCGGCCGAGGCCTACCAGCGCTTCATCCGCGGCGAGACCGAGCTGGTCGGCCTGGACGACCTGGCCGACCGGGTGGTGGCCACCCAGGTCACCACCACGCCGCCCGGGATCCCGGTGCTGGTGCCCGGCGAGCGCGTCGGCTCACCCGACGGCCCGCTGCCCCGGTACCTGCGCGTGCTGGAGGCGTTCGACCGGCGGTTCCCGGGTTTCGCGAGCGAGACCCACGGCGTGCACCACGAGGGCGGCAAGTACTGGATCTCGTGCGTCACCGAGTGATGGACCCCGTCACCCGCCCGACCGGGTGACCGCGGGAAGCACGAGGTCGTCGATCGCCGTACGCCTGGGCGGTGAGCCGGGCCGACCGGCTCGACCGACGGGAGGGTGGGCCATGCGCTTCGGCAACACCAGGGTGGAGTTCCTGGGCGGTCGTTCCGGTTGCCTGACGATGCTCGTGGTGTCGATCCTGGTGTCGGTGCTGCTGACCGTGCTGCTCAACGCCCTGCTGTGAACGGCGGCGCGGCCGTGTAGTGGTGGGCCCGGGAAGCGGTGGCCGCCGAGTCGCCCAGGTGGATCACGACCCGGCAGCCGGGGTCGCCCACCGCGATGCGCTCTTCGAGCGTGACGGCGGCGCGGCCGGTGTTGCGGGCGGCGATCCCGCCGAACACGGCGGTGGTCATGCGGCACAGCGACGGCGACTGCCGCACCTCGGGGCCGAACGGGCACTGACCGTTGACCAGCACGATCCGCTCGTCGGTCACGTCGACCACGCGGAAGGTCCCACCGATCGCGGCCTTGAGCCGGATCACGCAGTCGGCGATCCGCTGTGCCGACAGCGAGGCGTCGGTGGTGCCGGTGGCCTGCCGGAACTCCAGCTCCACCTGGCCGCCGATGTCGACGGCGACCTGGGCGATGGCGCGTTGCGCGGCCTCCGGTCCCTGCTGCGCCTCGACGGCGTTGGCGAGCTGGACGACCAACGCGCGCAGGAAGCTCTCCCGGCCGAAGCCACCGCTCGGACCGGCTTCGGACAGGTGCGGCAGCGGGTTGACGGTGTGCCGGGGCGGGTCGAGCGGTTCGACCGGGCGGGTGACCGGCAGGACGGATTCGACGGCCTTGCCGACCCGGCGTGCGGCGACGGTGAACTCCGGCGCGAGCTGGGAGATCAGCCAGAGCCCGCGGCCGCGGGGCTGCGCGGTGTCCGGGACGTGGTCGGGCAGGGCGAAGGTGGCGCCCATGTCCCGCACGGTCAGCACCGGGTGGGCCTGGGACCACTCCAACGACACCCAGATCGGGCCGTCGCTGTGGTCGATGGCGTTGGCCAGCATCTCCTGCGCGATCAGCTCGGCGTCGGCGAGCTGCTCGGGTCCGGCCTCCGCGTGCCGGGCCAGGTAGTCCCGGATGTCGCGGCGCAGTGCGGATGGCACCCGCCGGTCGTGTCTGTCCAGGAACCAGTCCACAGGCCGCACGTCTTCCGTTGTCGGCGTCCCGCGGGACGCGGGGCGCACGGCACCAGACGATAATCCGTCGCCGGCCGGGTGTCAGCCGACAAGCGGCTGACCACTACCGCAGGCGCAGCAGCACGCGCACGGTGGTGCCGTCCGCGCTGGTGTGGACGCGCACGAGGTCGGCGAGGTCGTTGACGAGCAGCAGGCCGAGCCCGGACGCCCGACCGGCCTCCGGTGGCCGACGGCCGGCGAGCGGGTCGGTCAGCCGGCCGCCGTCGCGGACCTCGCACACCAGGTGGCCGTCCTCGGCCCAGACGCCGAGCCGGCACGGGCCGGAGGTGTGCTGGAGGCTGTTGGTGACGAGTTCGCCCGCGATGAGTTCGAGGTCGGCCAGCCGTTCCTCGGGCAGGCCGGCCCGGCGGGCGCGATCCGCGGCGAACCGGCGGGCCGGGGACACGTCGGCGGGTCGGCTGACCGGGAACGCGCGGTCGGCGGCGTCGGGCAGCGGCGCGTTGTAGCGGGCGACCACGCGGTCCGGGGCGTACTGGTCGCTGGCGTACCGCCGGTCGGCCTCCCAGACCACCGGGTGGGTCTGCCTCGCGTCCGCGATCGCCGTGGCGTCCAGCGCGGAGGTGTCGTAAGGGCAGAGGATCGTGACGTCACGGCCGGTGAACGCGGCGTTGATCAGCGCTTCGTGCTGCGCGCACGCGGGGTACTCCGCATCCGATCGGCTCGCCCAGATCGGCTCGCCGACGATGCGCACGTGGCCGCCGGCCCGGGCGTCGGCGAACCCGCGCAGCACCCTGGCGATGATCCGGCCGGGGTTGCGGCCCTCCTCGGCCATGTCGAGCATCGTCACGTGGCGGGCGGTGTCGCCCAAGGCGTCGCGCAGCAGGTCCAGCCGCTCGCCGGGGACGGCCACCGCGACCGGTTGCTCGCGGGCCAGGCCCTCGGTGACGAACGGGACGAGGGCCGCCAGGTACTCCGCGTCGGAGCGGTAGAACAGGGCGGGGTGGACGAACCGGGGATCCGGCCGGGTGTCGGTGGCGTTCACGGGACCGGCTCCACGCGGACGCCGGGCAGGTCGAGCAGGCCCGCGATCCGCGCCGCACCGGGGAACTCGGTGCGCAGGACCAGCGTGGTGCCCCGGCTGCGGGCGTACTCGTCCAGGCCGATCAGGCCGCGGTGGTCGATGAACGTCAGATCGGAGCCGTCGAGCACGAGCCGCCCGTCACGCGTGGGCGGGCGGGCCCGGTCGAGCACCTGCTCCAGCACCTCCCGGTTGAACATGTCGATCTCCCCGCTGAGTTCGGCGCTGTGGCCCGGTCTGGCCGAGGCGTGCAGCCGGAACCCGACACCCGGCAGGTTGGCGCTCGGGTGCACGCTGGCCAACTGCTCCAGCGCCTGCTCGCTGAGCCGCGTCCGGTCGTAGGCGCACAGGGCGGAGAACGGGTGCCCGGCCATGTACTGGTCGACCAGGTGCTCGTAGTGCAGGAACGCGGTCAGCTGGGCTCGGCCGCGCACCAGCGGCGTGGCCTCGGCGGCGACCCGGAGCCCCCGGTACCCGGCCGCCACGGCCTGTTCGGTGGCCGCCGAGTAGGCCCGGAGCTGGACTTCCGGGTCGACGAGCCCGCCACCGGGGTAGAGCGCGTCCAGCGAGGTGACCCGCGCCGCGCCGGTGGCCAACGCCGCCTCGATCCCGTCGACCCGGTGCACCGCGTCGACCAGTCCCTCGGCGTCCCCGTGGCCGACGTACAGGACCTGCTGCCCCCGCGTGAGGCCGTCGAGGAGGAACTCGGCCACGCGCAGGCCGACGTCCGCACGGTCGTCGTACGACCAGCACACGTGGTCGTGACGCCCCAGGTCCCGGGTGTGCAGCACAAGGCCCGAACTGCGCATGCGACCAACTTAGCGGTGCGGCCGGAGCACGACATCTGCCAGGTGGCACTGGTGCGTGCGGAGGAACGCCGGCGTCCACCCGGAACGGACGTCGAGGAGCGTGACGCCGACGGTGCTGCCGTCGGGCACGCGGTAGGTGCGCCGTTCGCCGGGTGAGCGCCGTGCCCTGGTTCGGCGGTGCCGTCGTCGGGCGGGTCCTCGCCGACGACCGCGCTGCGGCTCGGCTCGGCCAGTTCCGCCCGGAGGTGTTCGTGGGCGTGCGACGTCAGCCGGATCGGCCGGTGTCGGTCATGGTGGCCTTCGTGGGTGGGTGCCGTCAGGGCGGCCGGCGGGAGGGTGGGCCGCCCTGACGGCGGGGTGTCCGCGGTGCCGGGTGGTGCAGCGGCGCCGGCTCCCCGGACGGGGTGGTTGGCTCGTGGCGATCAGCCGTGCGCGCGCAGGCGGAGGATCGCGTCGACGTCGTGGGCGTAGCCGGTGGCGACGTGCGTCAGGATGTCGAGCTGCACGCGCAGCAACGCGTTCTCGGCGCGCAGCCAGTGCAGCTCGGCCCGCTCGTCGGGGGAGAGCGGGTCGCGGTTGCCGTCCATGCGGGCGCTCAGCGCAGCGGGTCGAACGGGCGCAACGCGTCCGGCTGCTTGCCGGTGGTGATCTGGTCGGCGAGCAGCCTGCCGGTGACCGGGCCGTGGGCCAGACCCCACATGCCGTGCCCGCCGGCGACGTACACACCGCGGGCGAGCACCTCGCCGATCAGCGGCCGACCGTCGGGGGTGATCGGACGCGGGCCGACCCACACGTCACGGCGCTCCGCCCAGCGCACGCCGTCGAGCAGCGGGCGGACCGAGGCGATGATCGCCTCCAGCCGTGCCACCACACCGGGCGCGTCCGGGTCCCGGAACTCCATCGTGCCCGCGACCCGGAGCGCTCCCTGGTAGGGCGTGCACGCCACCCGTGCGGCGGGCAGGTAGACGGGGCCGGGCACCGGGCGGTCGACGGGCACGGTGAACGAGTAGCCGCGGCCCGCGCGCACCGGGACGCGCACACCCCACCTGGCCGCGAGCCGGGACAGCCACGCGCCGGTGGCGACGACCGCGACGTCGGCCGACAGCGACTCGCCGCCACGGGTGCGCACCGTGACGCCCTGGCCGGTGGAGTGGACGTCGACGGTCTCCAGCACGCGGAACGCCGCACCGCGCGCCTGCACCGACCGGGCCAGCGCGTGCACGAAACCACCGGGGTCGAGGTGTCGCTGGCCGTCGATCCGCACGCCGGTCGTCAGGGCTCCCGACGCCAGCGGCACCAGCTCGCGCAGCTCGTCGCGATCGAGGTCGGCGTGCTCGACCGGCTGGCCCGCGTCGGCCATCCGCCGCAGCTCGTGCCGCAGCCCCTCGGCCTGCCGGTCGTCCTCGAACCCGGCGGTGATCGGCGCGGCGATCGTCGGCGCCTCGACGCCGTTGGCGGTCAGCACGTCGAACGCCTCGACGCACTCCGCGTTGAGCGCCCGGTTCGCGCGCACCGCCCGCGTCCAGGACGACCACCGGCAGTTCGCCGCGAACCGCGCCAGGAACGACCACAGGCCCGGGTCGACGGACAGCGGGATGTGCAGCGGCGCGGTCGGGTTCAGCACCGACCGCAGGCCGTAGCGGAGCACGGACGGCTCGTTGAGCGGGATCGTCAGGCCCGGCGAGAGCCACCCGGCGTTGCCCCACGACGCGCCCGCGGCCACCCCGGTGCGGTCCACCACGGTCACCTCGACGCCGCGCTCCTGCAGGAACCACGCGGTCGACAGGCCGACGATGCCCGCGCCGACCACGACCGCGGACCTCGGCCCGCCGGCACTGCGCCCGACGTCGACCATGACCACCTCCACACCCGAGCGGAACTGCTGTCGAACCCAGCATCGCCCGGACGTCCCACCAGGCCGTTGTCGGTTGCCGACAATTCGAGCACGCGATCTTGTCGGGAATCGACAGCTACTCCGTCGCGGCCAGGTCGATGATCATCGCCAGCCGCTTGCGCGGGTCGTCCAGGTCCAGCGGCGTCACCTCGACCATCTTGCGCAGCCGGTAGCGGATGGTGTTGGGGTGCACGCCGAGCCGTTCGCCCGCTCGCGCGAGGTCGCCCTGCGCCTCCAGCCACGCGCGCAGGGTCGGCACGTAGTGGGTGGCGTGGTCGTCGTCGTGGCGGCGCAGCTCGGCGACCGGTCCCCGCGCCGGGGTCCGGCCCGCCCGTGCGGCGGCGCGCAGGCGTTGCAGCAGGATGTCGTCCCACGACTCGTCGTACGCGGGCGGCACGGCCTCCGGCGTGCGCGCCTCGTGCAGCGCCAGGCACTCGTCGGCCTCCTGCCTGCTCGCGGGCAGGTCGGCCGCCGCGGCGGTCGCGCCGATACCGGCGGTCACCGTCACCCGGTCCGGCAGCGCGGCCCGCAGCAGGGCCACCCACTCGCGGGCCGCGGTCACCTGCTCGCCCGGCAGCACGGTGTAGAGCGTGTTGCCCGACAGCGTGCTGCGGCCGGGCCGCGACCAGCCGAAACCGGTCGTGGCGCGTTCGAAGGCCAGCAACAGCGCGGCGTGCCGCTCGTCGGCGATGTGCGCGCGGACCGCGATGACCCGCAACGGCCCCTGCGGCAACCCGAGCCTGCTGACCACCGTCGCCGCGTCCGCCGTGCCCTCCAGCAGCCGGATCACCAGGTCGGACTCCACCTGGCGCTCCAGGTCGGCGCTGGCCCGGGAGCGCAGCAGGTGCAACGCCACCGTGCGGGCGCCGTCGGCCAGCGCCGTGCAGCGGACCCCGGTCAACGGCACACCGCACGTCACCCACACCGAACCCAGCACCTCGCGGCCCGCCCGCACGGCCACGACCATCCGCCCGGTCAGGCCGTGCTCCGGGTCCGCCTCGACGAACAGCGGCTCGTCGTAAGCGGCGAGGTAGGAGAACACGCCGCGCCGCTCGAACGCCTCCCGCAGCCGCGGCGGCGCCTGGCGGCCCAGGATCGTCTCCAGCCGGGCCGGGTCGGCGCCCTGCTGCGAGCTGGAGTACGCCAGCACGTGGGAGAGCCGGTCCTCGATGGTCACCGAGCCGCCGACCGCGCCCGCGAGGCTGTCGGCCAGCGCGAACAGGTCCGTCGGCCCGCGGCCCGACTCCGTCTCCCGGCCCTCCAGCACCAGCCCGTAGACCACACCGGCCAGCTGGCTCCACGACACGGCCGGGTCGACCAGCATCACCGCGACGCCCTCCGCCGCGCCGATCGTGGCCGCCTCGCGCTCGGCGTCACCGTGCAGCAGCACCACGGCCGCCTTCGCCGCCACCGCCCACCCCACGGCCTGGGCCACCGACTCGGCGCCGACGGCCAGGAACACGTCGCCGCCGACCGCCCGCGCGTCACTGGCCTCGCGCATCACCACGCTGCGCAACTGCGTCGACCGGGGCACGGGGCAGCACGCCAACCGCACGCCGTAGCCACCCAGCACGTTCACCAGGCGGTCCAACCTGATCATGGGCAAACCTCTGTTCGGAGCCGACAGCACACCGTAACCGCCGGTCGCGTCAGCGCTCCTCGACCTCGTCCCGCCGCCGGATGGTGACCAGCTCGCTCGCGTCCTCGCGGCGCAGCCTGCGGATCATGGACCAGGCGATCCGCTCCGCCTGCGACTTCGCCAGGTCCGCCTTCTCACCCGCGAACAGCTCGTCGACGGTGTCGGCCCACAACGCCAGCCACCGGGTGAAGTGCGCCGTCGTCAAGGGGGAGCGCTCGTGCAGGTCGAGGTGCACGCGCAGCAGGTTCCGGCGGTACGTTCCGGCGCGGAACAGCACCGTGTCCCAGAAGTCGGCGATCACGGGCAGGTGGGTGGCGAGGTCGAGCCGGGCCACGTCGCGGAAGACCGGGCCGAGCAGCCCGTCGTCGAACGCCCGCCGGTAGAACTCGGTCACCACGGCCAGCGCGTCCTCCCGGCCGGTCAGGTCCCTGGCCGCCGTCACGGTGTCGAGCCCGGACGCCGCGGCACCAGGTCGAGCAGCACGGGGCCCGCCGGTTCGCTCACCAGCGCCCGCACGGTCACGTCGTCCAGCACGGCGAGGAACGCGAGTTGGGCCGCGCGCAGCGCGCCGCGCAGGTGGCAGCCGCCGCGCAACGGGCACGGGGGTCCGTCGCAGTCCACCACCTCGCGGTCGCCCTCCAACGCGCGCACGACGGCGCCGACCGAGGCGTCCAGCGTCGCGGCCGGCACCCCGACCCCTCCGGTCCGGCCACGCGCGGTGGTCGCGAAACCGTGCCGCTGCAAGCGCTGCACGACCTTGGCCATGTGGTGGCGCGGCACGTCCAGCGCGTCGGCGAGCTGGTCGACGGTGAGCCGACCGCCGTCGGTCGCCAGGAGCATCACCACGCGCAGCGCGATGTCCGTGGACCGGATGAGGTGCATGGTCGGCAACGGTAGCAAAAGCGGTATTCTCGGTTCCTGTTTCGGGTCGGGCCAGGTCGGGAGCGACGGTGGAGTCGGACGAGAACGGCGTGCCGGAGCCGGCGGGGGACCCCGTGTGCTGGTTGTCCCTCGTGTGCCCGGAGTGCGGCTCGATGGCCGAGGGGCCGGTGTCTTCCGCGTGCGACCGGTGCGGCGCGGAACTGCCCGAGCGCGAAGGCGAGCGCTGATTTCCTTATTGGTTCATTGCCTGTCCTTTTGTTCACGAGTGTGACCCGGGCCGGGCGATTCTGTTCACGAATATGACCGCCCGTATTTGACGGACCGGTGGGGTTGAGCGCCGGAACCGTCCATCACCTCGGCGTTCGACGGTATTCGACACCTGCGCGCCCAATCCTCGGGAAAACCGTCGTTGACCTGCCGTCGGGTGGCCTCTAACATCCCGCTGGAAAGCGGTTTCCCTCATTGCCGCCACGCTTGTCCAAGTGCGGGAAACGGCGCTTTCGAATGACTGGCCGCCGACCTCGGCGTCCCGTGAAGTGAGAAGTGGAGTAGTTCATGAGCACAGCGGATCACCGTCGATCCACGCGGCCCGCGCCACCGCGTGGCGCACGATGGCGGACGGGTCTGGCCGCCGCGGCGGCGGCCACGGCACTGGCCGCCACCTTCACGATGTGGTCGACCGCCACGACCGCGCAGGCGGCCGTCGGGGCGGGCACCTACACCATCAAGAACGCGGGCAGCGGGCAGTGCCTCGACGTGCCCAACGCCAGCGCGGCCAGTGGCGTCCAGCTCCAGCAGGCGTCGTGCGGCAGCGCCGGCAGCCAGCAGTGGACGTTGGCGGCGGTCAGCGGCGGCTTCCGGATCACGTCGGTCTCCAGCGGCCTGTGCGTCGGCGTCCAGGACGCGTCGACCAGCGCGGGCAAGGCGATCCAGCAGCAGAGCTGCACGGGCGCCGCGAGCCAGACCTGGTCGTTGACCGCGAGCGGCAGCAACTACCGCGTGGTCAACACCAACGGCGGCAAGTGCATGAACACCAAGGACAACTCCACCGCCGCCGGCGCGCCGGTGCAGCAGAACTCCTGCGACAGCGTGGCCACCAAGCAGTGGACGTTCACGCCGACGAGCGGCGGCCCGACGTCCACGTCGACCTCCACGACCACCAGGACCACGACGACCGCCACCACGGGCAACCCCGGCGGTGGCGACGGCAGCGGCCCGTGGCCGAGCGACACCGGCAGCGTGCACCAGACCACGACGCGCAACGTGGGCACGTACTTCAACGGTGGGATGAAGAAGTACTACGGCATCGGCGACGGTGGTCAGGGCGAGAGCCAGGACCCGATGTTCGTGGTGGCCAACGGCGGCACGATCGAGAACCTGTTCATCGACGCCCCGGCCGGCGACGGCATCCACTGCGAGGGCTCCTGCACCATCCGCAACGTGTGGTGGAACGACGTGGGCGAGGACGCGGCGACGTTCAAGGCCTCCAGCTCCTCGGCGACCTACCTGATCGACGGCGGCGGCGCGCGCAAGGCGTCGGACAAGGTGTTCCAGCACAACGGGGCGGGCACGTTGACCATCCGCAACTTCCAGGTCGACGGCGCGGGCAAGCTGTACCGGGCGTGCGGCAACTGCGCCACGTCCTACCAGCGGCACGTGGTGATGGACGGCGTGACGGCGCGCAACACCAGCGTGCTGGCCGGCATCAACACCAACTGGGGCGACACGGCCCGCTTCACCCGGATCACCGTGTACGGCGACACCACGATCTGCGAGAAGTACCAGGGCGTGCCGAAGGGCTCCGAGCCGAAGAAGATCGGTGAGGGCGCGGACGGCAAGAACTGCTTCTACTCCGCGTCGGACATCACCCAGCGTTAACGACGTCCGCACGGCACGGATCGAGGTCGCGGCCCACCGGGTCGCGGCCTCGATCCCGTTCGGCCCGCGGCGGTATCGCCCGGTTCCCCGGCGTCGCGGTCGAGTTCGGCTACGGTGTGGGACGACCGGGCGGCTTGGCGTGAGCGGGGCGAGGGGCAACTACGGTGACCAGCTGGATCGACGTGATCAACTACGTCCGGACGCGCTACGAGGTGTTGGAGGAGACCGACAGCTGGCTGCGCTTCCGGCTCGACCTCGGCGAGAGCCGGACCCAGCAGGTCTCCGTGCACCACGTGCCGGAGTCGGACGGCGTGGCGTGGGTGGAGATCTCCTCGCCCGTCGGCCGCGCCGACGCGATCGACCTGAAGCGGCTGCTCGTGCTCGCGGGCACGTCGGCCGTCGGCGGCGCCGCCGTGGTGGACGACGTCGCGCTGCTCAAGCACACCGTGCCGCTGGAGGACCTCAGCGTGCGGGAGGAGTTCGAACGCCCGCTGATGCTGCTGGTCACCGCCGCCGACGCGTTCGAGCACGAGCTGACCGCGACCGACGACTTCTGACGGCGACCGTCACGCCGGCAGGCCGATGACGGTCCGGTCGCCGTGCTCCCAGACGGGGACCATGGTCACCGCGCCGATCCGCCGGCCGCGACCGGTGCGCACGAGCCGGTAGTCGTACCGGCCGCCCAGCGTGTAGAGCCGGCCACCCGCCAGCGGACCGTCCCGGTGCGCGGCCTGGAAGTCCGCGGTGACGGTGGCCCGCGCGCCCTCGACGTGCGCGGTCTGGTTGCCGAGCAGGTGCTGGGTCGCCGACAGGTGGCCGAGGTTCGCGCGCCGGCCCGCCACCAAGTCGGTCGCGGCCACCGCGCCGGGTTCGCCGCCGACCAGGCCGGTGTAGTCGACCCACACCCGTGCGGCGAACACCTCCTGCAGCAGGTCCCACTGCTTCAGGTCGAACCGGACGGCCATCTGGACGGTGACCGCGATCGGGTCCTGGTCGGCCGCCGGCGCCGCGGCCGCCTGCCCGCTCGCCAACGCCGAGCCGATCGAGGCGCTCGCGCCGACGAGCACCGTCCGACGGGTCAGTCGGTCAGCTGTTCTCTCGCTCATGGTCGGCGATCGTCGCGCGGCGGGCGCGGCGGCGTCCAAGACCCGCTGCCATGACCAGAACGCATGACTCCCGACGCCGACGCGGGTTTCGCGACCGGGCCCCTCGCCGATTCGGAGTTGTAGGGTGAACACCACCGTGCCGCGACGGAGGAACGCCATGACGGCTGAACGGCTCGAAGGCCACCTGGTCCGTGACCCCCGCACCCTGCGCGCCGACGTCGAAGCGCAGCTGGACCACGCCGCGGAGGAGGTCAGCAGGCGGCTCGGCGGCAAGGTCGACTACCACGTCGTGCGCGCGGCCGTGTCCGACGCCTACCAGCGGCTCGCCGACAAGGCCAAGTTCCCCAACTTCCTGCCGATCCTGGCCGCCCGGTCCGCTCAGCGGAACCTCCAGGTGACCTGACGTCACGACAGGGGCAGCTCGGCCCACACCGTCTTGACGTCGGCGCCGAGGTACGTGCCCCAGCGGCGCCTCGACAGGTGGTCGACCATGATCAGACCCCGGCCGCGGAACGCGCCGAGGCGCGACGTGCCGACCACCGGGACGTGCTCGGGGCTGCCGTCGTCCACCTCGATCCGCAGGGCGTCCCGATCACGCGCTCGGTGCACGCGCAGCCTGCGTGGCGCGCACGCGTGGTCGTAGGCGTTGGACACCAGCTCCGTGCAGATCAACATCAAGTCCTGCAACAAGTCCTCGGTCAGCTCGGACAGGACGGTGGCCAGCCACTGCCGGATCTGCGCCAGCGGCGGGACCGGCATGGTCAGGTCGACGCTGATTCTGGCGGCGAGCGCGTTCTCCGATGACGTCATGTGAGCGTCCCCCCAGGCCACTCGGCCGCTCTGCCTGGTCACAGCGGCCTCGGCCCGGTGGGGTACCCCGCCGCCCCGGCGTGCACACATCGTGTCCGGCCGGTGCGCTGAGCACATGCCGCGCTACGGATCGTGATCTACCCTTGCTTTCCGTGACAGAGGAAAAGGTTCCGGTGGACGATCCGGTGGCGGTGCTGCGCGTGGCGGTGGACGCGGCCGTGCAGGCCGTGCTGCGCCTGGATCCTCACCACGCCGACGCCCGGCAGGAGATCGTCCGCGTGCTCGCCGGGTTCGCCGCCGCCACCGCCCCGGTGCGGGATCGCCTGCAGGAACTGGCGACGCGGACGCCGAACGGCCCGGTGTCGGCCACGCTGGGCTTCCTGCGCGACGCCGGCGACCAGGCCGCCGGTGGCGACGTCCAGGCCGCTCGCGTCTTCCTGCTCGCCGGCCGCACCGCGTTGTTCCGCCTCGCCCGGGCGGGGCCGACCGACGGCTGATCACGCGGTCGGCTCACGTGCTCAGCTCATGCGGTCAGCTCACGCGGTCAGCCGGAACGGCCCGCCGGGCCACGTCTCCGAGCCGGACAGGGTGTCGCGCGCCAGCTGCTCCAGCACGTCGGACATCCGTCCCGCACGGGCGAAGGCGCGCCGCTGCCGGTCCGCGCCGCCGCCGTCCCGGTCCAGGGTGGACACCAGTTCGCGCACGAGACCGGCGTCGTCGAGCTGGTCGCCGACGCGGTGCAGGAGCCGGTCGAGCAGCAGGCGTGCGGGCACGAGGCGGCCGGACAGCACGTCCAGCGACAGGCCGGTGATGCCGTCGCGCGCGGCCCGCCAGGTGGCGGCGCGCAACACCTCCGTGGGCACGGGCGAAGCCCGCAGCCCCCGCCGGAGGTCGGCCAGCGCCGTGCGGACGAGGGCGTGCACCAGGGCGGCCAGCAGCACGGCCTCGTCCACGGTGGCCGCGACGTCGGCGACCCGCACTTCCACGGTCGGCAGGTGGGCGGAGGGCCGGACGTCCCAGTAGATCATCCGCCGGTCCCGGGCCGTGCCGGCGGCGAGCAGCATGTCGCAGGTGGACTCGTAGTGCGCCGCCGACTCGAAGTACGGCGGCGGACCGGCGCTCGGCCATCGCGACCACACCATCGCGCGCCAGCTCGCGTAGCCGGTGTCGACGCCGTGGGCGAAGGGCGAGTTCGCGGTCACCGCCCCGAGCACCGGCAACCACGGCCGCAGGTGGTTGCACACCTGCACGGCCGTTTCCGGGTCCGGCACGGCGACGTGCACGTGGCAGCCGCAGATGGACTGCTCGGCGGCGAGCTGCCGGTAGTCCTCGGTGAGCCCGCGGTAGCGGTCGCGGTCGGTGGTCGAGCCGACCGGTCCGCCCACCGGCGGCACGCCGACCGCCAGCAGCCGGTGGCCCAGGGCTTGGGCGGTCTCGACGGCGACCAGCCGCAGGCCGTGCAGCTGCCGGCGCACGTCGGCGACGTCGTGGCACACCGGGGTGCGGGTCTCCACCTGGGCTTCGGTGAGTTCGACGTCGAGTTCGACGCCGAACCGCCGCCTGGCCGCGTCCACCACCTCGGCGCCGTGCGGCGCGGGCTCACCCGTCCGTGCGTCGACCAGCAGGAACTCCTCCTCGACGCCGAGCGTGGGGGCCGCGCCGTCCGCCAGACTGCCCATCGCGCCTCCGATGGCTGTTCGGCCAGGGCTGTCGGGATACCCCCGGTCGGACGCGTCAACCCGTCCGGGCGGACGGGTCACGAGGCCTGGCTTGATGGTCCGATCGGGTGAACTGCCGCTGGACCGCTCAAGTCAACGGGCTGTGGTGCCGAAGAGAGTGGTGAGCGCCGGAGTCCAGTACGCGGACCCGGCGCTTCGTCGTGTCGCCGGCCTTGTCGTGCCAGTGCCAGTCGGGGAGCCAGCCGCAGTCGGAGTCGATGGACCCGTCGCCCTGGGCGGGATTGGCCCCGCGTGGAGCATTGAAACTTTCTGCTCCACGCTCCTGGGTGATGACTTTCTCGGTCAAGTAAGGCGCAGGTCTGTGCGGTTTGCGGCAATCGCCAACTGAGACTGACCAGGGGTATCCGGGCATCCGGAGCATTGACATGTTTCGTGGAGCAGATCGAAACTTTAGGTCACTGTTTCGGTCATCGGTCCGTGTTGCCCACCACCCTGTCTCAAAGGAGAGCCCTGGTGATCATCAGTTCAGGCCGCTTGAGAGTCCGCGCGGCGGTGCTCGTGTTGGCGATAGCGACGTTGGCGCTGGCCGGGACGTTGACGGCGGTGGCGCGGTCGACGACCGCGACCGCGGCGGCGTCGGGTGATGTGGTGGCG
>NZ_JBVJVK010000064.1:0-42569 GCF_055603705.1 Actinosynnema sp. NPDC037264 | reverse complement strand
AGCCATCCAACGGCAGAGGACTGATTGCCACACCCCACCAACCCGGGCGTCCGGAACATCGTGTCCCGGACGATCAAGAGCTTATGGAGGGCTGAGCGACCGCTCTTCGCCCCGCAGGCCGCACGGGCTGCGGGGCGGCCTCGTGCCCGCGGTCAGCCGAACCAGCGCGCGGCGACCTGCCGGAGCTCGTCCTGGTCCGGGTGTGCGTCGTCCGACGCCCACGCCACGTAGGAGTCGGGGCGGAGCAGCAGGGCGGTGACGTCGGTGTCCGCCTCGGCGCGGACGACCTCGACGCCGTCGGCGCGCAGGTCGCCGTTCCCCGTGAGGTCGATCAGCAGCGGCCGCGCCGTCCTGACCAGCTCGGCGAGCCGCACCGTGCCGGCCGACGTGCGCAGGTCCAGGTCGGGGGCGGGCAGGCCGGCCAGCGGGTGGGCGTCCTCGCCGACCGGGTAGCGGACGTCCGCGCCGGCGACCAGGTCGGCCACCACCCGCACGACACCCGGCTGGGCGAGCAGCTCGCCGAACAGCCGGCGCAGCCCGGTCACGTCCTCGCCCGGTGACAGCAGGGCGGACTGCGCCTGCGAGTAGGTGATGGTCCGGTCGGCGACCGGTCGGCGCTCGGCCTCGTAGGTGTCGAGGACGTCGGCGGCGCCGTTGACCGCCGCGGCGAGCTTCCAGCCCAGGTTCACCGCGTCCTGGAGGCCGACGTTGAGGCCGGTGCCGCCGGCGGCGAACACGTGGGCGGCGTCGCCGACCAGGAACACCCGACCGTCGCGGTACCGCTCGGCGACCCTGGTGTTGCCGCCGTTGAGCCTGCGCAGCACGTGCGGGCCGGCGCCGGGCGGTGCGCCGAGCGGCACGTCGACGCCCAGCACGCGGGCGACGCTGGCGCGCATCTCGTCCAAGCTCATCGGAGCGGTCGCTGCCGGCTCGTCCCACTCCGTGGTGGCGACGAGCGGTGGGCGGCCGGGCAGCGGCGCGTAGGAGAAGCCGCCGCGGGCGGTCCGGACGGGCAGGAACGGCAGGACGGGGCCGTGGCCGGGCACGTCCAGCGCGCCGGTCGCGGGGTCGAGCCGGTCCGGCGGCACGGTCACGTGCGCGGTGCGGGTGGTGGACCGGTCGTAGGTGACGCCCGGGAAACCGATGCCGGCGGCCTTGCGGACCGGGCTGTGCGCGCTGTCGGCGCCGACGACGTACCGGGTGCGCAGCTCGTAGGGCCCGTCCGGGCCGTCGACGGTGAGCGTGACGCCGTCGGCGTCCTGGACGAGCCCGGTGAACTCGTGGCCGCGGCGGAGCTCGACGCCCAGCTCGGTCGCGCGTTCTTCGAGGACCCGGACGGTGGCCGCCTCGGGCACCGGGAGGTTGTAGATCGGGCTGTCGGCGAGGAGGCCGAGGTCGAGCGGCATCGCGGCGAACATGAAGTAGCTGCCGTTGGGCGCCGGCGGGCCGGGCTGCCCGCTGAGCCGCTCGACCAGGCCGCGGCGGTCGACCAGGCGGACGACCTGGCCGACCAGGCCGTTCGACCGGGGTTCCGCGGCGGGTTCGAGGAGGCGTTCCAGCACGACCGGCCGGACGCCTCCCAGGGCGAGCTCGCACGCGAGCATGAGCCCGTTCGGGCCACCGCCGACGATGACCACGTCCATGGCGTCACTCCTCTGCTTCGGGTGTTTTCGGGCATGCCGGGGGAGCCCGTCGGGCGGGCGTCGGTCTGCGGGGCGGACGGCGAGGTCAGCGCGGGGCGGGCAACCCGGCGCGGATCTGGTCGAAGACCTCGCGCAGCAGTGGTGCGATCGACCCGGTGGGGTTCCGGGTCCACCGGGTGAGCGCGGCGCCCAGACCCGCGCTGACCACGGCGGCCACGATCCCCGGGTACAGGTCGCCGGGGTCGGTGCCGGTGCGGTCGGCGATGGCGGCGGTCAGCTCGTCCTGCGCGGCGGTGTGGGCGCGGAACACCTCGTACTGCACGGCCGGCTCGGCGAGCAGCTGCTGCAGCGCGTCGGGGTAACCGGACGGCGCCGGGGCGCTGCCCGGCGGTGGCTCGAACTGCCCGGCGACGGCGTCGACGAGCGCGTCCCAGAGCGGTTCGTCGGCCGGGCGGTCGCGGAGGGCCTCGGCGATGCGCCGGCCCCGCTCGACGTGGGTGGCGACGATCGCCTCGGCCTTGTTGGCGAAGTAGTTGCGGAAGGTCCGCTCGGACACGTTCGCCGCGGCGGCGATGTCCTCCACCGAGACGTTGTCCCACCCGCGTTCCAGGGTGAGCCGGATGGCGGCCTGGCTCAACGCGAACCGCGTCTCCCGCTTCTTGCGCTCACGCAGCCCTTCCGTCGCCATGCGGATCAGCCTAGCGAAACTTTCCGGATCTGCAAACTTGCCGATCCGGAAAGTTTTGTCGGTGAGGCTCGGGTCTCACGAACCGTCGGGTCGCATCGCCGAGCGGGCGAGGCGGGCGAGGCCGGCGCGCATCCGCCGTTCGCCGAGTTCGGGCAGGAGCGAGGCCACGTGTTCCGCGGCCAGTGCGGCGAGCAGGGCGTGGGCGGTGTGGTCGGGGTCGGGTGTGGTGTCGAGCAGGATCGCCGCGTGGCGGTGCCAGAACCGGTAGGCCCCGATCCGGTACCGGGCGCCGGGCACCGCGGTCTCCGACATCCGGACCAGGGCCAGGTGTTCCAGCAGGTAGTCGAGGTAGGCGTCGATGAACGCGACGAGGCGTTCGACGGGCGGCGCGCCGGGGCCGAGCGGCGGTGGTCCGTGCAGGATCGCCTCTTGGAGCACGCGTTCCCGGGTGTCCAGCAGGGCGGCGGCCAGTCCGGACTTGTCGCCGAAGCGGCGGAACAGGGTGCCCTTGCCGACGCCGGCGGCGGTCGCCACCTGGTCCATGGACACCGCTTCGACGCCGTGCTCGGCGAAGAGCCGGGCGGCGGCCTCCAGGACGGCGACGCGGTTGCGCGCCGCGTCCGTTCGCTCCTTGGGTGGCGGGGTGCGCAGCAGTTCCAGGGGGATTGCAGAACCGGACTGCGGTCCGCTATCGTCGTGAGGCACAAGCGGACTATAGTCCGATTCTCTTCCGGAAGGCAGTGGGATGACCGCACTCATCACCCGCGACGAGCTGAAGGCAGCGATCGACGCGGGCACCGTGACCGTCCTCGACGCGCTGGGCGGCGACTACTACGCCAAGCAGCACCTGCCCGGCGCGCTCGCGCTGGTCCTGGCCGACGTCGACACCCTGGCGCCGGCCCTGCTCCCCGACCGCGACGCCGCGATCGTCACCTACTGCTCGAACCCGGCGTGCCCCAACAGCGGGCAGGTCGCCGACCGGCTGACCGCGCTCGGCTACACCGACGTCCGCAAGTACCGCGAGGGCATCGAGGACTGGACGGAGGCCGGCCTGCCCACCGAATCCGCCTGAGGGTCCACGCGGACGAGGACTCCGGGGGCCGTGGTCCGGCCGCGGCGCCCGGACGGGTCAGTGGCTCGGGGTGAGCTCGCCGGCGTCCGGCGCGACGTCGGCGCCGTGGGACCAGAGCCGGGCGTAGTGGCCGTTGGCCTCGAGCAGCTCGGCGTGGGTGCCCTGCTCCACGATCCGGCCCTCGGACAGGACCACGATCCGGTCGGCGCGGGCGGCGGTGGCCAGGCGGTGGGCGACGACGAACGTGGTCCGGGCCCCGGCCAGGTGGTCGCTGGCTTCCAGGACCGCGGACTCGGTGGCGGGGTCGAGGGCTGCGGTGGCCTCGTCCAGCAGCAGGATCGTCGGCTGGACCAGCTCGGCGCGGGCCAGCGCGACCAGTTGGCGCTGGCCGGCGGACAGGCCCTGGCCGCGCTCGCCCACCTGCTGGTGGAACGCGTTGGGCAGGGCGGCCACCACGGGCATGGCGCCGACGGCCCGGACCGCCGCCTCGATCTCGGCCCTGGTCGCGTCGGGCTTGCCGTAGGCGACGTTCTCCGCGATGTCGCCGCCGAACAGGTGCGCCTCCTGCGGGACGATGCCGAGCCGTTGGCGCAGCGCCGCCAGGTCGTAGGAGCGCAGGTCCACGCCGTCGACCAGCACCGCGCCCTCGGTGGCGTCGTAGAACCTCGCCACCAGCTTGACCAGGGTCGACTTGCCCGCACCGGTCGCGCCCACGAAGGCGACGGTCTCGCCCGGCGAGACGTGCAGCGAGATGTCCTCCACCGCGGGACGGGTGGTGCCCTGGTAGGCGAACGTGACGTTGCGCAGCTCCACCTCGCCGCGCAGGTGGGGCACCGGCACGGGGTCGTCGGCCGGCGGGACGGTGGTCGGGGTGCGCAGCAGGTCGCCGATGCGGCTCAGGCCCACCCTGGCCTGCTGGTAGCCGTCGAACACGCCCGAGAGCTGGTACAGCGGCGAGAAGAACAGGCCCAGGTACAGCACGAACGCCAGGAGCACGCCGGGGGACAGGGTGCCCTCCGCCACGCGGTACGAGCCGACCACGAGGATCCCCGCCTGCGCGACGCCGGAGAGCAGCGACAGGAACGGGAAGTAGGTGGCGATGTACCGCTGCGCCCGGATGCGGGAGCGGCGGTAGGCGTCGCTGCGCTCGGCGAACGCCTCGGCCGACCGCGCCTCCCGCGTGTACGCCTGCGACACGCGCAGCCCCGAGACGTTCTCCTGGAGGTCGGCGTTGACCGCGCTGACGCGTTCGCGCGCCTCCGCGTAGGCCGCCGACGAGAGGCGCTGGAAGACCACCGTCGCGATCAGCAGGATCGGCAGCACGCTCAGCGCCACCAGCGCCAGGCCCGGATCGGTGACGACCAGGGCCACCGCGATGCCCACGACGGTCAGCACGCTGATCACGAACGTGGTCAGGCCGGTCTGCAGGAAGCTGGACAGGGCGTCCACGTCGGTGGTCATCCGGGTCATGATCCGGCCGGCCATCTCGCGCTCGTAGTAGTCCAGCCCGAGTCGTTGCAGGTGGGCGTAGCTGCGCACGCGCAACAGGTACAGCAGGCGCTCGCCGAGCCGGGAGGTCACGACGGTGCCCGCCGCCGCCGACACCCAGCCCAGCACGACCAGCGTGAAGCTGATCGCGGCGGCGGTCCAGAGCCAGCCGACCTGGCCGCCGACGACGCCCTTGTCGATGCCCAGGCGCACCAGGTTCGGCGAGGCGACGGCCAGCGCGGTGTCGATCAGGAGGAGACCGCCCACGCCCAGCATCGTCCAGCGGACGGGCCGCAGCAGGGTGCGCAGGCGGAAGCCCGGGTCGGGGGCGCGCGGGTCCTCGCCGTTCAGGGTCGGCACGTCGTCGGCGGGCGGCAGGGAGTGGACGCGGGCCATCAGCTCCGGGGTGGGCGGGGTGCCGCCCAGCAGCGCCGACGTGCCACCGCCGCCCCGGGAGACCTTGGCCGCGCCGACGGCCCGGTTCGCCGCGCGCACGGCCAGGTCGTCGTCGTCGTCGTCGCTCTCGGGCCAGAGGTCCGGGGTCGTGCCGTCCGGGCCCGGTTCCAGCCTGGCGTCGGCACGGGGGTCGACGTGCTCGATCGCCTCGCCCGGTCCGGCGAGGAGCTCGCGGTAGAGGCGGCAGCGCTCCCGCAGCTCGGCGTCGGTGCCGACGTCGACCACCCGGCCCGCGTCCAGCACGGCGATGCGGTCGGCCAGCGCGAGCGACGACCGCCGGTGCGCGATCAGGAGCGTCGTGCGCTCGGCGGTCACGGCGGCCAGCGTGCGGTGGATCGCCGCCTCGGTGGCGTTGTCCACGGCCGAGGTCGCGTCGTCCAGGACCAGGACGCGCGGGTCGGAGAGCAGGGCGCGGGCCAGGGCGACGCGCTGGCGCTGACCACCGGAGAGGGTCAGGCCGCGCTCGCCGACCACGGTGTCGTAGCCGTCCGGCAGGGCTTGGACGAACTCGTGCGCCTCGGCCGCCCGCGCCGCCGCCTCCACCTGCTCGTCGGAGGCGTCCGGCAGGCCGTAGGCGATGTTCGCGCGGACGGTGTCGGAGAAGAGGAACGCCTCCTCGAACACCGTGCCCACGGTCCGGCGCAGGGAGGACAGCCGCAGGTCCCGGACGTCCACCCCGCCCACCGACACCGCGCCCTCGTGCACGTCGTAGAACCGGGGCAGCAGGAGCGAGACGGTCGACTTGCCGGAGCCCGCGGTGCCGACGACCGCGAGGGTCTCGCCCGGTTCCACGCGCAGGGACACGCCCGAGAGCACCGGTTCGCTGCGCGTGTAGCCGAACGTCACGTCCCGCAGCTCGACGGCCACCGGACCGGCGGGCACGTCGCGGTCGCCGTCCACGACCGTCGGCTGCGAGTCGACCAGCTCGTACACGCGCTCCACGCCGGCCCGCGCCAGCTGCGCCGTCACCATCAGGCTCGCCAGCAGGCGGGTCGGGCCGACGAGGGTGGCCACGTAGGTCGCGAACGCCAGGAACGTGCCGAGGGTGACCTCCCCGCGCAGCGCCATCCAGCCGCCGAGCGCCAGGACCGCCACCTGGCCGAGGTAGGGCAGGGCGTTCAGCGTCGCGGACGGGCGGGCGGTCAGGCGGGCCGCGCGCATCCGCTCGGCGAACAGGAGCTTGGCGCGGGACTCCAGCCGGGAGACCTCGCGGGCCTCCTGGCCGAACCCCTTCACCACGCGCACGCCGGTGACGGTCTCCTCCACGTGCTGCGCCACGTCGGCCGCGCGCTGCTGGGCCGACCAGGTGGCCGGGAAGAGCGTCAGCCTGCTGCGCGCCGCGACCACCCCGACGGCGGGGGTGATCACCAGCGCGATCACGGTCAGCAGCGGCGACAGCCAGAACATCGCCACGATCGCCGCGACCGCGAACACGACCGTGCCGAACGCCAGCGGCGTCATCGACAGCAGGCTGTTGACCAGCTGGAGGTCGGTGATCGAGCGGGACACCACCTGGCCCGTGCGCAACGCGTCCTGCTTGGGCCCGTCCAACCGCTGCACCGCGCCGAACACGGCCTGCCGCAGGTCGTGCTGCACGTCGACGGCCAGCCGGCCGCCGAGGAACCGGCGCACGAACGCGGTGCCGAAGGTCAGCAGCTCCAAGCCGACCAGGACGATCGCGAGCCAGGTCAGGCGGTCCGTGCGGCCGGCCATCGCGTCGTCGACGGCGACCTTGATCAACAATGGACCGACGGCCTGCAACCCGACGCCGACGACGGCGGCGAGCACCGAGAGCACCACGAGGGCGCGGTGCTGCCAGCACGCCTTGGCGAGCCTGCGGATCCAGCCGTCGGGAGAAGTCACGAGGTCCAACATAGGTCGGACCACCGACGGTGTCGGCCCCCCTGGAGGTGACGAAGGCCGCCCCGAACCTTCGGGCGGCCTCCGTCAGCCGATCAATAACACGCGATCAGGTGATGTCCTTGCGCTGAGTGGCCGCCCAGCCGCCGAGGAAGAACAACGCCGTCCAGACGAGGAAGACCAGGCCGCTCAACCACCAGTCGAACGCGCCCAGCGCGCCCGCGATCGCCCGCAGGAACTCGACCATGTCCTCCGGCACGACGCCGGCGTTCGACAGGAACAGCGACGACGCCACCGAGCCGGTCATGCCGTTCACCGCGCCGTTGGGCAGGAAGCCGATGATCTCCGGCAGGCCCTGCGACGCCAGCACGAGCTGGATGCCGTTCTCCACGATCAGCATGTAGAGCAGCAGCACCACGGTGGTGCCGACGACGCTGGTCATCAGCGCGCCGACGCCGACGCCGAACATGGTCATCAGGATCGACGACAGCACGCCGACACCGGCCAGCGCGAGCCAGCCGCCGGCGTCGGGCAACGAGCCCGAGTTCGAGGTCAGTGCGATGCCGATGCTCACCGACGCGACGATGGCGATGCCGAAGATCGCGCCCCACAGGATGTAGACGATCATCTTCGCGGCCAGCGCGGAGACCCGGTTGGGCGAGGTCAGGAACGTCGTGGTGATCGTCTTGCGGTTGATCTCGTTCGCGATCGCCAGGCCGCCGAAGATCATCGGGAAGATCGTCGCCACGTTGATGCTGCGGGCGATCCCGAACACCGACATCTGCCACTGCGACGGGTCCACGTTGAGCAGCGCGGTGAGCTCCGCCGCCTCGTCGTTGTTCATGATGTCCGAGACGGTCTTGAAGATGGCCCCGGTGCCGAGCGCCCAGCCGAACGCGAGCAGCACGGTCGGGATCATCAGGCCCCACCACAGGCCCGTGGTGGTCGTCTTGCGGAACTCCGACTTGATCAGGTTGCCCATCACGCACCGCCCCCGAGGCCGCCCTGACCGTGTTGCTGTCCGTACGGGTTGTCCTGCGGCGGCGGCTGGGACCCCGGTGGTGGCGCCTCGTAGCCCTGCGGGGGCTGTTGGTACTGCTGCTGGTACTGCTGCTCGTAACCGGGCGGCTGCTGGTACGGCTGCTGGTAGCCCGGCGGCGGCTGCTGCTGGTAGCCCTGCGGCGGTGTCTGGTACGGCTGCTGGTAGCCGGCCGGTAGCTGCTGCTGGTACCCGGCGGGCGGCTGCTGCTGGTAGCCGCCGGGTTGGGCGTACTGGCCCGGCGCCGCGTACTGGCCGTTGGTGAGCTGGAAGAACAGCCGCTCCAGGTCGACCTTCTCCTCCTGGATGCCGTAGACCGACACACCCGCCTTCAACGCGGTGTCGGCGACCTGCCTGGCCTCCACGCCGGTCACCGCGATGCGGCCGTCCGGCAGCTGCTCGATCGCGCTGATCCCGTCCTCGCGCAACGCCGCGACCAGCGCGCCGGTGTCCGACGGCTGCACGAGCACGCGGCCCTGCTGCTGGTCGCGCAGCTGGTCGAGCGAGCCGTAGTACATGGTCTGACCGCGGCTGATGACGACCACCTGGTCGACGGTCTGCTCGACCTCCGCCAGCAGGTGGCTGGAGATCAGCACGGTCCGCCCGCTGCGCGCGTAGGACTGCAGGAACGTCCGCAGCCACGCGATGCCCTCCGGGTCGAGCCCGTTGGCCGGCTCGTCGAGCACCAGGATCTGCGGGTCGCCGAGCAGCGCGGTGGCCAGGGCCAGCCGCTGCTTCATGCCCAGCGAGAACCCGCCCGCCTTGCGGTCGCCGGCCGCGCCGAGGCCCACCAGCTGGAGCACCTGGTCGGCGCGCGAGTCCGGCACGCCGATCGCGGCCGCGTAGACCCGCAGGTGGTTGCGCGCCGTGCGCTTGGGGTGGAAGCCCTGCGCCTCCAGCACCGCGCCGACCACCCGCGCCGGGTTGCCGAGCTGGGCGAACGGCCTGCCGTTGATCAGTCCGGTGCCCGCGGTCGGGGTCACCAGGCCGAGCAGCATGCGCAGCGTCGTCGTCTTGCCGGCCCCGTTGGGGCCGAGGAAGCCGGTCACCGAACCGGGTTCCACCGTGAAGCTGAGATTCTGCACCGCTGCGACCGGACCGAACTGCTTGGTCAAGTTCTGCACCACGATGCGGCCACTGCCGTCGTGCACGCGTCCCTCCCGAGTACTCCTACCGGGCGTCATCCTGCCCTAGGAGGGTCACTCGGGGAGGGCATGCCGCGGTTTCGACGCGACCCTGGGTATCTCGGCCGTCGTCTCGACCTCCTTCGAATGTCGCAGCGTGCGCAGCGGACGGCGGCGTTCGCGGTGCGGCAGGCCGTCGCCGATGAGGTGCTGGTGGGCCATCGTCCACACCTGGCACGGCCACTTCTTGTGCCGCAGGATGCCGGGGCACGCGCCGCAGCGGCCGTCCGGATCCGGTTGGTGCACGGTCAGCAGCAGCCGCCAGCCGTCGGCCAGGCGGTGGATCTCGGACCGCGCGAGCGGCACGAGGGCGTCCGCCTCGCCGGTCTCGGCGGCCTCGTCCAGCAGCGCCAGCCGGCGCATCACGGCGGCCCGCAGCGCTTCGTCCACGGCCGTCACATCCTGTCGGCGACTTGGTCGAGCAGGCGGTGCAGCCTGCGCGTCTGCGTGACGGACATCACGGCGGACTCGCCGGGCGGCGCGACCAGCAGAACTCGGTCGTCCTCGACGAGCACGGTCATCGACCGGTCCCGCCCGAACGGGTCGTGGCAGTCGATCCAGCCCTCGGGTTCAGCCATCTGCGCTCCGATCGGAGGTGGCGCGGCAGAGCGCCGCGCGAGCGGACGACCCCGCCGGGTAGCCGCGGGGTTCCCGCCCTGTGCATCGGTCGCGGGGCCGTCGTGACTTACCCGTTATCACCCAAGTTCACTCGATTGCTTGAGTTTGGGCACAGCGCGTCGCCACCGCCGGGTGGGAATCTCGGCCGGATCGGTGGGGTCACTGGGCAGCGACCCCCGTTCCCGGCTAAGATTGGCGACGCGGCCCGCTCCCAGTGACCCCCAGGCTGGTTGAGCGGGCCGTCTTTCTTTCGCCGAAGGGCCCCGCTCACAGCACGTGAGCGGGGCCCTTCGCGGTGGGTCCTCAGAAGTCGAGCGGCGTGTGGGTCATCCCGTGCGCCTGCGCGACCGGCAGGTTGGTCAGCAGGCCCTCGTGCGCGTTCAGGCCGAGCGCCAGCGACGCGTCCGCCCGCAGCGCCGCCTCCCAGCCCTGGTCGGCCAGCGCGACGGCGTACGGCAGCGTCACGTTGGTCAGCGCGTAGGTCGACGTCCGCGGCACGGCGCCGGGCATGTTCGCCACGCAGTAGAAGACGGTGTCGTGCACCTGGTAGGTCGGGTCGGCGTGCGTGGTCGGGCGCGAGTCGGCGAAGCAGCCGCCCTGGTCGATCGCGATGTCCACCAGGACGGAGCCGGGCTTCATGTCGGCGACCAGCTCGTTGCTCACCAGCTTCGGCGCCTTCGCGCCGGGCACCAGCACCGCGCCGATGACCAGGTCGGCCTCGCGGACGGCCTGCTCGACGGAGTACCGGTTGGACGTCACGGTGCGCAGGCGGCCCTGGTAGAGGGCGTCGATGTGGCGCAGCCGGTCCACGTTGGTGTCCAGGATCTGCACGTCCGCGCCCATGCCGACGGCGATCGCCGCTGCGTTCAGGCCCGCCACGCCGCCGCCGATCACGACCACCCGCGCCGGGTGCACGCCGGGCACGCCGCCGGGCAGCACGCCGCGCCCGCCGGACGGCTTCATCAGCGAGAACGCGCCCACCTGCGGCGCGAGCCTGCCCGCCACCTCGGACATCGGCGCCAGCAGCGGCAGCGCGCCGTTCGCGGTCTGCACGGTCTCGTAGGCGACGGCGGTGGTGCCCGAGTCCAGCAGCGCCTGCGTCAGCGGCCGGTCGGCGGCCAGGTGCAGGTACGTGAACAGGACCTGGCCCTTGCGCAGCCGCGGGTACTCCTCGGCGATCGGCTCCTTGACCTTGAGCACCAGGTCGCCCTCGGCCCACACGTCGTCCGCGCCCGCCAGCACCTTCGCGCCCGCGGCCAGGTACTCCTCGTCGGTGATGGCCGAACCGAGGCCCGCGCCGGCCTCGACCACCACGTCGTGGCCGCGCTGCGTCAGCTCGTGCGCGCCCGCCGGGGTCAGCGCGACGCGGTACTCGTGGTTCTTGATCTCGCGGGGGACGGCGATCCGCACGGTGGGCTCCTTCGGCCGTTGTTACACCAAAGGTCCGGTAACGGGTATTCGGTGTCATCGTGCGGCCGGCACCAACGCACCCCTGCGCCACTGTGCTGATCGAACAAGCCCGGCGGTGCGTTGACACCCGTCGGGCCCGGCACCTAGCGTGCGGGCCAACCAACTGAACATCGGCCGCGGCGCGCCAGGAGCGCCGGAACCCGCGCGGGAGAGACCTCGGTGAACGTGCCGGGGCGCCGAAGGAGCAAGTACCCCGCACACTCTCAGGCAGCGAGAACCGCTCGGGTGAGGCGACTCTGGAAAGCGCGCAAGTCCGCGCACCCACGGTGCAAGCCGCCGCTCCGGCGTCGGTGAAGCTCTCAGGTCCCAGGACAGAGTGGGGCTCTGGTGGACCTTGCCGTGAGGGAGCGCTGTCGTGACTTTTCCGGACAACCTGCTGTACACGCCCGAGCACGAGTGGGTGGACTGGGCGCCGGGTACCCAGGACCCCGTGGCGGTCGGCATCACGTCGTACGCGGCGGAGTCGTTGGGTGACATCGTGTTCGTGGAGCTGCCCGAGGTCGGCGCCGTGGTGAAGTCGGGCGATGTGTGCGGCGAGCTGGAGTCGACCAAGTCGGTCAGCGACCTGTACGCGCCGATCAGCGGCGAGGTGGTCGAGGTCAACCGGGCCGCGGTCGACGACCCGTCGTTGATCAACAACGACCCGTACGGGGCCGGGTGGCTGTTCAAGGTGGCCGTGACGGACGCGTCCGGGTTGCTGACCGCGGCGAAGTACGCGGAACTGACCGGGGACTGACGTCATGGCGATCAGCGTGTTCGACCTGTTCTCCGTGGGCATCGGACCGTCGAGCTCGCACACGGTGGGCCCGATGCGCGCGGCGATGATGTTCGCGCAACGGCTGCGGCCCTCGTTGGCCTCGGTCGACCGGGTGCACGTGGAGCTGTTCGGGTCGCTCGGCGCGACCGGGCACGGGCACGGCAGCCCGAAGGCGGTGGTGCTGGGCCTGGAGGGCAGCCGGCCGGAGGAGGTCGACCCGGAGGAGGCCGAGCGGCGGCTGGCGGAGATCCGGGCGACCGGGCGGCTGCGGCTGGCCGGGGTGCGGGAGATCGCGTTCACCGAGGACGCCGACCTGGTGATGCACCGGCGGAAGTCGTTGCCGCTGCACCCCAACGGCATGAGCTTCACCGCCCACTCGGGTGACGTCGTGGTCGACTCGGCGGTGTACTACTCCGTCGGCGGCGGGTTCGTGGTGGACGACACGGCCACCGGGGCGGACCGGATCAAGCCCGACGAGACGCCGGTCGCGCACCCGTTCCGGACCGGTGACGAGCTGCTGGCGCGGTGCCGGGAGACCGGGCTGTCGATCAGCGAGGTGATGCTGGCCAACGAGCGGTCGTGGCGCGACGAGGAGTCGGTGCGCTCGGGGCTGCTGCGCATCTGGGACGTGATGCAGGAGTGCGTCGAGCGCGGCTGCACGCGGACCGGGGTGCTGCCCGGCGGCTTGAAGGTGCGGCGGCGGGCGGCCGAGATGCGGCAGCGGATGGCCGCCGAGCACTACGCCACGGACCCGTTGCGGGTGATGGACTGGGTGACCCTGTTCGCGCTGGCGGTGAACGAGGAGAACGCCGCGGGTGGCCGCGTGGTGACCGCGCCGACCAACGGCGCGGCCGGCATCGTGCCCGCGGTGCTGCACTACTACACCCGCTTCGTGCCGGGCGCGTCCGACGACGGCGTGGTGCGGTTCCTGCTGACGGCGGGTGCGGTCGGCGTGCTGTTCAAGGAGAACGCGTCGATCTCCGGAGCCGAGGTCGGGTGCCAGGGCGAGGTCGGCTCGGCGTGCTCGATGGCGGCCGGCGGGCTGGCCGAGGTGCTGGGTGGCACGCCGGAGCAGGTGGAGAACGCGGCCGAGATCGCCATGGAGCACAACCTGGGGCTGACGTGCGACCCGATCGGGGGACTGGTGCAGATCCCGTGCATCGAGCGCAACGCGTTGGCGTCGATCAAGGCGATCACGGCGGCGCGGATGGCGTTGCGCGGCGACGGCTCCCACTTCGTGTCGCTGGACAAGGTCATCAAGACCATGCGTGAGACGGGCAAGGACATGAAGGTCAAGTACAAGGAGACGGCCCGCGGCGGCCTCGCCGTGAACGTCATCGAGTGCTGATCTATAGCCCCTGACCAGCGCAGACGTCTTGCATCGGTGCTCGATGGTTCTCGCCACTGCCTGACGTCCCACGGCCTGGAGGCGGCCTGATTGAGCCGCACCTGACGGGCTCCACCTTGTAACGCGGGGTGGAGCCCGTTCGCGCGTCTTCGGCCTGAACCTCGATGCCGCACAACACTTCTCGACCACGCGATCGTCCCGACTGCTGCTGCTGCCAGCTGTCGCGCCCTCAGGTCGGCGCGCCTTGATCCAGCACAGCAGAATTCAGCAGCGGCTACGGGAGGAGGTTCACGCCGTCGTGAGCGCGAGTGTGCAATTCGGACCGAGGCCGGGGCTGCCCTTGCGGAGGGCGGTCCCGGCCTCGGTCACCCCGACCAGCCCGGCATGGTCAGCTCGTCGTCGTGGACCGCCCACGCGGGCGGGCCTTCGGGTGCGGCGAGGACGTCGACGCCGTACGGGAGGTAGTCGTTCGTCGTGTGCCGGGCGGTGAAGCCGGCGGCGGTCAGGATGGTGATGACGGCGTCGGCCATGGCCTGCGACACGGCTCCCTGCTGGTGCAGGGCCGGGTGGTCCAGGTGCTTGTGGCGCAGGGCGTCGACCGCCACCCGGCTGAGCCGGGGGCTGGGCCGCCAGTCCGCGTGCACCACGCCGTCGTCCGGCTCCCACATGGTCACCCGGACCGTGACGCCGCACTGCAGGTCCGGCGCCAGCCCTTCGTGCGACAGGGGCAGGCCGGCGGCGGCCAGTTCGTCGCGCGCCTGCCGGGCCAGGCGCTCCAACTCCGCCCGCGCGGTCAAGGCAGCACCGACTCGATGGCCTTGACGACCGCCTCGTCCTCCGGCTCGGTCCGCGGCCGGAACCGGGCGACGACTTCGCCGGACGGGGCGAGCAGGAACTTCTCGAAGTTCCACTGCACGTCGCCGGCCGCGCCGTCGAGGTCCGCGAACGACGTCAGCTCGGCGTACAGCGGGTGCCGGGACGGGCCGTTCACCTCGACCTTCTCGAACAGCGGGAACGTCACGCCGTACGTGGTGGAGCAGAACGTGGCGATCTCCTCCGCCGTGCCCGGCTCCTGCCCGGCGAACTGGTTGCACGGGAACCCGACCACGGAGAACCCCTGCCCCGCGAACCGCTCCTGCAACCGCTCCAAGCCCTGGTACTGCGGCGTCAGCCCGCACTTCGAGGCGACGTTCACCACCAGCAAGGCCTTGCCCTCCAACGCGCCCAGGCTCGACGGCTCACCGGACAGCGTGCGCAGCGGGATGTCGTGGATGCTCATGGCTGCGAGGCTACGTGCCGCTCGACGAGCGCCCGCAGGGCCGTCATCTCCGCCGCCAGCGCGGCCCGCCCCGCCGCCGTCACGCCGACCCACGTCCGCGGCCGCTTGCCGTCGTACCCCTTCTCCACGGCCACCAGCCCGGCCTCCTCCAGCACGGCGATGTGCCGCGACAGGTTGCCCGCCGTCAGCTCCAAAGTGGACCGCAGGTAGCCGAACTCGACCCGCTTCGCCTCCGCCGCCACGGTGAGGATGCCCAGCCGGTGCCTCTGGTGCACCACGTCGTCCAGCGACGCGGTGGGGTGCTCAGCCACGCCGCAAGCCCACCACACCGCCCACGAGGAGCACCAACCCGGGCAGCACGACCACGCTGCCCAACGACCACGTGCCGGGGTCGACCGCGGCCGGCGGCGTGAAGCCGGCCGACACGCACAGCGCGACCAGGTACCCCGCCGTGATGGTGGTGAACCGGGTGCTGCGCTCCACCGCCGCCAGCACCACCAGGCCGAGGCCGATCGCGATGAACTGCCCGATCGGGCCCTGGTCGTACTGGAGCACCGCCGTGCCGAGCACCGCCGCGGCCGCCGTCGGCACCAGCGGCGCGCGGCGGCGCCACAGCACGGTGGCCACGGCCAGCACGATCAGCCCGATCGCCGTGCCCGACCACGGCCAGGAGGCGCCGACGCGGTGACCCGGCAGGACGACCGCCAGCACCACGCCGACCACCGGCGCGCTCAACCCGATCGCCAACGCGCCGAGGTAGCCCGCCGTGGACGTCTCGATGCCGACCCTCGCGCCGCGCCTGCGGTACCACCACGCCGTGGCGAGCCCGCCCACCACCAGCACGAGCAGCCAGTACAGGCCGAGCAGCGTCGGGTGCCGCACCTCGGGGTGCGCGCCGAGCACCGTCAACGGGCTCCACGCCGCCGCGGCCCCCGGTGACGGCGCGTACAGGGGCACGGCCAAGAACGACGCGACGCCGAAGAACAGCAGCGGGAACGGGTAGGCGTGCCGGTCCTCCCGCGCCCGACGGCGCAGTTCGGCCAGGTCACCCAGCAGGTCTGCCACCCGGTCAGGTTTGCACCGCAAACCAACCGCGTCAACCGCGTGGCCGGAAGATCGTCACCACCACCCGCAGCCCGAGCAGCACGCTGATGACCAGCAGGTTGTAGCCGAACACCTGGAACAGCGAGAGGTCCGGCCCGACGTGCGGCCCGCCGTCCGCGCCCAGCAGCAGCACGGCCATCACGCCCGCCGTCGCGCCCAGCACGGTCAGCATCACCTGGTGCAGCAGCGAGACGATGAACTGCCGATCGCGCTCGTCGGCGAACAGCCGCATGCTCAGCCCCAGCCGACCCTGCTCCAACGCGCTGGAGATCCGGTCCGCCCGTCGTGGCAGGCGCCGCAGCATGGGCATCAGCGCGTGCAGCTCCTCGGTCACGGTGCGCTTCAGCGACTCCGGCGTGAGGTGCGCGCTGAACTGCTTGTCCGCGAACGACCGCGACTCGACCACGATGTTGAACCCCGGCGACAGCGCGGCCAGCGTGCCCTCCACCGTGGCCAGCGCCCGGAACACCGCCGCGATCTCCGGCGGGATGCTCAGCCCGTACCGGTAGACCAGCTTGAACAGGTCGCCGAACATCTCCACGTCCGGCCGCATCCCGGTGCTGAGGTGCCGTGCCATGAACTGCCCGAGCGCGCGCTCCAGCTGCTGCTCGTCGATCTCGTCCGGCCGGGCCACCAGCTCCAGCAGCGCGTCGCGCAGGCCGGCCGGGTCGCCGTGGTCGATGGCCAGCAGCAGCTTGCCCAGCGCCGCGCGCAGCTGCGCGTCGATCCGGCCGACGGAGCCGAAGTCCAGCATGCCGAGCCGGCCGTCACCCAGCAGCATGATGTTGCCGGGGTGCGGGTCGGCGTGGAAGACGCCGTTGAGCATCACCTGGCGCAGCAGCGCGTCCAGCAGCGTGCGGGCCAGCGCGTCCCGGTCCACCGACTCCAGGGACGCCGACCGCACGGGCGCGCCGTCCAGCCGCTGCATGACCAGCACGCGTGCCGTGCAGAGGTCCTCGTGCACGGCGGGCAGCACCACGTCGTTGCCGTCGGACGCCGCCCGGACGGCCGCCAGGTTGCGCGCCTCGACCCGGAAGTCCAGCTCCTCGCGCAACGCGGCGGAGAACCCGGCGGCCAGGTCGCGCACGCCGATCGCTCTGCCCCACCGGGTCTTGTCGTGCAACGTCGACGCGAGCCGGTTCACGATGTCCAGGTCGCCCTCGGCGACCCGCCGCACGCCCGGCCGCTGCACCTTCACCACCACGTCCTCGCCGGACTTCAGCCGCGCCCGGTGCACCTGCGCGACCGACGCGGCGGCGATCGGCCGCTCGTCGAACTCGGCGAACACCTCCTCCGGCGGCAGGCCCAGCTCGGCCACCAGCACCTCGCGCACCGCCGGCCACGGCGCGGCGGGCACCTTGTCCTGCAACAGGGCCAGCTCGTCGACCACGTCCGGCGGCAGCAGGTCCGGCCGCGTGGACAGCACCTGGCCGAGCTTGACGAACGTGACGCCGCCCTCCTCCAGCGCCAGCCGCAGCGACCGGGCCAGCCGGGTGTCGGTGCGCTCCCGGCCGCGCAGGTACGGCCCCAGGCCGTGGCGGAACGCGATCGCGGTGATCCGGGAGTAGCGGCGGGTGCGCGAGACCCGCCCGCGCAGCGCGCGCCACCACTCGGTCGGCGGCGGGATCGAGCCGGTCGGCACGACGATCTCGGCGAACGTGAGCAGCGCGATCATCATCAGCAGCGCGACGCCGATCTGCACGGTCGCCAGCGCGGGCGTGGTCTCCGGGCCCGGCATCGCGTTCAGCGCCGCCTCGCTCGCCGACAGGCCGACCATGCACGCGAGCGTCGTGCGGATGAGCCCGACGTGGAGCCCGAGGATGCGGCGCGCGGCCAGGGCCATGCCGAGCACCAAGGACAGGAACGTCACCGGAACGGCGATCGTGTACAGCAGGAAATCACCCATACGTCTTCCCCCAAGCGGTTCGCGCGGAGGATAGAACGGTCTGCCTGAGACGGTGCGCACCCAGAACCAGAGATCCGATCACTCGGATGGCTCAAGGAGGTGTTCACCCGGTAATGGTCTGGGCAGAGGGGTGCGGCGACCTCGTTTCACGAATGTGAAGAAGGTTGACGATCAGGTCCTCGGGTCCCTACGGTCGCCTGAGAGGTCCGAGGACCTTCGCAGGACCCCGTGGAGGGGCCACGACTTCGGCGGCGGTGTCGCGGGCCCTCCACGGGTTGCGCCCCTGCCGGGTCAGAAGTCGAACACCGGACCGGTCTGCGCGCGCATCACGCACGGGTTCGGGAACTCCGCCTCGAACGACCGCGTCTCGCCGCGCCACGTGCCGGACGCCGTGACGCGCACCGGGTCGTGCTCCAGCGTGCACAGGCCCTGGTCGGTCGACAGGCCGTCGATCTGTCCGTCCACACCGGACAAGGCGAGGCACGCCTCGTCCGCCCTGGGGTGCAGGCCGCCGGCGGGTTCGCAGGTCAGGTTCGACAACAGGAGCGATTCGCCGCGCTGCACGCTGAGCACGAAACTCGACTCCGGGTTGGTGAACGAGGGGATGAGCGCGGCGATCGCCGCGAACAGCGGGAGTGGTGCCATGCTCCACAGGGTGGCGGCCGATTACCGCTCAACTCCAGGCATCTCACCGGATCGTGTGGTTTCCGGCAAGATCGAACCGGTTCGGCGGGCCGGGGTTGCGGTACCCGTCGGTAGCGGCGGGTGTGTGACGTGGCTCACGGTCGAGGTGGGTCGCGCGCCCGTGCGGGCCAGGGTGGGTGGATGGCTTCCGAAGTGCGCCGGGTGGCGTTCGCCAGCTCCGCCGGGAACGCGGTCGAGCTGTACGACTTCCTGCTCTACGGCACCGCGTCCGCGCTGGTGTTCGACAAGCTGTTCTTCCCCTCCTTCGACCCCCGGATCGGCACGCTGCTGGCGTTCGCCACGTTCGGCGCGGGTTTCCTGGCCCGGCCGCTGGGCGGGGTGGTGATCGGTCACTTCGGCGACCGCATCGGGCGGCGGTCGATGCTGGTGCTGACGTTGACCGCGACCGGCTTGTGCACGGCGGCGATCGGGTTGCTGCCGACGTACTCCTCGATCGGGCTGGCCGCGCCGTTGCTGCTGGTCCTGCTGCGGGTGGTGCAGGGTTTCTTCCTGGGCGGCGAGCAGGGCGGCGCGACGTTGATGGCGGTCGAGCACGCGCCGGTCGGGCGCACGGGGTGGTACGGCAGCTGGACGTTCCTCGGGTCGCCGGTCGGGTTGCTGCTGGCCAACGGCGCGATGGCGGCGTCGACCGCGGTGTCCGGCGACGCGTTCCTGAGCTGGGGCTGGCGGTTGCCGTTCCTGGCGAGCCTGGTGCTGGTGGGTGTCGGGCTGTACGTGCGGCTGTCGGTCGAGGAGAGCCCGGTGTTCCGCGAGGCGCGGGAGAAGGCGGGCGCGGTGCGGCTGCCGGTGGCCGTGGTGCTGCGCGAGTCGTGGCGGAAGGTGCTCCTCGGCGCGGGGGTGAACCTCGGGTTCAACATGTTCATCTTCGTGGTGGCGACGTTCGCGGTGTCGTACGGGACGCGTCAGCTGGGGATGGCGCGGGGGACGCTGTTGACCGCCGGGCTGATCGGCGCGTTCGCGCAGGCGTTGGCGATCCTGGTGTTCGCGCGGCTGTCGGACCGGGTGGGTCGGTTGCCCGTGATGCTCGGTGGGGCGGCGTTCCTGGGCGTGTTCGCGTTCCCGTTGTTCTGGCTGTTGGAGACGCGGTCGCCGGGGCTGGTGGTGCTGGCGATGGTGGTGGCGTTCGCCGGTTCGGCGGCGGTGTTCGGGCCGATGCCCGCCTACTACGCCGAGCTGTTCGGCACGCGGGTGCGGTACAGCGGGGTGTCGTTGAGCTACCAGCTGGGCGCCGTGCTGGGTGGTGGCCTGTCGCCCGTGATCGCGACGTGGCTCCTGGGCGTGACCCCGACCCACGACTCGTGGCCGATCTCCCTGTACCTGATCGTGGGGGCCCTGATCAGCGCCCTCTCCCTGCTCGCCATCGGCGAGACCCTCCGCCGCACCGCCTCCTGACCCGCGCGTGCCCTGCGTTCGGAACGCGGGACGCGAACGCAGGACACGCGCGGGGGTCAGAGGGATTTCAGGGTGCGGAGGGTGGTGGAGAGGTCCGGAGCGGGGGAGGTGGGGGGATTGGTGGTGTGCCAGGCGATGACGCCGTCGGGGCGGATCAGGGCGGCGCCCGCGGGGCCGATGCGGTAGCGCGTGGCCAGGGTGTCGGTGTGGTCGGTGATGGTGGGGACGTGCAGGGACGGCACGGCGGTATCGCGCCACTCGGGGTTCAGCGTGACGAGGGTCCAGGTGGTGAACAGGTCCAGAGTGGACACCTGGCGGCCGTGGTGGGTCACCACGACGTGCGGTGCGCGGAAGCCGGGGCGGGCGGACGGGGTCGCCGGGTCCTCCACCGGCGCCGGGTCGGTGTCCTCGATCAGCACGGCGTTCGAACGGCAGCGGTAGCCCAGGGTCAGGTGCAGGTGGTCGACCTCCGCCGGCACGTCCGGGCCCGCCAGGTGCGGCGCGAACCGCTGCACGTAGTTCGCGTACGACCCGTCCACCACCAGCTTCGCGTACGGCCGCCGTTCGGCCTCGTAGCTGTCCAGCAGCCCTTCACCGGCCTCGCCGTCGAGCACCTCCGCCAGCTTCCACGCGATGTCGTACCCGTCGCCGATCGCCGTGTTGCCGCCGAGCCCGCCGGTCGGCGGCGTCACCTTCGCCGCGTCACCGACCAGGAACACCCGCCCGACCCGGAACCGGTCGCTCAGCCACGCCGCCATCTCCCACGCCGTGACCTCGAGGATCTCCGGCTCCAGGTCGGGCGCGTCCGTGGCGATCCGCAGCAGCTCGACGCACCGCCGCACGGGGTAGTCCGCCGCCGACTCGCGCGCCGGGTCGTACTCGATCGTGAACACGTTGCGCCGCGCGGTGTTCGTGCCGACGAACGCACCGGTGAACGCCGGGTTCCGCAGGTAGTACAACGTCAACTTGTCGGCCGCGATGTGCGAGGTCAGGTCCGCGTCGAACACCACGCCGACGTGGCTCGACAGCTCACCGGGGCCCTGCCGCCCGATGCCCGCCGCCGAGCGCACCACCCCGCGGTGCCCGTCGGCCCCGATCACGTAGTCCGCCCGGACGGTGTACTCGCCCCCGGCCGAGCGGACCCGCGCCGACACCCCGTCGTCGTCCTGCGCCAACGACACCAGCTCGGTCTCGAACAGCACCTCGGCGCCCAGTTCGCGCGCCCGCCGCAACAACACCAGCTCCACGTGGTCCTGGCTCGCCATGCCGGAGCGCTCGGGGCTGAGCGGGGTCTCCCACGTGTCGTCCTCGTGCACGATCGTGTGAAACACCCGCCCGCGCAGGCTCTCCGCGACCTTGATCACGAGCCCGCCGTCGAGCCCCGCGCCACCCGCCAGCACCTCGTCCGCGACGCCGGCCCGCCGCAGCACCTCCATCGTGCGGTGGGTCTGCCCCGTCGCCTTCGGGTGCGGCGACGTGCCCCGGTGCTTCGAGATCCCCAGCACCGAAACGCCCCGCTGCGCCAGGAACAACGCCGCGGTCAACCCGCTGAGCCCCGCGCCGACCACCAGCACCTGCACACGCCTGTCGTCTCTCATGACAAAGAATCTTAGTCACTGAGAGATTCGGCCGGCAAGACACCTAGGGCAGTGGGACGACCTCACCCGAACGCGCCGACGCGAACGCCGCCTCGACGACCTCCAGCCCGGTGACCGCGTCCGCCACCGGAACAGGGGCCTGACCAGCGGCGACGGCCGCGTAGAAGTCCTGGTACGCCCCCGGCTCCGTGCGCACCGGCTCCGTGCCGAGCACGCCCCACCGCTCCACCGCGTCCTCGCCCCACCCCTCCCCGCCGGGCACCTCGCCCGCCTTCAACGCCTCCTCCTGCGGGTCCATCCCGTGCTTCACGTACGCCGACCGGTCGCCCAGGACGCGGAACCGCGGCCCCGGCGACGCCGCCAACGCCGACGCCCACAGGTGCGACACGGCGCCGGACGAGTGGGTCAGCGCCAGGAACGCGTCGTCGTGCGCGCGGGCGCCGGCCCGCAACGTCCGCACCTCCGCGTACACGCTCGTCGGACGCCCGAACAGCGCCACCGCCTGGTCCACCAGGTGCGTGCCCAGGTCGAACACGATGCTGCCGAGGTCGGCCGGGTCGCCGGACTCCTTCCAGCTCCCCTTCACCTCCGGCCGCCACCGCTCGAACCGCGACTCGAACCGGTGCACCCGCCCCAACGCGCCCTCGCCGACCAGCCGCGCCACGGTGCGGAAGTCGCCGTCCCAGCGCCGGTTGTGGAACGGCGCCAGCAGCAACCCGCGTGCCGCCGCCAGGTCCGCCAGCTCCCGCGCCTCGCCGGCCGACGGCGCGAACGGCTTGTCCACCACGACGTTCAGCCCGTGCTCCAACGCGGCACGGGCGTGCGCGGCGTGCAACCGGTTCGGCGTGGTCACCACGACGAGGTCGAACTCGTCGGCCCGCCGCCACACCTCGTCCACCGACGAGATCAGCTCGGCCTCCGGGTAGCGGGACGACACCTCCGCCTGCCGTTCCGGGTTCCCGGTGACGACGGCGCCCAGCGCCAAGCCGGGCGTGGTGGACAGGAACGGTGCGTGGAAGGCGGCTCCGCCGAGCCCGTAACCGATCAGTGCGGTGCGCATGACCCGAACCCTAAGCGGCCCAAGACCGGGACGCCCTGTCGCGCGCGGTGTCTTCGGAGCGCCCGAAACCCCGTGCCCGACAGGCGCCCTCCGAGGTCGCCGACGCCGTCTCCGGCGCCGTCGACCAGCGCGTGGCGACCTCACGGCCGCGACGCGTTCCTCATGGAGTTCGGCCAGGTGTCGAAACCGGTCGGCGAACCGCTCAGAACCCGGCCGTGATCCGGGTGAACTCCCAGTCCGCCTGCGGGATGCCGCTGCAGTTCGACGCGACCTGGCCGTCGCACCCGCCGCGGTCGCGGTTGACGGCCCAGAACGCGAACCGGGCCAGGCCGTTGGACTTCGACCAGTCGCGCAGCTGCGTCCACGTCTGGGTGGTCGTCACCTCGCGCTGGTCGGACAGGCCGTTCATGCCCGAGATGCCGACGTGCCGGAACGCCTCCGCGTCCGACCACCCGAACGTGGCCTTCAGCTTGTCCTTGAGCCCGGTGGCGGCGTTGACGGTGTCGGCGCCGATGTTCGAGCTGCCGAAGTCGAACGGCATGATCGTGAACACGTCGACGCCCGCCCCGATCGCCGCCGCCCGCTCGACCAGCCGGTTGCCCCAGGAGTTCGGGCCGGTGGTCGTGGTGCCGAACGTGACGATGGTCTGGATGCCCGGGTTGTTCGCCTTGACGATCTTGAGCGCCTCCAGGATCCGGTCCTGCACGGCGGCGTTCTCGAACTCGTCGGTGTTCTCGATGTCGATGTCGATGGCCTTGAGCCCGTAGGCGTTGATGACCTGCTGGTACGCGCCGGCCAGCGCCTGCGGGGTCGAGCAGTTGGGGCCGAGCTTGTTGCCGCTCCACCCGCCGAACGACGGCACGACGTCGCCACCGGCCGCCCGGATCTGCTGGATCGCCTGCGCGTCGATGCCGCCGGTCAGCGGCCGGTTGCCGTCCCACGCCGGGTTGCAGCCGCCCGACGACAGCACGAACGCCATGGTGAACCACTTGACGCCGGTCGTGCTCATGATCGTGGCCGGCGCGGGCGGGTTGCCCCAGCCCAGGAACAGGTACGGCGCGCCCCGGCCGCCGGTCGGGTTCGTGCCCGGCTGGGTGGTCGCGGAGACCTGGTCGGACGGGCCCGAGGTGTTCCCCGCGGCGTCGCGCGCCCGCACCGTGAACGTGTACGAGGTGGACGCGTTCAGGCCGGTCACGGTGGCCGTCGTGCCGCTGACCGCGGTGGCGACCGAGGTGCCGCGGTACACGTCGTACGCGGTCACGCCGACGTTGTCGGTCGACGCGGTCCACGCGAGCGAGACCGAGTTGCTGGTCGTGCCGGTGACGCGCAGGGAGCCGGGCGCGCTGGGCGCGGCCGTGTCACCGCCGCCGCCACCGGTGCAGGGAGCCCCGTTGACGGTGCAGTTGAGCGGCGCGCCGGAACCGGTGCCGACGAAGCCGAAGCTCGTCGACGCGCCGACACCCACGTTGCCGTTGTACTCGCGGTTGGTCGCCACGTAATGATCACCCGATCGGGTGACAAGTGCGTCCCAGTACGACCCGAGCGCGGTGCCCGCGGGCAGGTCGAACTCGATGCGCCACGAGGTGATGGCGGACGGTCCGCCGTTGGCGACGGTGAACCGGGCCTCGAAGCCGCTGCCCCAGTCCTGGGTCTTGGCGAAGGTGGCGGTGACGCCCGGCGCCGCTTGCGCGGCCGGACCCACGACCAGTGAACCTATGGCCAGCGCGCTCGCTGCGAGCAGCGCGCTCGTTCGTCGTGACATGAAGAGTCCTCCTCGGCGGGATCGGCAGGGTGAATCGCGCCCACCTCGGAGAGTGGTCTAGACCAAATAAAAAGGCAAGGTTCTTTACGGTTCCGTCGGCGGAAGAGGGCGGCCGAACCGGGCGAACGGGACTATTCCTCCAGCGCGGTCGCGATCCAGGGCGACACGGGGAGGTCGCGCAGCCCGCACTCCACGGCCAGCTTCACCGTCCACCGCAGGGCCTGGAGCACCACCGTGGCCAGCTCCTGGGGCTGCCCGTTGGCCAGCGCGATCTCGATCTGCTCGGCCGCGGCCTCCTGGTCGCCGTGCACCTCGGCGAGCAGCGTGCGGATCGCGGTGCGGACCGGCGGGTCGGCGTCGTCGATCGGCACCTCCTGCCCGTCCTCGTCGAAGACCTGCATCTTCACCGGTGTCGCGCCGCCCGATCCGAGGGCGGCGACCATGGCGCTGCACTCGGAGAACAGCAGGAGGACCAGCTCCCGGATCTCCTCGTTGCCCTCGGGCGAGCCGCTGAGGTACCCGGTGACGAGGTCGACCGCGACCGCGTCCTCCCCGACCTTGGCCGCGGTCAGGGCTTCGCCGGCCACGGCCTGGAGCCGCGACCAGCGATCCGGATCTTGCTGCGGGTGCATTCAGCCATCTTCCAACACGGAGTAGGGGCGCACAGCTCTGCATATTGCCTACCCGGTGGTGTTCGCCCACCGCAACGGCTTGTCCGGTG
Organism: Actinosynnema sp. NPDC037264; assembly: GCF_055603705.1. Classification (NCBI taxonomy): domain Bacteria; kingdom Bacillati; phylum Actinomycetota; class Actinomycetes; order Pseudonocardiales; family Pseudonocardiaceae; genus Actinosynnema; species Actinosynnema sp. NPDC037264. Next base: position 17,419 of record NZ_JBVJVK010000064.1, on the reverse strand, counting down.
CGCCGCCTGTCCGGTATGGGCGGCCTTCGGCGCGGGCGGTCCTCCCGTGCGTGCGCTCCCCGGTGTGGGCGGGTCGTACCCGGGTATGACAGACCGTGGTGGCATGTGTCGTCGCGGCCCGCCGCATAGCATCGGGGCCGTGATCCGCACTCTCCTCCAGGTCGTGCTGTTCCGCGACCGCTCGCGGGTCTTCGACGGCTTCCGCTTCCGCCACCCGCTGACGGCGTTGGTGCTGCTCCACGGCTTGATCATCGCGATCGGGGTGAGCTCCGACTACGTCACGCGGGAGGAACCGGACGGCTGGTGGCCGCTGCTGTTCGCGATCGTCGCCGGCAGCACCGCGCTGACCCTGCGCTCCACGCTCGTGGCGTGGCGGCTGGCCACGGCCGGTCTGGTGGTCATGCGGCTGCTGACGCCCTCGGAACCCGCGGCCCTGGGCGGCTGGCAGTGGTGGTGGTACGTGCCGGTGCTGCTGGCGGTCGCGACCGTGCACCGCGGCCGGGTCGTGCTGCTCGTGGCGTTGATCACGTCCGGCGTGGTGCTCTGGGTGGAGCGGTCGGGCGGGGCCCTGCCGACCATCGGCCTGCTGCTGCTGGTGCTCCTGCTCGGGTACGCGTTCGGCGCGCGCGGGCGGGCCGAGCGGCGGTTCCACGCCGAGCAGGACGAGAAGGCGGCGCTGGTCGAACGCGCCCGGATCGCCCGCGAGATGCACGACGTGGTCGCGCACCACATGTCGCTGGTCGTGGTCCGGTGCGAGACCGCGCCCTACCGGATCGCGGACCTGCCCGAGGCGGGCAGGCAGGAGTTCGCCGAGCTCGGCGCGGCGGCCAGGGCCGCGATCACGGACATGCAGCAGCTGCTCGGCGTGCTGCGCGAGTCCGACCGGCGGGCCGACCGGACGCCGCAGCCGGGGTTGGCCGACATCCGGTCGCTGCACGCGGACGCGTCCGTCACCGACGCCGAGGTGCCGGAGGCCGTCGGGCTGACCGCGTACCGGATCGTGCAGGAGGCGCTCACGAACGCCGGTCGGCACGCGCCGGGCGCGACCACGTCGGTCACCGTCGACCTGGTGGACGACGCGCTGCGGGTGGTCGTGCGGAACGCGGCGGGCGGGCCGTCGCTCGGCGGTGGCGGCGGGCACGGGCTCAGGGGCATGCGGGAACGGGTGGCGGTGCACGGCGGTTCGCTGACCGCCGGGCCGACCGCGGACGGGGGGTTCGAAGTGCGGGCGATCGTGCCGGTGGGGCAGCGGTGATCCGGGTGCTGGTCGCCGACGACCAGGAGATGGTGCGCGAGGGCTTCTCCGCGCTGCTGGACGCCCAGGCGGACATCAGCGTGGTGGGGTCGGCCGGCGACGGCGTCGCCGCCGTCGGCGAGGTCCGCAGGCTGCGGCCGGACGTGGTGCTGATGGACGTGCGGATGCCGGAGATGGACGGGCTGACCGCGACCAGGCTGCTGGCCGACGACCCGGTCAAGGTGCTCGTGCTGACCACGTTCGACCTGGACGACTACGTCTACGAGGCGTTGCGGGCCGGTGCGAGCGGGTTCCTGCTCAAGCACGCGCCCGCGAGCGAGCTGCTGGCCGCGGTGCGGGTGGTGGCGCGCGGCGACGCGTTGCTGGCCCCCTCGGTGACCAAGCGGCTCATCGAGGACTTCGTGAAGGCGCAGCCGGTGCGGGTGGTGAAGCCCGCCGCGCTGACCGCGTTGACCGAGCGGGAGACCGAGGTGCTGCGGCTGATCGCCCAGGGCCTGTCGAACGGCGAGATCGCCGCGCACCTGGTGCTGGCCGAGCAGACGGTGAAGACGCACGTGAGCCGGGTGTTGATGAAGCTCGGCCTGCGCGACCGGGCGCAGGCCGTGATCGCGGCCTACGAGTCCGGCCTCGTGGTACCCGGGTAGGGCCCGCGGAACGGCACCGCGGGGTGACGCCGCGAGGGGCGTGGCCTTCCTAGTTTCGGCGCCATGCCGAAGAAGATCGCGTTGGTGGCCGCGCTGCTGGTCCTGGCGGTGCCGGGTGGCGACCCGCCGCCGTTCACGCCCAGGGTCGAGGTGCACGGCGACCTCGCCCGGGCCGCGCACGTCGCGGTCGTCGTGCCGGGGTCCGATGTGGACGACCGGCGGTTCGACCGCACGGTCGGGCGGATGGCGCGCGACCTGCACGCCTCCGTCGGGCGGGACGACGTCGCGGTGGTCGCGTGGCTGGGGTACCGGACGCCGTCCGGGCTCGGGGTGGACGCGGCCGGCGGCCGGTTGGCGCGGGCGGGCGCGGTCGCGCTGGACGAGTACGTGCGCACGTTGCCGGGGCACGTGCACCTGATGTGCCACAGCTACGGGTCGGTGGTGTGCGGGTTGGCCCGGCCACGCGTCGACGACGTGGTGCTCCTCGGCTCACCCGGCGTGCGGGTGGACTCCGTGACGTCCGGCGCGCGGGTGTGGGCGGCGCGCGGCGGCCGGGACTGGACGCGGTGGGTGCCCTCGGTGCGGCTGGGCGACCTGGGGCACGGCCCCGACCCGGTCGACCCGGCGTTCGGCGCGCGGGTGTTCGACGCGGGCGACATCGGCCACGACGAGTACTTCCGGGAGGGCACGCCGTCGCTGCGCGCCCTGTCCCGGATCGCGGTGGGGGAGACGCCGTGACGCAACGGGACCCGGTGATCGACGCGACGCGCGCGATCGCCGTCGTCGGGGTGGTGCTGGGGCACTGGCTGGTGACGGCCGTGGTGCTCACCGGTGACGGGCTGGTGGTGGACAGCCCGTTGCGGTGGATGCCGGAGCTGGCGCCGCTGACCTGGGTGCTCCAGGTGTTGGGGCTGTTCTTCTTCGCCGGCGGGTTCGGCGCGGTGCGGTCGGGCGTGCCGTGGTGGTCGCGGGCGCGCAAGCTCGTGCCGCCGGTGGTGGTGCTGCTGGGCGCGTGGGCCGCGGTCCTGTTCGGACTGTCGATGCGCGGGTTGCCGCAGCAGACCGTGATGACCGTCGGGTACCTCGTCGTGACGCCGTTGTGGTTCCTGGTCGTGTACGTCGTGCTGTCGGCGTTCACGCCGTTGCTGCGCCGGCTGGGCTGGTGGGGCGTGGTGGTCCCGGTCGCGCTGGTGGCGGTGGACGTCGGCTGGGTGAACGTGGTCGCGGTGTGGTGGGCGCCGTGGCAGGTGGGCGTGCTCGTGGCCCAGCGGGGGCACCACCGCTCGTGGGGTGCGGTGCTGTTCGCGGCCGGCGGGGTGGCGTTCGCGCTGCTGCTGGCCGCCGGGTACCCGGCCAGTGCGGTCGGCGTGCCGGGCGCGGCGGAGTCGAACCTGTCGCCGCCGTCGGCCGCGGCGCTGGCGTTGGCGCTGGCGCAGGTGGGGTTGGTGCTGCTGGTCCGGCCGTCGTTCCCGGCGCGGCGGCTGAACGCGCGGGCGTTGCCGATCTTCCTGGTGCACCAGAGCGCGTTGCTGGTGGTGACGTTGGCGGGATCGGTGTTCGGCTCGTTGCGCGGCCTGCACACGCCGCCGTCGGACGCGCTATGGGTGCTGGAACGCGGGACGTGGCTGCCGGTGTTCACCTGCGTGTGCCTGGTCCTGCTTCGGTATGGCCGCCGCCAGGGCGACGACGATCGTCGCGCCGTGCAGGACGACCACCGCGCCGGTGGGCTCCAGCACCAGCAGCGGCGGCACGCAGGCCAAGGCGGTGAGCAGCCAGGGGCGGCGGCCGTGGCACGTGCCGGCGTGCGCGGTGTGCAGCAGGTACCAGCCCAGCAGCAGGTGGATCAGGTTCTGCAGCGGGTCGACCTTGAGCACGACCAGCGTGCCCGCCGCGCCCGCGAACCCGGTCACCACGAACCCGAGGACGCCGAGCACCCCGTAGCCGGCGCCGAGCGTGACGGCGAGCCGGGTGCGGTGGGTCTCGCGGGTGCGGCAGGGGCTGAGCGCGGCGTTCCGCTCGAAGCGGTGGAACACGGCCAGGACGGGCAGGAGCAGCAGCACCAGCACGGCCAGCCAGCGCGGCTTGGTGGCGACCCAGTCGAACGCGGCCGGCGAGTCGAGCAGGCCGAGCACGCCGATCACGGCGGCCAGCACGGTCAGGTAGCCGAGGTAGACCGTCATGGGCGCGGTCCGGGCGAACTCCACGACCCGCCACGGCCCGCTGCCCGCGAGCCACGCCGTGACGCGGGGCTTGAGCAGCAGCACCACGCTGATCTGGGCGAGGCCGAGCACGAGCAGGCACACGGTGGGCGGGCTGAGGTTCGAGCCGCCCTCGCCGGGCAGCGGCATCATCGTGCGCGGGTAGCCGCCGAACGTGATCAGCGCGAGTAGCGCGGGCACGGCGGCGAGCGCGAGGGCGCCGAGCACCTTGCGCGAGACGCGCTGCAGGCTGCCGTCGGCGTAGTGGAAGCCGAGCTGTTGCAGCAGCAGCGCGCCCAGCACCAGGTTGAGGTAGCCGCCGGTGCGCCAGGCGAAGCCGATGCGGGCCAGGTCGACCACGATCATGGCGGCGACGAGCGCGACCGGCGTGGCCAGGCGGGCGTTGCGGTGCAGCCAGGCCATGACCGGGGTGGCGGCGACCGCGACCAGGTACAGGCCGAGGAACCACAGCGGGTGCGCGATGAGCCGGCCGAACATCTCCACCCGCGACTTGTCCACGTCGAGCAGTTCCAGCGGCAGCGGCAGGACCAGCCAGGCCAGCACGAACGCGAGCACGGGCCGCAGCAGCCAGGAGATCCGCGCGGCGAGGTAGCGGCCGTAGCCGCCGTGGTCGGCCTGCACGGCGTGCCAGCCGACGAGGTTGGCGTGGCCGCCCGCGAAGTAGAAGACGGGGATGGCCTGGAGCGCCCAGGTGAGCAGCCACAGCCAGGTCGCGCTCACGCCCGCCCAGTGCAGGACGGTGATCACGGACTGGCCGATCACCACCAGGGCGAGCGCGCTCAGCCGCAGGAACGTGGCGTAGCGGTCGTGGGTGGCCCGTGGCCGGGGCGCGTCGACGGGTTCGTCGGGTCCTCGCTTGCGCGGCAGGCGGGCGAGCAGCAGGAACACCACGACGGCGCTGCCGAAGCCCCAGGCGAGGACGGGTTCGTGGCCGGGCGGTCCCCAGCGCTGCCGCCACGAGTTGAACTCCAGGCCCGCCGCGTAGAGCTGGGCGGTCGCGTGGCACCGCGTGGCGTGGCCGCGCGGGTTCACGTCGCACTGGGCGTGCATGTCGGCCGCGAGGCGGGCGTCGAGGGACTTGCGGGCTTCCTGGCCCAGCGGGCGGCCCTTGTGCTCGGCGTAGCGGAGCAGGTCGTAGCCCAGGTCGTGCGCCTTGCAGCCGGTGCCGAAGTCCCACTCGGTGTCGCCCGCCGGGCCGGAGCACCCGCCGTTCGGGTCGACGGCCCGGGTGGACCCGTCGGGCCCGGGGACCACCACCGGCTCGCGGTTGGTCACCTCGCCGAAGTCGGCCGGGAACCCGAGGAGCGGGTTCGCCCCGCTGGGGTTGGCCATCGCCTCGACGGCCCGCGCCGCCACCGCGACGTCACCCTCCAGTGGCGAGGTGTCGGTCGCGCCCGCCGGCCTGGACGCGATCACGCCGCAGACGAACACGGCCAGCGCCACCAGCACGAACCTGAACCAGGCGGGCAGGCGGGCGAGCAACCGGAGCCCCGGCCACCCCCCGGTGGTCTTCACCGCCACGTCACCCATTGGCAGCCCAGCGTACGCGAAACTCCCCAACCCACCCCGCCGCGTGTCCTGCGCTCAGGACCACCGCGTGCTACGTCAAGGCCCCGCATGTCCGACGTCCAGCACCCCCGAGTCGAACGCTCGGGACCCGCGACCTGCGCCTTCCCCGCGCGTCAGGGGTGCACGGGCAACGCGCCCGACAACGACGCCAGCGCCATCTGCGAGAGCAGCGCGGCCATCTGGTCGCGGTCCAGGTGCGCGCTGTGGGGCGTGGAGTTGATCAGGCCGAACACGGCGTGCGCCGCCGCACGGGCGGTCGGCTCGTCCACCTCCGGCGACGTCTTGCGGATCGTCTCCACCCACACCTCGACGTAACGCCGCTGGAGCGCTCTCACCCGCCGCCGGTCCGGGTCGGTCAGGTTCGCCAGGTTGCGGATCTGCACGGTGATCAGCGCCGGGTCGTCCAACGCGAAGTCGACGTGCCACCGGATCAATTCCCGAAGCGCGTGCGCCGGGTCGCCCGACGCGGCCACCCGGTTCTGCCCGCCGTCGAGCAACCGCTCGCTGATGGACGTCAGCATCTCGCCCAGCATCGCGTCCTTGCTGCGGAAGTGCCGGTACAACGCCGGCCCGGAAATCCCCACCGCGGCACCGATGTCGTCGATGCCGACGCCGTGGAAGCCGTGCCGGGCGAACAGTTCGGCGGCGGCGGCCAGGATCTGGTCACGGCGGGTCTGCTTCGCTGGCTCGGCTGGCACGGCGCCCATCTTAAACGGCCGGCCCGGTCCACGTAAACGGGCGTTAACCTGGCCGTCGGCAAACGATCACCGCCCCGCGGCCGAAACGCGTAGTTAACTCTTGACCCACTCTTTTTATATAGGACTACTTACTGGTAACCCTTGTTGTGCTCCGCATCACACCCTGCGTTGTTTCCCTCCGGGAGGCTCCGATGCGCCTTGTCCGAACCCTGTCCAGCGCGGCGCTGGCAATCGTCGCCGCGCTGGCACTCGTCGTGCCGGCCGAAGCGGCCGCCGCCAACTACGTCGCACTCGGCGACTCCTACTCGTCCGGAACGGGCACCGGCTCGTACTACAGCGACTCCGGCAGCTGCAAGCGCAGCCAGTACAGCTACCCGGCGCTCTGGGCGGCGTCCCACGCGCCCGCGTCGTTCAAGTTCGTGGCCTGCTCCGGCGCCAAGACCGGCGACGTGCTCGCCAACCAGGTCAGCGCCCTGACGGCCTCGACCTCCCTGGTCAGCATCTCGATCGGTGGGAACGACGCCGGCTTCACCGACGTGATCACCACGTGCACCTTCGGCTCCGACTCGACCTGCGTCAACCGGGTCAACCAGGCCAAGGCCTACGCCACCGGCACGCTGCCCGGCCTGCTGGACAACGTCTACGCGCAGATCCGCACCCGCGCGCCGTCCGCCACGGTCGTCGTGCTCGGCTACCCGCGCCTGTACAAGGTGCCGGGCAGCTGCTCGGTCGGCCTGAGCGACACCAAGCGCGCGGCGATCAACTCCGCCGCCGACACCCTGCACCAGGTCATCTCCGCCCGGGCGGGCGCGAAGTCGTTCGCCTACCGCGACCTGCGCACCGCGTTCACCGGGCACGAGATCTGCTCGTCGGACTGGTGGCTCAACAGCCTGTCGTGGCCGGTGGAGGAGTCCTACCACCCCAACCGCAACGGCCAGCGCCTCGGCTACCTGCCCCAGCTCACCGCCGTCACCGGCTGACCTGGACCCGCACCACCCCGGAGGGGGCCGCACCCGCGGCCCCCTCCGGCTTGTGAACAGGAGTTAACAAGCGCTAACATCTCCTCAGGTTAACGACGGCTAACCGCGAGGAGTTCGATGGACGCCCCGGTGTTGCGCAGCACGGCCGACAAGTCGGCCGAGGCCTTCCGGCGCTACCACGACGAGCACGCGCGACTCGTGCAGGACCTGCGCGCCAAGCTCGGCCGAGCCGCCCTGGGCGGCCCGGAGAAGGCACGGACCCGGCACGTGGCGCGCGGCAAGCTGCTGCCGCGCGACCGGGTCGACACGCTGCTCGACCCCGGTTCGCCGTTCCTCGAACTGTCGCCGCTGGCCGCGGACGGCCTGTACGGCGACGAGGCGCCCGCCGCGGGCGTCATCACGGGCGTCGGCCGCGTGTCCGGCCGCGAGGTCGTGGTCGTCGCCAACGACGCCACCGTCAAGGGCGGCACCTACTACCCGCTGACGGTGAAGAAGCACCTGCGCGCCCAGGAGGTGGCGCTGCAGAACCACCTGCCGTGCGTCTACCTGGTGGACTCCGGGGGCGCGTTCCTGCCGAAGCAGGACGAGGTGTTCCCGGACCGCGAGCACTTCGGCCGGATCTTCTTCAACCAGGCCACCATGTCCGCCCGCGGCATACCGCAGATCGCCGCCGTGCTCGGCTCGTGCACGGCGGGCGGCGCGTACGTGCCCGCGATGTCGGACGAGGCGGTGATCGTGCGCGGCCAGGGCACGATCTTCCTCGGCGGCCCGCCGCTGGTGAAGGCCGCGACCGGCGAGGTCGTCACGGCCGAGGAGCTGGGCGGCGGCGAACTGCACTCGCGCACGTCCGGCGTCACCGACCACCTGGCGGAGGACGACGCGCACGCGTTGCGGATCGTGCGCTCGATCGTCAGCACGCTGGGTCCGCGCGCGCCGCGCCCGTGGCAGGTCGAGCCGACCGTGGAGCCCGCGGTCGACCCCGCCGAGCTGTACGGCGTCGTGCCGACGGACAGCCGCACGCCCTACGACGTGCGCGAGGTGATCGCCCGCGTCGTGGACGGCAGCCGGTTCCACGAGTTCAAGAAGGAGTACGGCGCGACGCTGGTCACCGGGTTCGCCCGGATCCACGGCCACCCGGTCGGCATCGTGGCCAACAACGGCGTGCTGTTCGGCGAGTCGGCGTTGAAGGGCGCGCACTTCATCCAGCTGTGCGACCAGCGCGGCGTGCCGCTGGTGTTCCTGCAGAACATCAGCGGGTTCATGGTCGGCCGCGAGTACGAGGCGGCGGGCATCGCCAAGCACGGCGCGAAGATGGTGACGGCGGTGGCGTGCGCGCGGGTGCCGAAGTTCACCGTGGTCATCGGCGGGTCGTTCGGCGCGGGCAACTACTCCATGTGCGGCCGGGCCTACTCGCCCCGGTTCCTGTGGATGTGGCCCAACGCCCGGATCTCGGTGATGGGCGGCGAGCAGGCGGCCTCGGTGCTGGCGACGGTGCGGCGCGACCAGCTCGGCGACGAGTGGTCGGCCGAGGACGAGGAGGCGTTCAAGGCGCCGATCCGGCAGCAGTACGAGGACCAGGGCAACCCGTACTACTCCACGGCCCGGCTCTGGGACGACGGCGTGATCGACCCGCTCGACACGCGCACGGTGCTCGGCCTGGCCCTGTCCACGGCGGCGAACGCCCCGATCGAGCCGGTTTCCCACGGCGTCTTCCGGATGTGAGGGCGATGTCTCGGCAGGAGATGTTCGACAGCGTTCTGGTGGCCAACCGCGGCGAGATCGCGGTGCGGGTGATCCGCGCGTTGCGGCGGTTCGGGATCCGCTCGGTGGCCGTGCACAGCGACGCGGACGCCGACGCGCTGCACGTGCGGATGGCGGACGTGGCGGTGCGCATCGGGCCCGCGTCGGCGCGGGAGAGCTACCTGTCAGTCGAGCGGATCGTCGAGGCGGCGCTCTCGACCGGCGCGCAGGCCGTGCACCCCGGGTACGGGTTCCTCGCCGAGAACGCGGAGTTCGCGCGGGCGTGCGAGAAGGCCGGGCTGGTGTTCATCGGGCCGCCCGCGGACGCGATCGAGGCGATGGGCGACAAGATCCGCGCCAAGCTGACCGTCGCGGCGGCGGGCGTGCCGGTGGTGCCGGGGCGGACCGAGGTCGGGATGACCGACGACGACCTGGTCGAGGCGGCGGGCGAGATCGGCTTCCCGGTGCTGCTCAAGCCGTCGGCGGGCGGTGGCGGCAAGGGCATGCGGCTGGTGGAGTCCGGTGCCGGCCTGCGGGACGCCATCGAGTCGGCGCGGCGCGAGGCGCGCGGGTCGTTCGGCGACGACGCGCTGCTGATCGAGCGGTTCATCGGCAACCCGCGGCACATCGAGATCCAGGTGCTGGCCGACGCGCACGGCGGGGTCGTGCACCTCGGCGAGCGCGAGTGCAGCCTGCAGCGGCGGCACCAGAAGATCATCGAGGAGGCGCCGTCGCCGATGGTCTCGCCGGAGCTGCGGGAGGCCATGGGCACGGCGGCGGTCGAGGCGGCGAAGGCCGTCGGGTACGTCGGCGCGGGCACGGTCGAGTTCATCGTGGACGGCGCGTCCGGCGACTACTTCTTCATGGAGATGAACACCCGGCTCCAGGTCGAGCACCCGGTGACCGAGCTGGTGACCGGCGTCGACCTGGTCGAGTGGCAGTTGCGGGTGGCCGCGGGCGAGCCGCTGGGCTTCACGTCGGTGGACCTGGCCGGGCACGCCGTCGAGGCCCGCGTCTACGCCGAGGACCCGGCGCGCGGGTTCCTGCCGACCGGGGGGACGGTGCTCGCGCTGGACGAGCCCTCCGACGTGCGGGTGGACTCGGCGTTGCGGGTGGGGCTGACCGTCAGCAGCGACTACGACCCGATGCTGGCCAAGGTGATCGCGCACGGTGCGACGCGGGAGGAGGCGCTGCGCCGGCTGGACGCCGCGTTGGGGCGGTTCGTGCTGCTGGGCGTGACGACGAACATCCCGTTCCTGCGCGCGTTGCTGCGCGACCCGGACGTGCGCGCGGGTGCGCTGGACACCGGGTTGGTCGAGCGCGGGCTGGAGTCGTTGACGCGCCACGACGTGCCGGACGAGGTGCTGGCGGCGGCGGCGCTGGAGCGGCAGCTCGCGGTGCGCGGCGACGACCCGTGGGAGCGGACCGGCGGGTGGCGGGTCGGCGAGCACGCGTGGACGAAGTGGCTGATCGACGGCGTCGAGGTCCGGGTGCGCGGCGACGAGGTGTCCGTCGACGGCCGGGAACCGGTGCGGCTCGCGGCCCACGTCGAGGACGCGTGGCTGGTGGTCGGCGGTCGGCGGTACGCGATGGCCCGTGCGGGCGACGTGCTGTGGCTTGGCCGGGACGGTCACGCGTGGGCGTTGACCGAGACCCTGCCGTCGGAGGTCGCCGCGTCGTCGGCGGCGGGCAGCGGTGGGCCGGTGACCAGCCCGATGCCGGGCACGGTGCTCGTGGCGCGGGTCGCCCAGGGCGAGCACGTGACGGCCGGCCAGGCGTTGTTCGTGGTCGAAGCGATGAAGATGGAGCACACCGTCACGTCACCCGTGGCGGGTGTGCTCGCCGAAGTGCACGTCCAGGCGGGCCAACAGGTCGCGCTGGACGAAACCCTTGCCGTCGTCGTGCCCCACGAGGAGTGAACGATGTTGGACTTCCGCCTTGACGAGGAATACGAGGCGTTGCGCAAGACCGTCGAGGAGTTCGCCCGCGAGGAGGTCGCGCCGGTCATCGGCGGGTTCTACGAGCGCGAGGAGTTCCCCTACGAGGTCGTCGCCAAGATGGGGCGGATGGGGCTGTTCGGGCTGCCGTTCCCGGAGGAGTTCGGCGGCATGGGCGGCGACTACTTCGCGTTGTGCCTGGCGTTGGAGGAGCTGGCCCGGGTCGACTCGTCGGTGGCGATCACGCTGGAGGCGGGCGTCTCGCTGGGGACGATGCCGGTGTTCCGGTTCGGCTCGGCCGAGCAGAAGGCGACCTGGCTGCCCCGGTTGTGCCGCGGCGAGGTGCTCGGCTCGTTCGGGCTCACCGAGCCCGGCAGCGGGTCGGACGCGGGCGCGCTGCGGACCACCGCGCGGGTCGACGGCGACGAGTGGGTGATCAACGGCGCCAAGGCGTTCATCACCAACTCGGGCACGGACATCACCGGGTTGGTGACGGTGGCGGCGGTGACCGGGCGGCGGGAGGACGGCAGGCCGGAGATCTCCACGATCATCGTGCCGTCGGGCACGCCGGGGTTCTCGGTGTCGCGCAAGTACTCCAAGGTCGGGTGGAACGCGTCGGACACGCGTGAGCTGTCGTTCCAGGACTGCCGCGTGCCGCTGGGGAACCTGGTCGGCGAGCGCGGGCGCGGGTACGCGCAGTTCCTGCAGACGTTGGACGAGGGCCGGGTGGCGATCGCGGCGATCGGCGTCGGCCTGGCGCAGGGGTGCGTGGACGAGTCGCTGAAGTACGCGGGGCAGCGCGAGGCGTTCGGGCACCGGATCGGCGAGTACCAGGCCATCCAGTTCAAGATCGCCGAGATGGAGGCGCGCACGCACACCGCGCGGCTGGCGTACTACCAGGCGGCGGCGAAGATGCTGCGCGGCGAGCCGTTCAAGCGCGAGGCGGCGATCGCGAAGCTGGTGTCGTCGGAGGCGGCGATGGACAACGCGCGTGAGGCGACGCAGATCTTCGGCGGGTACGGGTTCATGAACGAGTACCCGGTGGGCCGCTTCTACCGCGACGCGAAGATCCTGGAGATCGGCGAGGGCACGAGCGAGGTGCAGAAGATGCTGATCGCCCGCGAACTGGGCCTCCCGCCGGCCGCCTGACCCAGCCCGCGCGTGTCCGACGTTCGCGTCGGACACGCGGGCTGGAGGTAGGACACGCGGGTCAGGGGCGGTGGTGGCGGCCTTGGGTCGAGTGGAACCGGCGGAGGCCCTGTTCCACCTCGGTCAGGGAGAGTTCGCCGTGGGCCAGCTCGTTGGCCAGGGCGTCCGCTTCGGGGAGGGACTCCTGTTCCAGGACGGAGAGGCGGTCCTGGCGCAGGCACAGCTGGGGGAGCGCGGCCAGCTCCAGGGCCAGGGCCTCCGCCGCCGAACGGGACGTGCCCGGCGGCACGACGCGGTTGACCAGGCCGATGGCCAGCGCCTCGTCGGCGGGGACCGGGCGGCCGGTCAGGATCAGGTCCATGGCGCGGGACGTGCCGATCAGCCGCGGCAGGCGCACCGTCCCGCCGTCGATCAACGGCACGCCCCACCGGCGGCAGAACACCCCGAAGACCGCGTCCTCCTCCGCCACCCGCAGGTCGCACCACAGGGCCAGCTCCAAGCCACCCGCCACCGCGTGCCCGGCGACGGCGGCGATCACCGGCTTCGACAGCCGCAACCGCGTCGGACCCATCGGGCCGGACGGTGACGCGGGGTCGTTGCCCCGGGCAGTGCCCAACGCCTTCAGGTCGGCCCCCGAGCAGAACGTGCCGCCTTCACCGTGCAGCACGGCCACCGACGCGGTCGGGTCCTCGTCGAACTCGCGGAACACCTCGGTCAACGTGTGCGCGGTCGGCCCGTCCACCGCGTTGCGCACGGCCGGCCGGTCCAGCAGGACGGTGAACACCGGTCCCGACCGCTCAACCCGGACGGCGCTCACGGCTTCGGCAACCCCCGCTCCACGATCGCCCCGAAGTCGACGCCGCGCGGCAGCGTGCCGAACGCCACGCCCCAGTCACCGGACAGCCGCGACGCGCAGAACGCGTCCGCCACCGCCGGGTGCCCGTACCGCACCAGCAACGCGCCCTGCAACGCCAACGCCATCCGCTCCACCAGCCGCCGCGCCCGCACCTCCAGGTCGGCCACGTCGGTCAGCTCGTCCTTCAGCCCGTCGACCGCCGCGTCCAACCGCCGGTCGGCCCCGCGCGCCGCGTCCAGCTCGCCGAAGAACTCCGCCACCGCCTCCGGCGAACGCCCGAGCGCGCGCAGCGCGTCCAACGCCGCCACGTTCCCCGAACCCTCCCAGATGGACATCAGCGGCGACTCGCGGAACAGCCGCGGCATCCCCGAGTCCTCGATGTACCCGTTGCCGCCCAGGCACTCCAACGCCTCGGCGGCGTGCGCCGGGGCCCGCTTGCACACCCAGTACTTGCTCACCGCGAGCCCCAGCCTGCTCCGGTTGCCGGCCAGCCACAACGCCACCGTGGTCGCCGCCTCCGACTCCACCGCCAGGTCCGCCAGCACGTTGCGCATCGCGGGCTGGTCGACCAGGTACGCGCCGAACGCCTTGCGGTGCGCCGCGTGGTGCGTGGCCTGCGTCAACCCCAGCCGCATCCCGGACGCCGACCCGAGCACGCAGTCCAGCCGGGTCATGTTGACCATCTCGATGATGGTCCGCACGCCCCGGCCCTCCTCGCCGACGAGCCAGCCGACCGCGCCGTCGTACTCCAGCTCCGCCGAGGCGTTCGACTTGTTGCCGAGCTTGTCCTTGAGCCGCTGCAGGAACATCGCGTTGCGCGTCCCGTCCGGCAGCACGCGCGGCAGCACGAAGCACGACAGGCCGCCCGGCGCCTGCGCCAGGGTCAGGAACAGGTCCGACATCGGCGCGGACGTGAACCACTTGTGCCCGGTCAGCAGGTAGTGGTCGCCGACGGGCACGGCACGCGTGGTGTTCGCCCGCACGTCCGAGCCGCCCTGCTTCTCCGTCATCGACATGCCCGCGATGAGGCCCCGCTTGGACGACGGCGGGCGCAAGCCGAAGTCGTACTCCCGCGACGCCAGCAGCGGCTCGAACCGCTCGGCCAGCGCGGGCGTCGCGCGCAGCGCGGGCACGGCCGCGTAGGTCATCGAGATCGGGCAACCGTGGCCCGCCTCGGCCTGGCTCCACACGTAGAACTTGGCCGCGCGGGCGACGTGCGCGCCCGGCCGCTCGTCCCGCCACGGCGCCGCGTGCAGGCCGTTGGCGACCGCCGTTCCCATGAGCTCGTGCCAGGCGGGGTGGAACTCGACCTCGTCGACCCGGTGCCCGTACCGGTCGTGGGTGTGCAGCACGGGCGGGTGCGCGTTGGCCAGCCGCCCCAGGTCCTGGACGTGCGGCGTGCCCGCGAGCACGCCGAGCGCGCGGACCTCGGGTTCGGCCCACTCCGCGCCGCCGCGCCGCAGGCCGTCCAGCAGCGCCGGGTCGGCGGAGACGTCGTGCCCTTCCAGCGGCGGGACCTGGTTGGTCACCTCATGAGTGGCGTGCGTCATAACCGCCTAGCGTACTACCCGTCGGTAACTTGGAGGGGTGTGAAATTTGGGGGTGCTGATCAAGCTCCGGCGGCCTAACGTCGGTGCCGTGACGGATCACCGGCAGGGGCAGGAGACCGACCACGAGCGGGCCGTGGCCGCGTTGCGCGGCCAGTACGCGGCGATCCCGGCGGGCGCGCCGGTGCGCCTGGCCAAGTCCACGTCGAACCTCTTCCGGTTCCGCGCCGACCAGTCCGGCGGCCTCGACGTGGCCCGGTTCAACCGGGTCCTGTCGGTAAACGCCGCCGCGCGGACCGCGCAGGTCCAGGGCATGACGACCTACGAGCACCTGGTCGACGCCACCCTGCCGCACGGCCTCATGCCGCTGGTCGTGCCGCAGCTCAAGACGATCACGCTGGGCGGCGCCGTGGCGGGTCTGGGCATCGAGTCCAGCTCGTTCCGCAACGGCCTGCCGCACGAGTCCGTGCGCGAGCTGGAAGTGATGACGGGCGACGGCGAGGTCGTCACCACGCACCCCCGGGACGATGTCCACGGCGGCCTCTTCCACGGGTTCCCGAACTCCTACGGCACGCTCGGCTACACCCTGCGGCTGGAGATCGAGCTGGAGCCGGTGAAGCCGTACGTGCGGCTGCGGCACGTGCCGTTCGCCGACGCGGGCGAGTGCGCCCGGATGCTCGCCGAGGTCTGCGCCGACGGCTCCTACCAGGGCGAACCGGTCGACTTCGTCGACGGGACGGTGTTCTCCGGCACCGAGCAGTACGTGACGCTGGCGAACTGGTCCGCCACCGCGCCGTTCACCTCGGACTACACCGGCAACCAGATCTACTACCGGTCCATCCAGCGGCGCGACGTCGACTACCTGACCGTGCGCGACTACCTGTGGCGGTGGGACACCGACTGGTTCTGGTGCTCACGCGCGTTCGGCGTGCAGCACCCGGTCGTGCGGCGGCTGGTGCCCAAGCGGTACCTGCGGTCGGACGTGTACCGCAAGGTGGTCGCGTGGGACCGGCGGCACAAGCTGTCCGACCGGCTGAGCAAGGCGGTGCAGGAGCCGGTGATCCAGGACGTGGAGATCCCGGTGGACCGGCTCGCCGAGTTCCTGGACTTCTTCCACCGGGAGATCGGCATCAGCCCGGTGTGGCTGTGCCCGGTGCGGCTGAGGGCCCGGTCGGACGGGAGCCGGACGGTCTGGCCGCTGTACCCGATGGACCCGGACGTGCTGTACGTCAACGTCGGCTTCTGGTCGACGGTGCCGTTGCGGCCCGACGAGGAGCTGGGCAGCCGGAACCGGCTGATCGAGGACAAGGTCACCGAGCTGGGCGGGCACAAGTCCCTGTACTCCGACTCCTACTACGGCGAGGAGGAGTTCTGGGACAACTACAACGGCCCGACGTACCAGGACCTGAAGAAGCGGTACGACCCGGCGGGCCGGCTGCCCGATTTGTACGCCAAGTGTGTTCTCCGTAGGCGAAGGGAGCCGGGGCCAATGCGGTTGGCGGAGGTGTTCCAGCGGGCGGTCGGAGGTGGCGCGTCCGTGCGGTTCAGCGCGTACGACGGCAGCCACGCGGGGCCGGCCGACGCGGGTGTGAGCATCGAGGTGCGCACACCGGAGGCGTTGTCGTACCTGGCGTCGGCGCCGGGTGAGCTGGGTCTGGCGCGCGCGTACGTGACCGGGCACCTGGAGATCATCGGTGACGTGTACGGGGCGTTGAAGCAGCTGTCCGAGATCTCGCTGCGCGAGGTGCCGTGGGGCGAGCGGGTGGAGCTGCTGGCGACGCTCGGGCGGACCCGGCTGGGCACGAGGATCGAGGTGCCGCCGCAGGAGCGCCGGTTGCGCGGCCTGCGGCACTCCAAGGCGCGCGACCGCGAGGCGATCGCCCACCACTACGACGTGTCGAACACGTTCTACGAGTGGGTCCTCGGACCGTCCATGGCGTACACGTGCGCCGTGTACCCGACCGCGGGGTCCACCTTGGAGGAGGCGCAGTTCGCCAAGCACGACCTGGTGGCGCGCAAGCTCGGGCTGAAGCCGGGCATGCGGCTGCTGGACGTCGGCTGCGGCTGGGGCGGGATGGTCATGCACGCCGCGCGCGAGTACGGCGTGAAGGCGCTCGGCGTGACGTTGTCGCGCAACCAGGCGGAGTGGGCGCAGAAGGCCATCGTGGAGGCCGGGCTGTCCGACCTGGCCGAGGTGCGCTACCTCGACTACCGCGACGTGCGGGAGACCGGGTTCGACGCGGTCAGCTCGATCGGCCTGACCGAGCACATCGGCAAGGCCAAGCTCCCCGCGTACTTCCGGTCGCTGTACGGCAAGCTCAAGCCGGGCGGGCGGCTGCTCAACCACTGCATCACCCGGCCGGACAACAGGCAGCCGGCGCGGACCGGCGGGTTCATCAACCGGTACGTGTTCCCCGACGGCGAGCTGGTCGGGCCGGGCCACCTGGTGTCGTTGATGCACGACACCGGGTTCGAGGTGCGGCACGAGGAGAACCTGCGCGAGCACTACGCCATGACGCTGGCGGCGTGGTGCGACAACCTGGAGAAGCACTGGGACGACGCGGTGACCGAGGTGGGTCTCGGCCGGGCGCGGGTGTGGCGGCTGTACCTGGCCGCGTCCCGGCTGGGCTTCGAGCGCAACAACATCCAGCTGCACCAGGTGCTGGGCGTGAAGCTGGACGGCACCACCTCGCACATGCCGCTGCGCCCGGAGTGGCTCGGCTGACGCGGCCGGGGGGGGGGGGGGGGCCCCCCCCCCGCCCCCCCCCCCCCCCCCCTCCTCCCCCCCCCCTGCAAAGCCCCCCCCCCCGCTTTTCGGGGTGCCC
>NZ_JBVJVK010000063.1:0-44793 GCF_055603705.1 Actinosynnema sp. NPDC037264 | reverse complement strand
ACTCTGCCCACGCCCCCCCCCCCCCCCCCACCCCCCCCCCCCCCCCGCTCCCCCCCCCCCCCCCCCCCCCCCCCCCCCCCCCCCCCCCGCCGGTCGATCAGGCCGTGGAGGCCGTCAGCAGGTGCGCCCGGTGATGCGCGGGACGCAGTCGGAGTAGTCCAGGAACAGCTGCACCGCGGTGTCGTTGCGCGAGGTCTGCGCCGCGATCAGCGTGTCGCGCGGGTAGAAGCCGCTGGTGCCGCTCGCGGACCTGGGGTACATCTCGAACGTGTAGCTCCAGATGCCGTGGGCGGCCCACATCCAGTCGTCGACGCTGCCGTCGGTGATGTAGAGGTCGCTGGCCTGCTGC
The DNA here is from genome assembly GCF_055603705.1 of Actinosynnema sp. NPDC037264. NCBI lineage: Bacteria > Bacillati > Actinomycetota > Actinomycetes > Pseudonocardiales > Pseudonocardiaceae > Actinosynnema > Actinosynnema sp. NPDC037264. The sequence goes on along the minus strand of NZ_JBVJVK010000063.1, from coordinate 44,444 downwards.
GGCGTGTAGCCGTTCAGCGCGGCCATCCGCCTGCCCATGGTCTGGAACACGTTGGCCTGGGTGGCGTCCAGGCCCGCGGCGGTGTCGTTGTAGGTGTAGCCGTACGGCCACAGGATCAGCTCCGAGAACGTGTGCCAGTCGATGTGCGACTTGATCTGCTGCACACCGCCGACCACGCGCGTGCCGACGAAGTCGCGGACCCGGGCGGTCTCCGGCGCGGAGAACGCCGACGGGCCGCGGTAGGTGTCGCTCGAACCGCTGCCGCTGGAGCCGCCGCAGCAGCCCCACTGGTGGCCCCAGTTGCGGTTCGGGTCGGTGCCGGTCGCGGTGGAGTTCGGCTGCCGGTTCTTGCGCCACGCCCGGAACGAGCCGGTCGCGATGTCGTACTCGGCGCCGTCCGGGTTGACGCTGGGGATGACCCAGATCTCGCGGCTGTCGACCGCGCCCTTGACGGCCGCGTTGGACGCGTAGTTGTCCGTGTACCGCTTGATGATGTGCAGGCACATCTCCACGGTCAGGTGCTCCCGCGCGTGCTGGTTGCAGGTGAACAGCACCTCGGGCTCGGACTCGTCGACCGACGGGTTGTCGCTGATCTTGATCATCCACAGGTCGCGGTTCTGGTACGACTTGCCGATGCTGCGCAGCGTGACGAGGTTCGGGTGGTCGCGGACGGTCTGGTTCAGCTCGGCGACCATCTCCGCGTAGTTGTGGTAGCCGGTGTAGCCGGACGGGAAGTCCTGCGCGCCGAGCTGGGGGTCGGCGAAGTCCGCCTTGCCCAGGCCCGCGAGCTGGGCGTCGGCGTCACCGGTGTCGCGCATCGGCAGCCCGGTGGCCCGCAGCAACCACTGCTGGCGGGGTTCGGCGATCACGGTGAGCGTGTCGCCGTTCTGGCCGAGCACGTCGACGCCGGTCCGGGCGACCTTCGTGCGCGCCTCGGGGGTGGTGGCGGTGACCTCGAACACGGTCCGCTCGGTCGGTTGCGCGGTCGCCGTCTGAGCGGACCCGGGGTGCGCGGGGAGCACCAGGGTCACGCTCGCGACCAGTGCGGCGGCCACAAGGCCGCGCCGCTTGGTGAACATCAAGCCTCCATCATCAGCAGGGTTTGCGACGGAGATGTGCGATACGCAGCGTGGCCCCCTGATCACGGATCGAGGTAGCCGCCGTTTGTCGGGTTCACCACTCGTGGCCAGGCTGACAGTTGACGGAATTGGCGACGCCTTACCCTTGTGGGCATGCTCAACCGCATCGACCTGCGAGGTCGTGTCCCGTCACCCGCCGAACTGCGCGCCGCGCTGCCGCGCGCCGAGGTCGACGTGGACGCGGTGCTGCATCACGTCCGGCCGCTCGTGGACGACGTGCGCGAACGGGGCGTGGAGGCCGTGCTGGAGCACGGCGAGAAGTTCGACAAGGTGCGCCCGGCGTCGATCCGCGTGCCCGCCGCCGAGCTGGAGCGCGCGCTGTCCGAGCTGGACCCGGCCGTGCGCGCGGCGCTGGAGGAGTCCATCGCGCGCACCCGCAAGGTGCACGCCGACCAGCGCCGGGTCGACACGACCACCCAGGTCGTGCCCGGCGGCACGGTCACCGAGCGCTGGGTGCCGGTGTCCCGGGTCGGCCTGTACGCGCCCGGCGGCCTGGCCGTCTACCCGTCCACCGTGGTCATGAACGTGGTGCCGGCGCAGATCGCGGGCGTCGAGTCGCTGGTGGTGTGCTCGCCGCCGCAGGCGGAGTTCGGCGGCCTGCCGCACCCGACGATCATGGCCGCCGCCGCGCTGCTCGGCGTCACGGAGGTGTGGGCCGTGGGCGGCGCGCTCGCCGTCGCGCTGCTGGCGTACGGCGGCACGGACACCGACGGCCGGCTCCTGGAGCCGGCGGACCTGGTGACCGGGCCCGGCAACATCTACCTGACCGCCGCCAAGCGGCTGCTGCGCGGCCTGATCGGCATCGACGCCGAGGCCGGGCCGACCGAGATCCTGATCCTGGCCGACGACACGGCCGACCCGGTGCACGTGGCCGCCGACCTGATCAGCCAGGCCGAGCACGACACGCTGGCCGCGAGCGTGCTGGTGACGACCTCGACGGAGCTGGCGGACGCGGTGGACGCCGAGCTGGCGCGGCAGGTCGACGCGACCAAGCACCGCGAGCGCGTGCGGACGGCGCTGGCCGGCAGGCAGTCCGGCACCGTGCTGGTGTCGAGCCTGGACGAGGGGCTGCGGGTGGCGGACACCTACGCCGCCGAGCACCTGGAGATCCAGACGGCCGACGCGCGGGAGGTCGCCGCCCGCGTGCGCGCGGCCGGCGCGATCTTCGTGGGCGCGCACTCGCCGGTGTCGCTGGGCGACTACTGCGCGGGCTCCAACCACGTGCTGCCCACCGCCGGGTGCGCGCGGCACTCGTCGGGGCTGTCGGTGCAGACGTTCCTGCGCGGCATCCACGTCGTCGACTACAGCGAGGACGCGTTGCGCGAGGTGTCGTCGCACGTCGTGGCGCTGGCGAACGCCGAGGACCTGCCCGCGCACGGCCAAGCCGTGACGGCGAGGTTCCGCGGATGAGGCCCATCGGATCCCGGGTCGAGCTGGTCGACCTGCCCCTGCGGGAGGACCTGCGCGGGCGTACGCCGTACGGCGCGCCTCAGCTGGACGTGCCCGTCCGGCTGAACACGAACGAGAACCCGTACCCGCCCACGCCCGCCCTGGTGCAGGACGTGGTGCGCGAGGTGGCGGCCATCGCGGGCGAGCTGCACCGCTACCCGGACCGGGACGCGGTGGCGTTGCGCGAGGACCTGGCCGCCTACCTCGCCTCGTCCACGGGCGTGCCGCTGACCTCGGCGAACCTGTGGGCGGCGAACGGGTCGAACGAGGTGCTCCAGCAGATCCTGCAGGCGTTCGGCGGGCCGGGCCGCTCGGCGCTGGGCTTCGAGCCGTCGTACTCGATGCACCCGATCATCGCCGCGGGCACCCGCACGGAGTGGGCGCCGACGCCCCGCCGCGCCGACTTCTCGCTGGACGTGGAGCGCGCGGCCGAGATCGTCGCCGAGCGCGCTCCGGACGTGGTGTTCGTGACCAGCCCGAACAACCCGACGGGGCAGAGCCTGCCGGTGGACGACCTGCGCGTGCTGATCGAGGCGTCGCCCGGCATGGTCGTGGTGGACGAGGCGTACGCGGAGTTCTCGTCGCGGCAGAGCGCGGTCGTGCTGCTGGACGACTACCCGGCGAAGCTGATCGTCAGCCGGACCATGAGCAAGGCGTTCGCGTTCGCCGGCGGCCGGCTGGGCTACCTCGCCGCCGCGCCCGCCGTGGTGGACGCGTTGCAGCTCGTGCGGCTGCCGTACCACCTGTCGGCGCTGACGCAGGCGGCGGCGCGGGCGTCGTTGCGGCACGCGTCGGAGACGCTCGGCTCGGTGGCGAAGCTGGCGGCCGAGCGCGACCGGGTGGTGGACTCGCTGGCCGGTCTCGGGTTCTCGGTGGTGCCGAGCGACGCGAACTTCGTGCTGTTCGGGTGGTTCGACGACGCGCACGCCACGTGGCGGTCGTACTTGGAACGCGGTGTGCTGATCAGGGACGTCGGCATCGCCGGACATCTGCGGGTGACGGTCGGCACTCCGGAGGAGAACGACGCGTTCCTCGCGGCGAGCAAGGAGGTTGACCGGTGAGCCGGGTCGGCAAGGTGGAGCGGACCACCAGGGAATCGTCGGTGTACGTCGAGGTGGACCTCGACGGCACCGGGCAGGTCGAGATCGGCACCGGGGTGCCGTTCTACGACCACATGCTCACCGCGCTGGGCGTGCACGGGTCGTTGGACCTGGTCGTCCGGGCGACCGGTGACGTGGAGATCGACGCGCACCACACCGTGGAGGACGTGGCGATCGTGCTCGGGCAGGCGTTGCGGGAGGCGTTGGGCGACAAGGCGGGCATCCGCCGGTTCGGCGACGCGTGGATCCCGATGGACGAGACGCTGGCGCACGCGGCGGTGGACGTGTCCGGGCGGCCGTACTGCGTGCACGTGGGCGAGCCGGAGCAGTTCAACACCTTCACGATCGGCGGCAACTACCCGTTCGTGCTGAACCGGCACGTGTTCGACTCGCTGGCGTTCCACGCGGGGATCGCGCTGCACGTGCGGGTGGAGTACGGGCGCGACCCGCACCACATCGCCGAGGCGCAGTTCAAGGCGATCGCGCGGGCGCTGCGCGCGGCCGTCGAGCCGGATCCGCGGGTGGGCGGCGTGCCGTCGACCAAGGGCGTCCTGTAGATGCCGAAGGAATACGTGGTCATCGGCCTGATCGCGCTGGCCGGTTTCCTGGGCGGCGGTGTCTACAGCACCTGGAAGACGGCCCGCGGCCTGGCGATCGTCCTGCTGGTCCTGACCGTCGTCGCCGTGGGCGCCGCCGTCGCCTGGCTCCTGTAGCCCCGAACGCGGAACCCGGCCGACCTGAGCGTTCGACACCCGCGCGTGTCGAATGCTCAGGTCCCGCGTGTCGAACCTTCAGGTCCGGCGTGTCCTGCGTTCGGAACAGCCGGGTCGAACGTTCGGGGCGGCGGACGCCGGCGGTTTGGCTGTCTGCGTATGGTTGGTCACATGTCGTCACCGGCCGAGGCCGCCACCACCGCCGGTCGCCCTCGGGAGCGGGCCGACGCGGCCCGCAACAGGGCCAGGGTGCTCGCCGCCGCGGAAGGCGTGTTCGCCGCCGCGGGCGGGGCGGTCGGCGTGACGATGGAGGACATCGCGCGGGCCGCGGGCGTGGGCCGGGCGACGCTCTACCGGCGCTACCCGGACACGACCTCGATCGCGCAGGCGCTGCTGGACGAGCACGAGTCCGACATCCAGGACCGCATCCTCACCGGTCCGCCGCCGCTGGGACCGGGCGCGTCCCCCGACGAACGGCTGGCCGCGTTCTACCGGGCCATGGTCGGCCTGCTCGAACGGCACCTGCACCTGGTGCTCGGCGCGGAGACGGGCGGTGCGCGGTTCCGGGCGGGCGCCTACGGCTTCTGGCGGCGGCACGTCGCCTCGCTGGTGGACGGCGCGCCGGCGGCCGTGGTGGACGCCTTGATGGCGCCGTTGGCCCCCGAGGTCTACCAGTACCAAAGACAGGTGCGCGGCCTCGGCCCGGACGAGGTGGTCGCGGGCCTCGACTGGCTCACGAGACGTGTTCTCGCAGGTAGTTAGGCGGCACGGCGGCCGCCAGCCACACGCCGTTGGCGCTGACCCGGAACTCGTGGCCGTCGGCGGCCATGGCCGCGGCGTCGACCACCAGCACCACCGGCTTGCCCCGGCGCGACCCGACCCGGACGGCCGTCTCCACGCTCGCGGACAGGTGCACGTCGTGCCGCGCCATCGGCCGCAGCCCCTCGCGGAAGATGTCGGGCAGGAACCTGCCGACGGTCCCGTGGTACAGCTCGGCGGGCGGCTCGGTCACCGGCAGGTCCAATGACACCTCCACGGTGTGGCCCTGGCTGGCCCGGATGCGCCCGTCCTCGATCGCGAACCGCTGCTTGTCGTTGTCCGCCACCACCTCCAGCACCTGCGCCCGGCTCACGCCCAGGGCGCGCACGAGGTCGTCGAGGTCGACCCACCCGGCCGCGTCGAGCGTCAACCCGACCCGTCCCGGGTCGTGGCGCAGCACCTTCGCCATCCGCTTCGACAAGCGGACCATCTGCTTCTTCTCTTGCACGACCTCCAGTGCAGCACGCGGCACAACCGGATTTCAGGTGCCACCTTCGAGGGCGGGCTTGAGCTTGGGCGCGCCGGGCCCGTCGGCGGCCTGCTCGTCGTCGAGGTTGTGCAGGGAGCAGCTGCGCAGCGACAGGCACCCGCACCCGATGCACGACGTCAGCCGGTCGCGCAGCCGCCGCAACGCGTCGATCCGGGCGTCCAGCTCCACCTGCCAGCTCGCCGACAGCCTGCTCCAGTCGGTCTTGGTCGGCGTGCGGTTCTCCGGCAGGGTCGCCAACGCGTCGTGCACGTCCTCCAGCGACAGTCCGACCCGCTGCGCGGTGCGGATGAACGCCAGCCGCCTCAGCACGTGGCGCGGGTACCGGCGCTGGTTGCCCGCCGTGCGCTCGGAGGTGATCAACCCTCTTTCCTCGTAGAACCTCAGCGCGGTGTGCGGCACCCCGCTGCGTTCGGCCACTTGGCCGATGGTCAACATCTCCGGCAACTTGCTCACGTGCCCATCCTAGGTCTTGACCTCGACCTAAGTCGAAGTTGTTTCGTGGGTTCATGGCAGTCAAGGACAAGCCGGGCTTCGCGGAGATCCCCGCGTTGTTCCGGCGGATGACAGGGGACGAGAAGCACGAGTGGGCGGCGGCGTCCACGCTGGACGTGCTGTGGGTGCTCTACGACCGGGTGCTGGACGTCGCGCCGGACCGGGTGGACGACCCGGACCGCGACCGGTTCCTGCTCTCCAAGGGGCACGGTCCGATGGCGTACTACGCCGTGCTGGCCGCGAAGGGCTACCTCGATCCGTCCACTCTGGACGATTGGACCGCGTGGGACTCGCCGTTGGGTCAGCACCCGGACCGCGTGCTGGTCAACGGTGTCGAGATCAGCAGCGGCTCGCTCGGGCACGGCCTGCCGATCGCCGTCGGCACCGCGCTCGGGCTGCGCGCCCAGGGCCGGGCCGCGCGGACGTTCGTGCTGGTCGGGGACGCGGAGCTGGACGAGGGCAGCAACCACGAGGCGATCGCGCTGGCCGGCCGGCTCGGCCTGGACCGGCTCGTCACCGTCGTGGTGGACAACGCCTCCGGCACGCACGGCTGGCCCGGCGGGGTGGCGAAGCGGTTCGAGGTCGAGGGGTGGCAGACATCCACTGTGGATGGACGGGACCACGAGGCGCTGCACGGGGCGTTCACGCAGGAGCACCCCGGCCGTCCGCTGGTCGTGGTGGCGGAGATCGGCAAGGGGGAGCGGTGACGACGTCGATGCGCCAGGTGTTCGTGGACACCGTCGAGGACGTGATGCGGCACGACCCGCGGGTCGCGGTCGTGCTGGCGGAGATCTCGCGGGACGCGTTCGCGCCGCACGAGCGGGTGATCAACGTCGGCATCCGCGAGCAGGCCATGGTCGGCGTGGGCGCGGGGCTGGCGCTGAGCGGGCTGCGGCCGGTCGTGCACACCTACGCGCCGTTCCTGGTCGAGCGGCCGTTCGAGCAGATCAAGCTGGACTTCGGCCACCAGGACCTGGGTGGCGTGCTGGTCAGCATCGGCGGCTCCTACGACGACCCGGTGTGGGGCCGCACGCACCAGGCGCCCGGTGACGTGGCGCTGTTCGGCACCCTGCCCGGCTGGACGGTGCGCGTGCCCGGCCACCCGGACGAGGTGGGTCCGATCGTGCGGGACGCGCTGGCGCGCGACGACCGGGTCTACATCCGGCTCTCCCTGCGCGAGAACAGCGCGCCGCACCCGGTGGTCGAGGGGTTCACCGAGGTCCGGCGCGGCGGGCAGGGCGTGGTGGTGACGGTCGGGCCGATGCTCGACACCGTGCTGGCGGCCACCCGGGACGCGGACGTGACGGTGCTCTACGCGACCACCGTGCGGCCGTTCGACGCGGCCGGGCTGCAGGCGGCGGTGCGCCGGGCCGACCGCGCGGACGTGCTGCTGGTCGAGCCGTACCTGGAGGGCACGTCGGCGCACCTGGCGGCCGAGGCGCTGGCGGACGTGCCGCACCGGCTGCGGTCGCTCGGCGTGCGGCGCGACTCCGAGCTGCGCGCCTACGGCACGGCCGAGGACCACGATTCGGCGCACGACCTCGACGTGCTCGGCGTCGCCGCGGCCGTGCGTCGGATGTTCGGGCACCCGGCCGCTGCGGCATGATCTCTGCCTGTGAGCGCGCCGAGAACCCTGATCTGGACACCCGCGCCGACCGCGGAGCTGCAGCTGAACCTGCACCGCGCCGCCGCGGGGCCCGCGGCACTGGTCCCGGTGGCGTCCGGGACGGTGCTGCTGCCGCGCAGGCAGATCGGGTTCCCGGCGGCGTTCCGGCTGGCCGAGCAGGTCAGGGAGACCGGCGCGGCGGCGCTGCTGCTGCGCTGGTCTCCCAGCGCCGAGGTGTGGACCGACGGCGAGCAGGCAGGCTCCACGGGCTCGGCCCGCCGCCTGGTCGGCCTGCTGCGCTGGTGGCGGCTCGACGCCCGACCGCGGCCCGCAGACCTGCCCGCCGACGTCGCCGAGGTGCGCGCGCTGGTGGACGAGGGCCGCGCCGACACGTGGGTGACCGCGCTGCCGGACCGCGCCGGCCTGCCGATCAACACGGTCCTGCCGGTGGTCCCGGTGACGCAGGGCGGGTTGGCCTGACGGGTCGTGGCGGACCGCACGCTCCCGGTGCGCGGCGTGGCGACTACGCTGGATGGGTGCCCAAGGTCGTTGTGCTGGACTACGGATTCGGCAACATCCGCTCCGCCGAGCGCGCCCTCCAGCGCGTCGGCGCCGACGTGGAGGTGTCGTCCGACCACCGGGCCGCGCTCGACGCGGACGGCCTGGTGGTGCCCGGCGTCGGCGCGTTCGCCGCGTGCATGGCCGGGCTGGACGCGATCAAGGGCGGCCGGCTCATCGGGCAGCGGCTCGCCGGTGGGCGTCCCGTGCTCGGCATCTGCGTCGGCATGCAGATCCTGTTCGAACGGGGCATCGAGCACGGCGTGCTCACCGAGGGCTGCGGCGAGTGGCCGGGCACGGTGGAGCGGCTGGAGGCCCCGGTCGTGCCCCACATGGGCTGGAACACCGTCCGCACCCCCGAGGACACCGAGCTGTTCGCCGGCCTCGACCAGGACACCCGGTACTACTTCGTGCACTCCTACGGCGTGCGCAAGTGGGAGCTGCCCGAGTCCGGGCCGCTCCGCGCGCCGCTGGTGACGTGGGCCGAGCACGGCGGCGACGAGTTCGTCGCGGCGGTGGAGAACGGTCCGCTGTGGGCGACCCAGTTCCACCCGGAGAAGTCCGGCGACGCGGGCGCGCACCTGCTGGAGAACTGGCTCAAGAGCTTCAACTAGGCTGAACGCGTGACTTTCACGCTGCTCCCGGCTGTTGACGTGGCCGATGGCCTGGCCGTTCGGCTCGTGCAGGGCGAGGCCGGCACCGAGACCAACTACGGCGACCCGCTGGACGCCGCGCTCGCCTGGCAGCGCGACGGCGCCGAGTGGGTGCACCTGGTCGACCTCGACGCCGCGTTCGGCCGCGGCAGCAACCGCGAGCTGCTGGCCCGCGTGGTCGGCGAGCTGGACGTCCAGGTCGAGCTGTCCGGCGGCATCCGTGACGACGCGTCGCTGGCCGCCGCGCTCGCGACCGGCTGCGCGCGGGTGAACCTGGGCACGGCCGCGCTGGAGGACCCGGTGTGGTGCGCGAAGGTCGTCGCCGAGCACGGCGAGAAGATCGCGGTCGGCCTCGACGTGCGGATCACCGAGCAGGGCCACCGGGTGGCCGCCCGCGGCTGGACGAAGGACGGCGGCGACCTGTGGGAGGTGCTGGAGCGGCTGGACCGCGACGGCTGCGCCCGCTACGTGGTCACCGACGTCGGCAAGGACGGCACGCTCCAGGGCCCGAACGTGGACCTGCTGCGCGAGGTGTGCGCGCGCACCGACGCGCCGGTCATCGCCTCGGGCGGTGTGTCCAGTGTGGACGACCTGGTCGCGCTGGCGGCGCTGTCGCGCGACGGCGTCGAGGGCGCGATCGTGGGCAAGGCGCTCTACGCGGGCGCGTTCACGCTCCCGGAGGCGCTGGCCGCCGTGCGCGGTTGATCGCCTCGTCGATCTCGCGGACGATGTAGGCCTCCGCGGCTTCCTCGGTGACGCCCGTGCGTTCGAGGGCCTTGGCCGCGGCGCCTTCCTTCTCGGCGAGCAGGCCGAGCAGCAGGTGCTCGGTGCCGACGAACGCGTGGCCCTGGCGCAGCGACGCCCGCACGGCCAGCTCCAGCGCCTTCTTGCAGTGCGTGGTGAACGGCTGCGGCTCGGGCCGCTGCCGGACCGCGCCGTCCAGCTCGTGGAGCACCGCCATCCGCGTGGTGCCCTCCGAGGCCTCCAGCTTGGCGATGGTCTTGGCGGCCAGGCCGCCGGACTCGTCGAGCAGGCCGAGCAGGATGTGCTCGGTGCCGATGCGCTCGCTGAACCGGGCGTGGTGGCGGGCCAGCACCACGACCCGCCGGGCCCGGTCGGTGTAGCGGTCGAAGCTCGGCTTCAGGTCCGGCGACTCCTTGGGCACGAACCGCTTCTGCGCGGCCTGCTTGGTGACGCCGAGGCTCTCGCCGATCTCGGCCCAGCTCGCGCCCGCGCGCCGCGCCTCGTCCACGAAGTGCCCGATGAGGTGATCGCCCAGCTCGTCGAGCTGGCCGCTCAGCTCCACGGCGGCGGCCAGTCTGCCCAGCACGTCGGTGTGCTCCGACGCGACGGTGACGATCAGGTCCGTGAGCTGGACCGGGGGAGCTACCACCCGTCAACTGTAGGTTGACGCAGCGCGACGGGTCAACTCCGGGTTGACGCTACGCGGGCGTGATCTCGATGCCGATCGTGCCGTCGCGGCCGCGGCGGATCCGGCTGCCGAGCAGGGTGAGCCTGCCCATCACGCCGTACTTCTTCGCGATGAGGGACCGCACGCGGTCGCTGCCGGGGCCGTCGAGCAGCCGCGCGGTGGCCGGGACCTGCTCGCCGGTCGGCTGACCCCGGAAGTCGCACGGTCCGACGCGCACGTCGCCGCTGCGGCGGATGCGCTTGACCTTGCCCGCGTCGGCGGCGGACCACACGTACAGCGCGCCGTCGGCGCCGGCCGCCCAGACGGGTGTCGGCACGGCGGTGCCGTCCTTGCGGAAGGTGGTCAACAAGAGGTACTTGCCGGCAGCGAGGTCCATGACCGGCAACGTTAGCCGCGAAATGCGGAAGAGCCCCGCTCCCACGAGGGGAACGGGGCTCTTCACGAGCAACGCCAGGTCAGATGACCGTCACGTTCGTCGCCTGGGGGCCCTTGGCGCCCTGGCCGACATCGAAGCTCACCCGCTGGTTCTCTTCCAGGCTGCGGTAGCCGCCGCTCTGGATCTCCGAGTAGTGCACGAACACGTCCGCGCCGCCATCCTCGGGGGAGATGAAGCCGAAGCCCTTCTCCGAGTTGAACCACTTCACGGTGCCCTGCGCCATCTTTGTACTCCTCATACAGCTACCAACGGGGCGAACGCACCCGCTGGGGCCGGTCCAAACGCTGACCCTGAGGAATCACACGCTCAAACAATGTTTCGCGAGCGTGGATGACACGAACACAAAACTTGCGACCTCCACAAGTGAACCACACTTTTCCCGCCGCGTCGCCCACCAGCGGCCGTGAATCCCACGTTCAGGTGTCGTGCGTCCCACGTTTGGGACCCGCGTGTCCCGCGTCCGGGTCGCGCGTGTCCTGCGTCCGGAACACCCGAGTCGAGCGCTCCGGCACCGGAAGTCGGCCGCTCAGGGCGTCCACGTAGGCTTTTGGCCATGTCAGTCGCGGTGCGCGTGATCCCCTGCCTGGACGTCGACCGGGGCAGGGTCGTGAAGGGTGTGAACTTCACCAACCTCGTCGACGCGGGCGACCCGGTCGAGCTGGCGCGGGCCTACGACGCGGAGGGCGCGGACGAGCTGACGTTCCTCGACGTGACGGCGTCCTCCAGCGACCGCGAGACCACCTTCGACGTGGTCCGCCGCACGGCGGAGCAGGTGTTCATCCCGCTCACGGTGGGCGGCGGCGTGCGCGCCGCGGACGACGTGGACAAGCTGCTGCGGGCGGGCGCGGACAAGGTGAGCGTGAACACGGCCGCGATCGCCCGGCCCGAGCTGCTCGGCGAGCTCTCCCGCCGGTTCGGCGCCCAGTGCATCGTGCTGTCGGTGGACGCGCGGCGCGTGCCCGAGGGCGAGCCGCCGACCCCGTCCGGGTTCGAGGTCACCACGCACGGCGGCCGCAAGGGCACCGGCATCGACGCGGTCGAGTGGGCCGCGCGGGGCCAGGAGCTGGGCGTCGGCGAGATCCTGCTGAACTCGATGGACGCCGACGGCACCAAGGCCGGGTTCGACCTGGAGCTGATCCGGCTCACCCGCGCGGTGGTCGACGTGCCGTTGATCGCCAGCGGCGGCGCGGGCGCGGTGGAACACTTCCCGCCGGCCGTGGCCGAGGGCGCGGACGCGGTGCTCGCGGCCAGCGTGTTCCACTTCGGCACGCTGCGCATCGGCGACGTGAAGCAGAGCCTGCGCGACGCGGGCGTGGTGGTGCGCTGATGCCGAACCCGCGCAACGCGCCCGTCGAGGTGTTCCTCGCGACCCTGATCGGCGCGGCCGGCGGCCTGGCGTTCGTGCTCATGGGCCTGGTCCAGTGGCAGGTCGAGAACGACTCGAGCTGGGTCAGGTTCCCGGTGATCGTCGCCGTGCTGGAGCTGCTCGCGGTCGGCGGCCTGGTGGCGGGCCTGCGCCCGGCCCGGCTGACGGCGGCGCTCGTCTTCGGCCTGGTCGCGCTGATCCACCTGCTCGCGGTGCTCAACCAGGGGCCGGTGTGGCTCCGCGTGCTCTCCGGCCTGCTGTCCGCGGCCCACGTCTTCGGCGTGGTCATGCTCAACACCAAGCCCGCCCGGATCCACTTCTTCGGAGGACAGCGTTGACCAGCGCGCTCGACCCGTCCATCGCCTCACGGCTCAAGCGCACCGCCGACGGCCTGGTGTGCGCCGTGGCGCAGCGGCGCGGCACCGGGGAGGTGCTGATGGTGGCGTGGATGGACGACGAGGCCCTGCACCGCACGCTCACCACCCGCCGCGCCACGTACTACTCGCGCAGCCGGCAGCAGCTGTGGGTGAAGGGCGAGACGTCCGGGCACGCGCAGCACGTGCACGAGGTGCGGCTGGACTGCGACGGCGACACGGTGCTGCTGGTCGTGGACCAGGTCGGCGCCGCCTGCCACACCGGTGACGCGACGTGCTTCGACGCCACCGTGCTGCTCGGCCCCGAGGGCTGACCGCTCAGCCGATGTCCCCGGTCAGGTAGCGCTGGAGGTTGGGCGCGATGGCCTTGACCATCGTCTCCACGTCCGCCGAGGCGATCGGCTCGAACCTGAGCACGTACCGCACCATGCCCATGCCGAAGATCTGGCTGGCCACCAGCGTCGCGCGCAGCTCGCCGTCCGGCACGTCGAGGTGCGCGACGACCCGCTTGAGCAGGGTGCCCACGAAGAAGGCGCGCAGCACGTCGGCCACCTGGTCGTGCGACGTCACGCTGCGCACCATCGCGGCGAACTGGCCGCCGCCGATGGGGTCCCAGATGCCGAGGAAGTTGCGCACGATCCGCTCGCCGATCTCCTCGTCCGGGCCGTCGAGGATGCGGTCGACCAGCGCGTGGATGTCGACCGGCACCTGGAGCACGGCCTTGGCGAACAGGGCTTCCTTGCCGCCGAACCAGTGGTTGACCATGGCCGCGTCCACACCGGCCCGCGCCGCGATGGACCGGACGGTGGCGCCCTCGTAGCCGCGTTCGACGAAGATCTCGCGCGCGGCGGCCAGCAGCGCGGCCTTGGTGTCCTCGCCGCCCGCCCGTCGACCGCGGCGCTTGGGTTCGGTTTGGTTCGAGCCGGTGTTCACGCCATCATCATGCGGTAAGCCCCACCGTTTTTCAACGTGCGTTGAAATAGGGCCCGGCCGAACATCCGTATAGGCGCAACCGGCACAATGTCGCCCATGGTGAGCGTCATCGGTGCAGGTGCGGGTCTGGGCGAGGTCAGCCCGACGCGCGAGGAGTTCCGCGAGCTCGCCGCCCAGCGGCGGGTCATCCCGGTGGTGCGGCGGCTGCTGGCGGACGCGGAGACGCCCGTCGGGCTGTACCGCAAGCTCGCGGCGGACCGACCGGGCACGTTCCTGTTCGAGTCGGCCGAGAACGGCCGCTCCTGGTCGCGCTGGTCGTTCGTCGGCGCGCGCAGCGCGGGGGCGTTGACCGCGACCGGCGGCGAGGCGTTCTGGCTCGGGCCGCACCCCGTCGGCCTGCCCGAGGGCGGCGACCCGCTGGTGGCGCTGCGCGAGACCATCGAGGTGCTGCGCACCGACCCGCTGCCCGGCCTGCCGCCGCTGACCGGCGGGATGGTCGGCTACATCGGCTACGACGCCGTGCGGCGGCTGGAGCGGCTGCCGTCGCTGGCCGAGGACGACCTGAAGGTGCCGGAGCTGGTGATGCTGCTGGCCACCGACCTGGCCGCGCTGGACCACCACGAGGGCACCGTCACGCTCATCGCCAACGCCATCAACTGGGACGACTCGCCGGAACGCGTCGACGCGGCCTACGACGACGCGGTGGCCAGGCTCGACGCGATGACCCAGGACCTGCAGAGCCCCGCGCCGCCCACCGCCGCGGTGTTCGCCCGGCCCAAGCCGGAGTTCGTGCGCCGCCGCTCCCAGCAGGAGCACTACGCGGTCGTGGAGAAGGCCAAGGAGGCCATCCGGGCCGGTGAGGCGTTCCAGGTCGTGCTGTCGCAGCGGTTCGAGATGCGCACCACCGCCGACCCGCTCGACATCTACCGCGTGCTGCGCACGTCCAACCCGAGCCCGTACATGTACCTGCTGCGGCTGGACGACTTCGACATCGTCGGGTGCAGCCCGGAGTCGTTGGTGACGGTGCGCGACGGCAAGGCCACCACTCACCCGATCGCGGGCACCCGGTGGAGGGGCGTCGACGACGAGGAAGACGCCCTGCTGGAGAAGGACCTGCTGGCCGACCACAAGGAACGCGCCGAGCACCTGATGCTGGTCGACCTGGGCCGCAACGACCTGGGCCGGGTGTGCAAGCCCGGCTCGGTGACCGTGGTCGACTTCTTCAAGGTCGAGCGGTACAGCCACGTCATGCACATCGTGTCCACGGTGACCGGCGAGCTCGCGGAGGGCCGGACGGCGTTCGACGCGGTCGCGGCGTGCTTCCCGGCGGGCACCCTGTCCGGCGCGCCCAAGCCGCGCGCGATGGAGCTGATCGAGGAGCTGGAACCCACCCGCCGCGGCCTGTACGGCGGTGTCGTCGGCTACCTGGACTTCGCCGGCGACGCGGACACCGCCATCGCCATCCGCACCGCCCTGGTGCGCGACGGCGTGGCGTACGTGCAGGCGGGCGGCGGCATCGTGGCCGACTCGGACCCGGTCGCCGAGGACAACGAGTGCCTGAACAAGGCAGGCGCCGTGCTCTCGGCGATCGCGACCGCGCAGACCATGGCCCCGGCGGTGGACCCGGCCCGTGTCTGAGCGGTCCGCGGCCCGGCGTCCACTGTGGATCGTGGTGGCGCTCCTGCTGCTCGCCGCGGTGGCGTTGTGGGGCGCCTCCGCCCTGTCCTGGGACGCTTCGGCGGACCGAAGGGGCGGCGACGTCCTGCCCGCGCTGACCCCGTTGGCGCTGCTGTGCCTGGCCGCGATCGCCGCCGTGGTGGCGTTGAGCGGCTGGGTGCGGCGGGTGCTCGGCGTCGTGGTGCTGCTGGCGGGCGCGGCGGCGGCGTTCCAAGGAGTGGACGCCGAGGGGCCGGTGACCGGTCGCGGTCTCGTGCTGCTCGGCGCGGCGCTCGCGGTCGCGGCGGGCGTGCTGCTCGTCGTGCGCGGTTCGGCCATGCCCCGCCTGGGCGGCGGCTACCAGACGCCCGGCGCGGCCAAGCGGACCACCGACCCCGAGCGGGAGCTGTGGAACGCGCTGGAGCGCGGCGACGATCCCACGGACCGGGACTGACCTCGTGCTGACGGCCGGCTGACGCGCCGGCTCCGCACGTTTGCGCACGTCGGCTCGCAAGGGCCCTGGTCAACTGCGCGAACGGGCCTACCCCGGTGGCCGGACGGGGTTCGCTGCGGGGTTAGCATCCTCGTGGCGGGAAGGGGAGCATGACGTGCGGGAGCTTGCGACTGAACCGGAAGGTCTGACGGAGTCGAGCGAGGTGCGCGGATGACCGTGCTCGAGTCGATCATCGAAGGCGTCCGCGAGGACCTCGCCGAGCGCGAGGCGGCACTGCCCTTCGACGTGCTCAGGGAGAAGGCGACGAAGGTGCCGCCGCCGCAGGACGTGATGTCGATCCTGCGCGGACCGGGCGTCGGCGTGATCGCCGAGGTCAAGCGGCGCAGCCCGTCCAAGGGGCAGCTGGCCGACATCCCGGAGCCCGCGGAACTCGCCGCGCAGTACGAGCTCGGCGGCGCGCGGGCGATCAGCGTGCTGACCGAGGGCCGCCGGTTCGGCGGGTCGCTGGCGGACTTCGACGCGGTGCGCGCGGCGGTGGGCGTCCCCCTGTTGCGCAAGGACTTCATCGTCAGCCCGTACCAGGTGCACGAGGCGCGCCTGCACGGCGCGGACCTGGTGCTGCTGATCGTGGCGGCGCTGGAGCAGAACGCGCTGGTGTCGCTGCTCGACCGGGTGGAGTCGCTCGGCATGACGGCCCTGGTCGAGGTGCACACGGCCGAGGAGGCCGACCGCGCGCTGGAGGCGGGTGCGAGCGTCATCGGCGTGAACGCGCGCAACCTGCACACCCTGGAAGTGGACAAGGACGTGTTCGGGCGGATCGCGCCCGGCCTGCCCTTCGACACCATCAAGATCGCCGAGTCCGGCGTCACCGGACCGGGCGACCTGATGGCGTACGCGGGCGCGGGCGCCGACGCGGTGCTGGTCGGCGAGAGCCTGGTGACGAGCGGCGACCCCAAGGTCGCGGTGAACAAGCTGGTGACGGCGGGGTCGCACCCCGCCTGTCCCCGGCCGAGCCGGTAAGACCCGTAGGAGGAGAGCGCATGGCGCGCGGCCAGTTGGCTCCGACACCCCACGACCCGGATGAGCGGGGCCACTTCGGGCCGTGGGGCGGCCGGTTCATGCCGGAAGCGCTCATCGCCGCGGTGGACGAGCTCGCCGCCTTCTACGAGAAGGCGCGGGTCGACCCCGAGTTCCTCGACGAGTTCGCGCGCCTGCTGCGCGACTTCGCCGGACGGCCGTCGCTGCTCACGGAGGCGCCGAAGTTCGCCGCCCACGCGGGCGGCGCGCGGATCTTCCTCAAGCGCGAGGACCTCAACCACACCGGCTCGCACAAGATCAACAACGTGCTGGGCCAGGCGCTGCTGACCAAGCGGATGGGCAAGAAGCGGGTCATCGCCGAGACCGGCGCCGGCCAGCACGGCGTGGCCACGGCCACCGCCTGCGCCCTGATGGGCCTGGACTGCGTCGTCTACATGGGCGAGGTCGACACCGAGCGGCAGGCGCTCAACGTGGCCCGGATGCGGCTGCTCGGCGCGAAGGTCGTCCCGGTGAAGACCGGCTCGCGCACGTTGAAGGACGCCATCAACGAGGCGCTGCGCGACTGGGTCGCCAACGTCGACGACACGCACTACCTGCTCGGCACGGCCGCCGGGCCGCACCCGTTCCCGGTGCTCGTGCGCGACTTCCACCGGATCATCGGCATCGAGGCGCGCGAGCAGATCCTGGACAAGGCGGGCCGGCTGCCCGACGTGGTGGCCGCGTGCGTCGGCGGCGGGTCCAACGCCATCGGCATCTTCCACGGCTTCATCGACGACCCGTCCGTGCGGCTGGTCGGCCTGGAGCCCGGCGGCGACGGCATCGAGACCGCCCGGCACGGCGCGACGTTGACCGCGGGCACGCCCGGGTCGCTGCACGGGGCCATGTCGTACGTGCTGCAGGACGAAGACGGGCAGATCGCCGAGGCGCACTCCATCTCGGCCGGTCTGGACTACCCCGGCGTCGGCCCCGAGCACGCGTTCCTGAAGGACAGCGGGCGGGCCGAGTACCGGCCGGTGACCGACGCCCAGGCGATGGAGGCGTTCGCGCTGCTGTCGCGGGAGGAGGGCATCATCCCGGCGGTCGAGTCGGCGCACGCCCTGGCCGGCGCGCTGGTGCTCGGCCGCGAGCTGGGGCCGGACGGGCTGATCCTGGTCAACCTGTCCGGGCGCGGCGACAAGGACATGGACACCGCGATCAAGTGGTTCGGGCTGGGGGTGGAGTCGTGAGCAGGCTTGATCCGGTTTTCTCGGCTTGTCGGGCGGAGTCGCGGGCGGCCCTGATCGGGTACCTGCCCGCCGGGTACCCCACGCTCGAGGGCTCGAAGGACGTGCTGCGGACGATGGTGTCGTCCGGGTGCGACCTGGTGGAGGTCGGTCTGCCGTTCTCCGATCCTGTGATGGACGGCGTCACCATCCAGCGCGCGGCCGAGCAGGCGTTGCGCGGCGGGTTCCGGGTGCGTGACCTGTTCGGCGTGGTCGAGTCGGTGGCGGCGGCCGGTGGGCGTGCGGTCGTGATGACGTACTGGAACCCGGTGCTGGCCTACGGGGTGGACCGGTTCGCCCGCGACCTGGCGTCGGCCGGCGGGCTCGGCGTCATCACGCCCGACCTCGTGCCGGACGAGGGCGCTTCGTGGATCGAGGCGACGGACGCCCACGACCTGGACCGGATCTTCCTGGTCGCGCCGTCGTCCACGGAGGAGCGGATCTCGCTGACGGCGCGGTCGTCGCGCGGGTTCTTGTACGCGACGTCCGTGATGGGCGTGACGGGTGCGCGCGACGTGGTGTCGTCGGCGGCTCCGGCGCTGGTCAAGCGGGTGCGTGAGCACACGGACATGCCGATCGGGGTCGGGTTGGGCGTGCGCAACGGCGCTCAGGCGGCGGAGCTGGCGGCGTTCGCGGACGGGGTCATCGTGGGCTCGGCGTTCGTGTCGGCCGTGCAGGACGACACCGTGGCGGCGTTGACCGAGGACTTGGCCGGTGGGGTGCGCCAGGCGGCGGCGGCCGTCTAGCACGCACGTTCGAGTGAGCTAGTCCATTCGGCGTCTTTTGGGCGTCGGAATTGTCGGTGCGCGTCGGCATCCTGGGCTCGTGATCAAGCTCATCCACAACCCGACGTGCGACACTGGCGTGCGTCGGGCTGCCACCGGAGGTGATGTCGCATGGCTCTGCCGGCGGACCACGGATCGACACTCGCCGACTACGAGTACTCCCACCCACTGCTGGCACACGACGGACCCTGGACGCTGGACGAAGTCATGGCGCTCCCGGAGGACTCGTCGCAGCGGGTCGAACTCGTCGACGGGTCGCTGATCATGAGCCCGATCGGCAACCTCCGCCACCAGCGCTTGCTCTTCCGCATCGCCACGGCTTTCGACGCTGCCTGCCCGCCGGGCTTGGAGGCACTCCCAGGACTCAACCTCGAGATTTCCGGCACTCGGATGCTCATTCCGGACTTCACCGTCAACGTGGCAGGTGAAGAGGGCTTGCTTCTCCCGGCGGCGCACCTGGTAGTGGCAGGGGAGGTGCTGTCACCCAGTAACCGGGTCAACGACCTGGTGCTGAAGCGGAAGCTCTACGCCGATGCCGGTATTCCGTTCTACCTGGTCGTGGATCCGGAAGGCGGCGACGTCACCGCGACGATGTTCGAGTTGCGGGCAGGGGAGTACGTGGAGGCGGCGCGCAGCGAGGGCGGCGTGCTGAAGCTCGAACGACCCTTCCCGGTAACAATCGAGCTGTCGCCGTAGGACGGATGGCCGCACCCACTACGGTGGTGGCCGTGGTGACGACTTACCTCGCGACGATCCCCAGCCCCGACCAGGGCGTGTGGCAACTGGGACCGATCCCGATCCGCGCCTACGCGCTGTGCATCATCCTCGGCATCATCCTGGCCATCTGGTGGGGTGAGCGCCGCTGGGTGGCACGCGGCGGCCTGAAGGGCGAGGTCACCGACATCGCGGTCTTCGCGGTGCCGTTCGGCCTGATCGGCGGTCGGCTCTACCACGTGGCGACGGACAACGACAAGTACTTCGGGGAGGGCCGCAACCCGCTCGAAGCCCTGGCCATCTGGAACGGCGGCCTCGGCATCTGGGGCGCCATCGCGCTCGGCGGCGTCGGCGCGTGGATCGCGTGCCGCCGCAAGGGCATCCCGCTGCCCGCGATGGCGGACGCGCTCGCGCCCGGCATCCTCGCCGCGCAGGCCGTCGGCCGCCTCGGCAACTACTTCAACCAGGAGCTCTACGGCGGTCCCACCACGCTGCCGTGGGGTCTGGAGATCTACCGGCGGGAAGACCCGGCGACCGGCTTCGAGGACGACCTCGGCGGCGTGGCGGTGGACAACACGCCGATCGAGATCGTGCACCCGACGTTCCTCTACGAGATGCTGTGGAGCCTCGGCGTCGTGCTGATCATCGTGTGGGCGGACCGGAAGTTCCGGCTCGGCCACGGCCGGGTGTTCGCGCTGTACGTCGCGGGCTACACGGCCGGCCGGTTCTGGATCGAGCAGATGCGTACCGACCCCGCCACCCAGGTGTTCGGGCTGCGGATCAACGTCATCACGTCGGTCGTGGTGTTCCTCGGCGCGGTCGTCTACTTCGTGCTCGCCGGGAAGAAGGGCGACCGCGAGGTCATCGTGCGCGAGGAGCCCGCCGCCGCCGAACCGCCCGAGTCCGGCTACGCGAGCACGGACGAGGACAAGCCGGCGGCGGACGCCGAGGAGACGACGGTCCCCGACACGAAGGCCGCGTCCGACAAGCCCGCGGACACCGGCGACAAGCCGGAGCAGTAGGCCGCCGTGCGCATCCTCGTCGTCGAAGATGACGACCGGGTGGCGCGAGGACTGCTCACGGCGCTGCGGCACGCGGGCTACGAGGTGCACCGGGTGGGCACGGCCGCCGCGGCGCTCACCGCGCCACCGGCGGACGTCGTGCTGCTCGACCTCGGCCTGCCCGACGGCGACGGCCTCGACGTGCTGCGCGAACTCCGCCACCGCACCGGCACCGCGATCATCACCGTCACCGCGCGCGGCGAGGAGCGGGAACGGGTGCTCGGCCTGCGGCTGGGCGCGGACGACTACGTGGTGAAGCCGTTCGGCACCGCCGAGCTGCTGGCCCGCATCGAAGCCGTCCTCCGCCGCACCCGCGCGGCCCGTGCCGCCGCCCGCGAGCACGAGATCACGCTGGGCCCGCTCACCCTGGACCCGGCCGGCCGCGAGGCCAGGATCAACGGCGAACCGGTGCCGCTGACCCGCAAGGAGTTCGACCTGCTCGCCCTGCTCGTCGGCCGCGCGGGCACCGTCGTCAGCCGCGACCTGATCGTGGACCAGGTGTGGCAGGCGCACTGGGAGGCACCGTCACGCACCCTGGACACCCACATCGCCGCCCTGCGCGGCAAGCTCGGCGACGCGTTGCGCATCGAGACGATCCGCGGTGTGGGCTACCGGGTGGCAGCCCACACCTGACCGGTGGTCACCACACGTGGGCGACGTCCACCACGACCCGGCCGGGGAGCGTGAACACCCGGAACGGCAGCAGGGCGCGCACCCCCAGACCGACCGTCGTCTGCCCCTCGAACGACCCGGCCCACGCGACCTGGCGGAACGTCTGGTAGCCCGTGACGTCCACCAGCTCGGACCCGTTCGGGTAGGTGTAGGTCGGGTTGCCGTCCTGGTCGTAGGACGGCGAGTTCACCGTGATCTGCAGCTTGCCCGCGCCGCGCAACGGCACCGGCTTGCCCGACCCCTCGTGGGTCACCTCGGGCACGTACTGCACGGTGTAGCCGTCGTTCTCGCCGCCGGTGAAGTCGAACACCAGCCGGTCGTAGCACTCCTGCTGACCGGCCCGGATGTTCGCCAGCAGCCCGGTCGTGGTCTGGGACGCGACCTTCGGCCCCGAACCCCAGTCGACGGGCGTGCAGGCCGTGGGCGCCGCGGACGCGGTCACCGGCGCGACCACCGCGAGCGCCGTCATCGCCGCGATTAACAACGCAACCTTGCGTAGCATGCTGATTCCCCCTTCGTCGGGCCGGAACAGCCCGCAGCCAACATGACGCACGTCACCCACGGGAGGTTGCCTCCGCGTGCTGCGCCGACTGCTGGTCCTCATCGTGCCGCTGCTGGTCGCCCTGGTCGCGGCCCTCGGCGTGCCGCTCGCGTTCGCCGTCGTGCAGCGCGAGAGCCAGGAGACCTACCTCGACCGGCTGGGTGACGCGAGCCGGTTCGCGTCGCTGGCCGAGAGCGCCCTAGCGTCGGACCGCCTGACCGCGCTGCGGGAGGAACTGGTCCGGTACGACCAGCTCTACGGCATCTCGGCCGCCCTCGTCGGCACCGACGGCACGGTGCTGGAATCGTCACGCCGCCCGTTCGCCCTGGACGACCCGCACGTCGAGGTGGGCCTGAACGCGGCCTTCGGCGGGTACCGCGGCGAGACCGACCAGTCGGTGTGGCCGTGGG
Source organism: Actinosynnema sp. NPDC037264 (assembly GCF_055603705.1). Taxonomy (NCBI): domain Bacteria; kingdom Bacillati; phylum Actinomycetota; class Actinomycetes; order Pseudonocardiales; family Pseudonocardiaceae; genus Actinosynnema; species Actinosynnema sp. NPDC037264. Next base: position 22,291 of record NZ_JBVJVK010000063.1, on the reverse strand, counting down.
AACGCGTGAACCTCGTCGTGGTCGAGCCGGTCGGGCGGGACAGCGAGGTGGTGGCCGCCGTGGTGACGATCTCCCCGACCGACGGCCTCAGGTCGGCGATCCTCCGCCAGTGGGGCGTGCTGGCGCTGCTCGGTCTGGTGCCGATGCTGGGCGTGGTGGCGGTCGCGTGGCCGATGTCGCGCTGGGTCCTGCGCCCGGTCCGCACCCTGGACGAGGCGACCGCCGCCGTCGCGGGCGGCCGGCTGGATGCCCGTGCGGACGACCTCGGCGGGCCCCCTGAGCTGCGCAGACTCGCCGCGAGCTTCAACGCGATGGTCGACGTGGTCGGCCGCGCCCTGCGCCGGCAGCGGGCGTTCGTGGCGGACGCCTCCCACCAACTCCGCAACCCGCTGGCCAGCCTCCGACTGGCCGTGGACAACCTGGAACCCCACGTCACCGACGCCGCGGGCCGTGAGGCGCAACGCATCGCCGTGGACGAGGCCGAGGAGATGGGCCGCGTCCTGGACACCCTGCTGGCCGCCACGCGTCTCGACAGCACCTCCGCCGCCGAACCGGTCGACGTGGACACCCTGCTGGCCACGCACGTCCCCGGCTGGCGCGCGCTGGCGGGCGACATGCGCCTGGAGGTGGCAGTACCACCGGGCCTGCGTGCCCTGGAACCGCCCGGTGGCCTCGGCAGCGTGCTGGACGAACTCGTCGGCAACGCGATCCGCCTCTCCGGCGGCACCCGCGTGAAGGTCTGGGGCCGGACCGCGGACGGCGGCGTGGAACTGCACGTGACCGACGACGGCACGGGCCTGACGGACGACGAGCGAGCCGACGCACTGAGCCGGTTCTGGCGCGCGCCACGCCACCAGAACATCGCGGGCACCGGCCTGGGACTCGCCATCTGCGCCGAGCTGATCGAATCGGCCGGCGGCGAACTAACCCTCCACCCCGTCGAACCACACGGCCTGGATGCCCTGATCCGCCTCCGCGCCCGCGCCGCCACCTGACCCACCCACCACCTGACCCGCCCCGCCGGCTGACCCGCCCCGCCGGCTGACCCGCCCCGCCGGCTGACCCGCCCCGCCGGCTGACCCGCCCCGCCGGCTGACCCGCCCCGCCGGCTGCCGCGACCGCCTGCTGCCACAAGTCCCGCTTGCCGCAAATCGCGCCTGCCGCAGACTCCACCTGCTGCAACCCCGCCTGCCCCAAATCCCTGCCCCAAATCCCGCCTGGCACGAGCCGGCCCCTGATGCGAACTCCGTCCGCGCCGGTTGCTGCCCGCGGCGTCGGGTGCCTGGCGCGAACCCGCCAGCCGCCTCCAGCCGCCTGGCGGGCCGAGCCCGTCGCCTGGTGCTGCCTGTTGCCGCCGGACCGCCTGCCCGCCCGCGTACCTGCCCGGCCGCGTGGTGCTTATTCGCCACTGCCCGGTGCCTGCTCGGTGCGTGACAGCGTCTGCCCGTGCCCGTGCCCGTGCCCGTGCCCGTGCGCCGCCCGCCCGCCTGGCGCGCCCGCCCGGTGCCTGTTCGCCCGCGCGGTGGCGGGTGCGTGACCTGTCCGCCGCGTGTGCCCCTCAGCGCGCCCCTGTGCGCAGGTGGTGGCCTGCCTGCTGCCCGACCGTCTCCCTGGCGTTCGCCTCACCGTCGGCCTGGTCCGCTGACGCTCGCCGTGGGTGCCGCCTCCTTCTATCCCGGCAACGTCAATGGTGTGCCGAAAGTTTCTCCATTGACGCCCGGTTCGCTCCATTGGGTGATCAGAGGGAGCTGGGGGCATCCTCGGCCATCGGCAACAGCATGCAGTATGGGCTGGTCAGCGCTTCGTCGCTCGGAACCAGCGTTCGGCGCCCTTGTGCAGTGGGACCTGACCAGTGGAGATTCCTGTTCTCACGTTGATCCGGCTGGCTTCCGGGTGGCCGGCGGCGATCCGGGCCGATTGCGTGAACACGGTCCGCGTCACGACCTCGACCACGTCCTCGTCCAACGACGTCCGCGCCAGCAGCAGGTTCGGCACGGCGAACGTGCGGCACGGCCCGAGGTTGCCGTAGGTCGTGGCCGGGATGGTGGCCGGCACGTACGGGCCCGGGTAGGCCTCGGCCAGGCGCTCCGCCTCGGCGGGCAGGTCGAGCAGGCGCAGCGGGAACGCGTCGAGCGTGTCGGCGATCGCCGGGGTCGGGATGCCGGTCAGCGCGAGGAACGCGTCCAATGAGCCCTTCGTCAGCTCCTCGGCCGCGTCGGCGTGCGCCATCCGGCGCGCGTCCACCTCGATCCCCAGCAACGACAGCAGCCGGGTCGCGGTGAACTCCGTCCCCGACTCCGAGGGCCCGAACGACACCGTCCGCCCGGCCAGGTCCGACAACGTCCGCAGCGGCGAGTCGGCGGGCACGGCGATCTGCATGAAGCTGTCGTAGAGCCGTCCCACCGCGCTGATCCCGCCCGGGTCCTCGGCGCTGAGCAACGCACCCGCCACCAGCGGATCCAAAGAGGACAGTCCAAGGTGGACCTCGCCCTCGCGGAGCAGGCGGACGTTCTCCACCGACGCACCGGTGTGGCGCTCCACCACCCGGGTCGCGGGCAGCTCGTCGGCCAGCGCCGCCGCCAGCGCGCCGCCGATCTCGCGGAACACCGCGCCGTCCGGCCCGGTCGCGAGCACCAGCTCGTCGAGGGCGGGAGGGCTGCTCGACGTGCACGCCGACAGCCACGCCGGCACGCCCGCCACCAGGGCGGCTCGCAGCACCGAACGCCGGGACACCCGCACGACCAGCAGCGTAACCCCGCACGACCGGGTGAACGGAGTGTTACGTCAGAGGGATCTGAAGTTTCCGGCGGGCTCCTTGTCGTGGTCGCGCCCTGTGCTCAGGATCACCAACCAACCCCCTTCCCGCCGGCAGGCGATGGTCCCCTTGGAGGAGACGTGGTCAGCGCGCAGGCACGTGAGCGCAAACCGATCTACAAGCACCTCTACTTCTGGGTGCTGGTGTCGATCGTGCTCGGCGTGATCGTCGGGTACGCCTTCCCGGCGCAGGCGTCGGGCATGAAGTGGATGGCCGACTTCTTCATCGCGCTGGTCAAGGTGGTCATCGCGCCGACGATCTTCTGCACGGTCGTCGTCGGCATCGCGGGCCTCGGCAACCTCGCCAAGGCGGGCGGCCTGGCGCTGCGGACCATCCTGTACTTCACCGCGATGACGACGGTGGCGCTGGCGATCGGCCTGATCGTGGTCAACCTGGTGCAGCCGGGCCACCACGGCGCGTCCATCCCGATCAACGACGGCGCGGCGGAGAAGACGCTCGCCGACGCCAAGACCGCCGAGACCGGTGTGACGGGCTTCATCCTGGGCCTGGTGCCGAAGTCGTTCCTCGGCGCGTTCACCGACGGCCAGCTGATCCAGGTGCTGGTGGTCGCGATCCTGGTCGCGGTGGCCGTGGCGGGCATGGGCAAGCGCGGCGAGAAGGTCGTGTCCGCGTTGGACACCACGGCCAAGGTGATGTTCGGCGTCATCAAGATCGTCATGTACGCGGCGCCGATCGGCGCGTTCGGCGGCATCGCCTACACGATCGGCAAGTTCGGCGGCTCGATCCTGGGCAAGCTGGCGTGGCTGATGGGCTCGTTCTACGCGACGTGCCTGCTGTTCATCCTGGTGGTGCTGGGCGGCGTGGCGCTGTACGCCGGGTTCTCGATCTTCAAGTTCCTCCGGTACATCAAGGACGAGCTGCTGATCGTGCTCGGCACGTCCTCGTCGGAGACGGTGCTGCCGCGCATGCTGGTGAAGCTGGAGGCGGCGGGCGCGGACAAGTCGGTGGTGGGCCTCACGATCCCGACCGGCTACTCGTTCAACCTGGACGGCACGTGCATCTACCTGACCATGGGCGCGATCTTCATCGCCCAGGCGACGGGCACGGACGTGGGCCTGGGCACGCAGGTCGGGCTGCTGCTGTTCATGCTGCTGGCCAGCAAGGGTGCGGCGGGCGTCACGGGCGCCGGCCTGGTCACGCTGGCGGCGTCGCTGAGCGCGTTCGAGGGCAACAGCGCGATCCCGGCGGTCGGCATCGCGCTGATCGTGGGCATCGACCGGTTCATGTCCGAGGCGCGGGCGATCACGAACGTCATCGGCAACGGCGTCGGCACCCTCGTGGTGGCGCGGTGGCAGGGCCAGTTGGACCGCGACCGGTTGCGCGAGGTGATGGACAACCCCGGGCAGGTGGACGTGGACGCCCTGATGGAACAGCAGCACGGTGACGACGACGTCACGGAGCGTGAATCGGTGGGCGCCGGCACCCGCTGAGACGCGCGGGTGAGCCCCCGGTCGTCGCCCCCGAGGCGGCGGCACGGGGGCTCACCTGCGAGTTCATCCGGGATCGCGGCGGCGGGGGAAGTGTCGGCCGGCTCTCACCAGCGCGCGCGAGGGCGGTCGCTCCGTTATGCTTAACAACGCGTAACAAGGCTGGCCGAGGTATCGCTCGGACCGGCCGAATCGTTACCAGTCGCCGACGAAGATCACCCGAAGGATGGTGTGGATCCGTTTCGCGACTGTTAAAGTCTCGTCAACACGCGGGCCATCGTCGTCCCGTGCCCAGCACCCGGATTCCAGGACCTGGACACGAGGACTCGTTCTTTCACCAAGGACGACGAAGGAGGTCTGCGCAGTGATCTTCTCCGCCATCCCGTCCCCGCAGGGGCTCTACGACCCCGCCGCGGAACGTGACGCTTGCGGTGTGGCGATGGTCGCCGACATCAAGGGCCGGCGCTCGCACGACATCGTCGTCGACGCGCTCACCGCGCTGGCCAACCTGGAGCACCGCGGCGCCGCGGGCGCCGAGCCGACCAGCGGCGACGGCGCCGGGATCCTCCTGCAACTGCCGGACGCCTTCCTGCGGCAGGTGCTGGACTTCGAGCTGCCGGAGCCGGGCGCGTACGCGGCGGGCATCGCGTTCCTGCCCGCCGACGAGGAGCCGCGCGCCAAGGCCGTCGAGCTGACCGAGCGCATCGCCGCCGAAGAGGGCCTGGTGGTCCTGGGCTGGCGCGACGTGCCGACCGCGCCCGAGCACGCCGGCGTTGGCCCGACCGCCCGGTCGGTGATGCCGCACTTCGCGATGCTGCTCGTCAAGGGCGAGACCGACCGGCGCGACGTCGCCCTGGACCGCCTCACATTCGCCCTGCGCAAGCGGGTGGAGCACGAGAGCGCGGCGGCGGACGTCGGCACGTACTTCCCGTCGCTGTCGTCCCGGACGATCGTCTACAAGGGCATGCTGACCACGGGCCAGCTGCCCGCGTTCTTCCCCGACCTGCGCGACGAGCGGCTGGCCAGCGCGATCGCCCTGGTCCACTCCCGCTTCTCCACCAACACGTTCCCGTCGTGGCCGCTGGCGCACCCGTTCCGGTACGTCGCCCACAACGGTGAGATCAACACGGTCCGCGGCAACCGCAACCGGATGCGGGCCCGCGAGGCGCTGCTGGCCTCCGACCTGATCCCGGGCGACCTGACCAGGCTGTTCCCGATCTGCCACCCGGAGGGCTCGGACTCGGCGAGCTTCGACGAGGTGCTGGAGCTGCTGCACCTGGGCGGCCGGAGCCTGCCGCACGCGGTGCTGATGATGATCCCGGAGGCGTGGGAGAACCACACCTCGATGGACCCCAAGCGCCGCGCGTTCTACGAGTTCCACGCGAGCCTGATGGAGCCGTGGGACGGCCCGGCGTGCGTGACGTTCACCGACGGCTCGCTGGTCGGCGCGGTGCTCGACCGCAACGGCCTGCGCCCGGCCCGCTGGTGGCAGACCGCCGACGGCCGCGTGGTGCTGGCCTCGGAGACCGGTGTGCTGGACGTGCCCGCGGACCAGGTCGTGGCCAAGGGCCGGTTGCAGCCCGGGAAGATGTTCCTGGTCGACACGGTCGAGGGTCGCCTGGTCGAGGACGACGAGGTCAAGTCGAAGCTGGCCGACGAGCTGCCCTACGACGAGTGGCTGCACGCGGGCGTGCTGGAGCTGGCCGACCTGGCCGACCGCGAGCACGTGGTGCAGAGCCACGAGTCCGTGGTGCGGCGGCAGCTGACGTTCGGCTACACCGAGGAAGAGCTGCGGATCCTGCTCGCCCCGATGTCCACCAACGGCGCGGAGCCGCTCGGCTCGATGGGCACCGACACGCCGGTCGCGGCGCTGTCGCAGCGCTCCCGGCTGCTCTACGACTACTTCGTGCAGAACTTCGCCCAGGTCACGAACCCGCCGCTGGACGCGATCCGCGAGGAGATCGTCACCAGCGTGTCGCGGGTGATGGGCCCGGAGCAGAACCTGCTGGAGCCCGGCCCGGTCAGCTGCCGGCACATCAAGCTGACCTACCCGGTGATCGACAACGACGAGCTGGCCAAGCTCATCCACATCAACGACGACGGCGACCTGCCGGGCTTCGCGTGCACCGTCCTGTCCGGACTGTACGAAGTGGACGGTGGTGGCGCGGCGCTGGCGGCGGCGATCGAGCGGGTGCGCCGCGAGGCGTCCGAGGCGATCGCGAACGGCGCCCGCACGCTCGTGCTGTCCGACCGCGACTCCGACCACCGGATGGCGCCGATCCCGTCGCTGCTGCTGGTCTCCGCGGTGCACCACCACCTGGTGCGCACCAAGGAGCGGCTGCGCGTGGCGCTGGTCGTGGAGACCGGTGACGCCCGCGAGGTGCACCACATCGCCGCGCTGCTGAGCTACGGCGCCGCCGCGGTGAACCCGTACCTGGCGTTCGAGACGATCGAAGACATGATCAGCACCGGCGCGGTGACCGGCATCGAGCCGCGCAAGGCCGTGCGGAACTACGTGACCGCGCTGGTCAAGGGCACGTTGAAGATCATGTCGAAGATGGGCATCTCGACCGTAGGCGCGTACACGGCGGCGCAGGTGTTCGAGGCCGTCGGCCTGTCCGAGGAACTGCTGGGCGAGTACTTCACCGGCACGGTGTCGAAGCTCGGCGGCGCGGGCCTGGACGTGCTGGCGGAGGAGGTGGCGCTGCGCCACCGCCGCGCGCACCCGGACAACCCGACCGACCGCGTGCACCGCAGGCTCGAGGTCGGCGGCGAGTACGCCTACCGCCGCGAGGGCGAGCTGCACCTGTTCACGCCCGAGACGGTCTTCCTGCTCCAGCACGCCACCAAGACCGGCAAGCAGGACGTGTACAAGCGCTACACCGACGAGGTGGAGCGGCTGTCCCGGCAGGGCGGCACGCTGCGCGGCCTGTTCTCGTTCGACGCCGCCGGCCGCACGCCGGTCCCGATCGACGAGGTCGAGCCGGTCTCCTCGATCGTCAAGCGGTTCAACACCGGCGCCATGTCCTACGGGTCGATCTCGGCCGAGGCGCACGAGACGCTGGCCATCGCGATGAACCGGCTCGGCGGCCGGTCCAACAGCGGCGAGGGCGGCGAGGACCCCGAGCGCCTGTACGACCCGGAGCGGCGCAGCGCGGTCAAGCAGGTCGCGTCCGGCCGGTTCGGCGTCACCTCCGAGTACCTGGTCAACGCCAGCGACATCCAGATCAAGATGGCGCAGGGCGCGAAGCCGGGCGAGGGCGGCCAGCTGCCCGGTTACAAGGTGTACCCGTGGATCGCGCGGACCCGGCACTCCACGCCGGGCGTTGGCCTGATCTCCCCGCCGCCGCACCACGACATCTACTCGATCGAGGACCTGGCGCAGCTGATCCACGACCTGAAGAACGCCAACGAGCAGGCCCGCGTGCACGTGAAGCTGGTCAGCGAGGTCGGCGTCGGCACGGTCGCGGCGGGCGTGGCGAAGGCGCACGCGGACGTGGTGCTGATCTCCGGCCACGACGGCGGCACCGGCGCGTCGCCGCTGAACTCGCTCAAGCACGCCGGCACGCCGTGGGAGATCGGGCTCGCCGAGACCCAGCAGACGTTGCTGCTCAACGGTTTGCGGGACCGGATCACCGTGCAGGTCGACGGCGCGATGCGCACCGGCCGCGACGTGGTGGTGGCTGCGCTGCTCGGCGCGGAGGAGTTCGGCTTCGCGACCGCGCCGCTCATCGTCGAGGGCTGCGTGATGATGCGCGTCTGCCACCTCGACACCTGCCCGGTCGGCATCGCCACGCAGAACCCGGAGCTGCGCAAGCGCTTCACGGGCCAGGCCGACCACGTGGTGAACTTCTTCCACTTCATCGCCCAGGAAGTCCGGGAACTGCTGGCGTCGCTCGGTTTCCGCACGATCGACGAGGCCGTCGGCCACGCCGAGCTGCTCAAGACCGACGAGGCCGTCGAGCACTGGAAGGCGGCCGGGCTGGACCTGACGCCGGTGTTCGAGGTGCCCGAGACGCCCTACCGCACGGCCAAGCGCAAGGTCCGCGAGCAGGACCACGGCCTGGCGCAGGCATTGGACCGCACGCTGCTCCAGCTCGCCGACGCGGCGCTCAACGACGCCCGCCCGGTGCGGCTGGAACTGCCGCTGCGCAACGTCAACCGGACCGTCGGCACGCTGCTCGGCGCGGAGGTCACGCGCCGGTTCGGCGGCGACGGCCTGCCCGACGACACGATCCACGTGACGTTCACCGGCTCGGCCGGCCAGTCGCTGGGCGCGTTCATCCCGCGCGGCGTCACGCTGGAGATGATCGGCGACGCCAACGACTACGTCGGCAAGGGCCTGTCCGGCGGCCGGATCGTCGTGCGGCCGCACCCGGACGCGCCGTTCGCGGCCGAGCAGCAGGTCATCGCGGGCAACGTGATCGGCTACGGCGCCACGTCCGGCGAGATCTTCCTGCGCGGACGGGTCGGCGAGCGGTTCTGCGTGCGCAACTCGGGCGCGCTGGCCGTGGCCGAGGGCGTGGGCGACCACGCGTTCGAGTACATGACCGGCGGCCGGGCCGTGGTGCTCGGGCCGACCGGCCGCAACCTCGCCGCGGGCATGTCCGGCGGCATCGCGTACGTGCTGGAGCTCGACCCGGCGGCGGTCAACACCGCCATGGTCGAGTTGCAGCGGCCCGGTGCGGAAGACCTGCGCTGGCTGCGCGAAGTGGTGGAACGCCACCACCAGCTCACCGGTTCGGCGGTGGCCGCGTCGCTGCTCGGCGACTGGCCCCGGCGTTCCGCGTCGTTCACCAAGGTCATGCCCGGTGACTACCAGCGCGTGCTCGAAGCGATGAGGCTCGCCCGCGCGGAAGGCAGGGACGTCGACCAGGCGATCATGGAGGCCTCCCGTGGCTGACCCGTACGGTTTCCTCAAGCACTCCCGCTCCGAGCCGAAGAAGCGGCCCGCCGCCGAGCGGCTGAGCGACTGGGACGAGGTGTACCTCGACGTCCCCGCCGAGCAGCGCGACGCGGAGGTGCGCACGCAGGCGACGCGGTGCATGGACTGCGGCATCCCGTTCTGCCACTCCGGGTCGGCCGGGTGCCCGCTGGGCAACCTGATCCCCGAGTGGAACGACCTGGTGCGCCGGGGCGACTGGGAGTCGGCGTCGGACCGGCTGCACGCGACGAACAACTTCCCGGAGTTCACCGGCCGGTTGTGCCCCGCGCCGTGCGAGGCGGCGTGCGTGCTGTCGATCAGCCACGACGCGGGCGGCGCGGTCGCGATCAAGCGGGTCGAGCAGGCGATCGCCGACGTGTCCTGGGACCAGGGGCTCGTGGGGCCCACGCAGGCACAGGTGTCGTCGGGCAAGGCGGTCGCGGTGGTCGGGTCCGGCCCGGCCGGGTTGGCGGCGGCGCAGCAGCTCACGCGGGCGGGCCACGAGGTCACCGTGTTCGAGCGGGACGACCGGCTCGGCGGGCTGCTCCGCTACGGCATCCCCGAGTTCAAGATGGAGAAGAAGGTCCTCGACCGGCGGCTCGCGCAGCTGCGCAAGGAGGGCACGAAGTTCGTCACCGGCTGCGAGGTCGGCGTCGACCTGACCGTCGAGGAGCTGCGGTCGAAGTTCGACGCGGTGGTGCTCGCCGTGGGCGCGCTGCGCGGTCGTGACGACACGACGACGCCCGGCCGTTCGTTGCGGGGCATCCACTTGGCGATGGAGCACCTGGTGCCCGCCAACCGCGCGTGCGAGGGCGACGGCCCGCCGGCGATCGACGCGGCCGGCAAGCACGTCGTGATCATCGGCGGCGGCGACACCGGCGCCGACTGCTACGGCACGGCGTCCCGGCAGGGCGCGGCTTCCGTGCTGCAGCTGGACCAGTACCCGATGCCACCGTCCACTCGGGACGACGCCCGCTCGCCGTGGCCGGTGTGGCCGTGGATCCTGCGCACCTACCCCGCGCACGAGGAGGCGGGCGAGCGGAAGTTCGCGGTCGCGGTGGAGAAGTTCGTCGGCGACGAGGACGGGCACGTGCGCCAGATCCAGCTGCGCAAGGTGCGGGTGGAGAAGGACGCCTCCGGCCGCCGCCAGGTCGTGCCGACGTCCGAGGAGGTCGAGCTGCTGCCGGCGGACCTGGTGCTGCTGGCGATCGGCTTCGAGGGCGTCGAGCACATGCCGCTGCTGGACGGGCTGGGCATCCAGCTCACCTCGCGCGGCACGATCTCGTGCGGCTCGGACTGGCAGACCCAGTCGCCCGGCGTGTTCGTCTGCGGTGACGCGCACCGGGGCGCTTCGCTGGTCGTGTGGGCGATCGCCGAGGGCCGCTCGGTGGCCAACGCGGTGGACCGCTACCTGACCGGCTCGTCCGACCTGCCGTCACCGGTGATCCCCAACATGCTGCCGCTGGCCGTGGTGTGACCCCTTAGACCCGCCGTTCGCTGGGTACCCGGCCGCCCCGACAATGACGTCGGGGCGGCCTTTTGCTTTCTTCGGAGGAGGATGCGAATGGGCAGCGGGATTCCGGACAACGACACGTTACGGTCATTCGGGATCACGTTCGGGCAGCTCCTGGCGTGGGACGACGAGGAACGGCGGCGTTGGCTGGTGGAGTCGCAGCCCGACGGCGAGCACCGGACGAACTGGTGGCTGTCGATTATCCAGCCGTTGAACGGCCTGACGACCCGTTTCGGGGACGTGAGCGGGCAGGAGGTCGCCAACCGCCTGGCCATGCTCGCCTCCGTCGTCAGTGAGTACCCGGAACTCGCCGACGTGCCGCCCGAGCTGACCCCCGACGGTGCGGCGAGGCGCAACCTGGGCAACATCCGGCTGTCCCGCGAGGAGGCCCTCCGGATGGCGGAGAACCGGACCGACCGCCCGATCGAGGAGATCCGGGAGCTGCGCGAGGTGCGGACCCTCGTCCGCCGGCTCGGCAACCTGGTCGACCGCATCCGCGACGATCACCTCCGGCACGAGGTGCGGGAGTGGCCGGCGGTCCAGGGACGGTTGCCCTGACGCACGCTGCCCCGACCCGAAGAGGGCCGGGTCGGGCCCGCCGGTCAGACGCCGGTCACCGCGCGCACCGAGCGGATGCGGCTGACCAGGAACTCGCGGTGCTCGCCGCGCGGGGCGCAGTTGGCCTTGAGGTTGCCCGCCGCGTGGTCGACGGGGGTGATCACGTGCTTCACCGTGCTCCGCGGGCCGTTCGCCACCGCGATCTCCACGGACGTGCGGCTGACCAGCGCGTCCGCCAGCAGCACGACCTCCGAATCGCGCAGCACCAGCGACTGGTCGCGCAGCAGCCGCACCGTGCCGATCCGCTGCGACTCCACCGGCGGCAGCACGAACTGCGGCCTCGGCCGCTCCCGCTCCACCAGCGCCGCCGCCAGCTTTCCCACCTCGTGCCCGGTCAACGGCGTGCGCCACCCGCCCGTCGCCGCGCGCACCGGCGGTGGCTCGACGCGCCGTCGCGGCACCCGCTCCACCACCGCCATGCCGTCCACCGTGGCCGTCGTCGGCGCGTAACCGGCCGCCCGCAGCAACGCCAACGTCTCCGCCGCGGGCTTCGCCGACGCCAGCACCGTCGGCCCCAACGGCTGCAACGACAGCGGCGCCAACGACGGGTGCGCGGCGATCTCGCTCAACAGCACCGGGTCCTCGGTGCGCACGCAGCACGCCACCGGCGTCACCGTGATCCGCCCGTGCTGCCGCGCCACCTCGCGCACCAGGTGCGCCAACGTCGGCGGCACGCCGTGCTCGGCCACCGACGCCAACCGGGCCAGCAACGCGTCCGGCTCGTGCCCCGCGTCCAACGCCCGCCGCACGCTCGCGCCGCTGAACCGCCACCCGCCCGCCGCGCCGTCCGCCGCCAGCTCCAGCACCGCGCTCAGCTCGCGCGACGGCAGCCCGGCCACCACGGCGCTCAGGTCCGGCCGCAGGTGCGCGGTGACCGCCTCCGGCGGCACGAACCGACCCGCCACCTCGTCCACCCCGCCCGCCAGCACCGCCCGGCCCAGCGCGGTCGCCGCGCCCAGCGCCACCAACCCCACCGACTCGGCCTCCACCAACGCCGCCTCGGTCGCCGCGCGCCCGTGCACGGCGGGCCGCGTCCACACCAGCTCGGCCACCACCTCGTGCCGGTGCTCGAACGCCTCGTCCTCGTCCAACCGCGCGTACCGCTCCAGCAGGCCGCGCCTGGTCCGGTCGCCCGAGTCCGTCGAGGACGGTTCCGCCGACGCGGGCCGCTGCTTGCCCGGCGTCCACGTCAGCCGCGGCCAGGCGCGCGCCAACGCGGTCAACCGCTCCGCGGGCGACGCGGCCCGCCACGCGTCCGCGCCGACCGTCGGCACCAGCCTGCCGTCGTCCACCGCGAGCAACCGCGCCTCGACGGCCAACCCCACCCACAACCGGGTCCGGCCCTCGTCGGACCGCAGCACGCCCGCGAGCCGCCTCAGCTCCCGCAACCCCATCACCGCGCGGCACGCCACCTGCTCGACGTCGCACAGGTCGACCAGCCGCGTCACCCCGTCCACAGTGGACGTCGCGGGCGTGATCGCGGCCCGGTCCGCGAATCCCCGGTTCTGCGGCGCGCGGCGGGGCGTGCGCGGCGCGGGCGTGATGCGGCGCGCGGGTTCTTCCTCCAGCAGCCGCAACCCCGGCGAGCTCGCCAACCGCCCGGCCGCCGGCCACACCAACGCCCTCGCGCGCAACTGGCCCAACGCCCGCTTCAGCTCCGCCCGCGACGCCTTCCCGTTGCAGCGCAACCGTTCCGCCAGCACCTCCACGCCCGCCTCGTCACCCAGCCGCAGCACGGTGTCCAGCACGTCCCGGCACGCCTGGTCGAGCCCGTCGACCGCCGCGCGCAGCGACGCCGTCGAGGTCAGCTCGTCCGCCAGCGCCCGCAGCGAGTGGGGCCTGCGATCGGCGGCGTCCTTGCGCAGCGCCAAGATGTCCCGGATCTCCACCGCGTCGAGCTCGCGCAGCCATCCGGCCAGCGCCGTTTTCCTACCCACCCGGCGATTATGCACAGAACGTGACGGCTCGGTGATGCGTTGCGATAGAGCGTTCGAATGAGCCACGAATGGACGAACGTAAGCTGGGCGCCGTGGAATTCACCGGGTTCGGCGAACACGCCATCGACTTCTACGACGGACTCGTCGCCGACAACTCCAAGGCCTACTGGGACGACCACAAGCACGTCTACCAGCGCGATGTGCGCACGCCCATGGAGACGTTGCTCGCCGTGCTCGAGCCCGAGTTCGGCAAGGGAAAGGTCTTTCGGCCCTATCGGGACGTGCGGTTCAGCAAGGACAAGACGCCGTACAAAGACCACTGCGGCGGAGTGGTCGAACTCGGCCGCGGCGGCGGCGCGCACTACGTGCAGATCGGGACCGAAGGGCTGTTCGTGGCCGGTGGGTCGTTCGCGATGGCGTCCGACCAGCTCGCGCGCTACCGCGAGTCGGTGGCTGACGACGTGCGGGGGCGTGCGCTGGAGAAGCTGCTCGCGAAGCTCGCCAAGTCCGGCTGGGAGCTGCGCGGGGACAAGCTCAAGCGGGCGCCGCGCGGCCTGGACCCGGAACACCCCCGGATCGAGCTGCTCAAGCACAAGCGCCTCTACGTGGCCAAGGTGTGGCCGCCCGACGACGTGCTGCACGAGCCCGGCTGCCTGGACCGGGTCCGCGAAGCCTGGCACCAGGTCACACCGCTCGTCGACTGGTGCGCCGACCACATCGGCCTGACCGAAATCGGCTTCCGCCGCTGACGGCCGCTCCGGCCTGCGCCGCTGACGGCCGGGCTGCTTCCGCCACCACCGCCGCCGCCGCCGCTGGCCGGGCCTGCTTGCGCCGCCGACGGCCCCGGGGTCGGCTTGTGCCACTCACCGGCGGTCACGGGCTGGGCTGGTTCGCGCCGCTCACCGACCCTGACGGGGCCGCACCGGCTTCCGCCGCTCACGGGCGCCGGCGGACTTGGTCGGCTTTCGCCGCTGACGGCTGGACCGGCTTCCTCCGCCGAAGGGTTGCCCCGCCCTGCGCCGCCGACGGTTGCCTCGCCTTGCACCGCCGACGCTGGCACCCGCGGCTGTGGCTGCGCAGGCGTCGCCCGCCAGGGGACCCCTGTTCTTATTCTCCCAGAGGGGTACGACGTTTTCGGGCGGTCGATCGTGCGAGCAGGGCGCCGAAGCCCACGCCGGCGACGTCCACAAGGGCGTCCAGGACGTCCCCGCCGCGGTTCAGCGCGGTGATGAGCCACTGCAACACTTCCGAGACCGCGGCGTAACCCAAGAGGCCGATGACCAGTGGTCCGGACGGCAGTCGCGCGTACCTCCCAGCGCCCATGAGCAGGGCGAACAGCACGAAGTGCACCACCTTGTCGGTGCCCGGGGGCGCGGTGGGCACACCTGACGCCGGGGTGAACAGCACGATGACGCTGAGCAACGCCGCGACCACGAACGGAAGGATTCTGGGGCCCACGGTGCAGATTCTGCCTGTTTCGCGGAGATTACTTCCCGGTACATCCTGATCGGTCCAGTGACAGGGACTACTCTGACTAGACGTGAGTCGACGCGCGAAGATCGTCTGTACGATGGGTCCTGCCACCGCGACCGAGGACAAGGTCAACGAGCTGGTGGCGGCCGGTATGGACGTTGCCCGGATGAACTTCAGCCACGGCAGCCATGCCGACCACAAGCAGGTCTACGACCTCGTCCGCAACGCGGCCGAAGCGTCGGGCCGCGCGGTCGGCATCCTGGCCGACCTCCAGGGTCCGAAGATCCGCCTCGGGCGGTTCGCCCACGGCCCCGTCGAGTGGCGCACCGGTGACATCGTCCGGGTGACCGTCGAGGACGTCGAGGGCACCCACGACCGCGTCTCCACCACCTACAAGCAGCTGGCGCAGGACGCCAAGGCGGGCGACCGGCTGCTGGTGGACGACGGCAAGGTGGGCCTGACCGTCACCGAGGTCGACGGGCCGGACGTGGTCTGCGAGGTCACCGAGGGCGGCCCCGTCAGCAACAACAAGGGCCTCTCGCTGCCCGGCATGGACGTGTCCGTGCCCGCGCTGTCCGAGAAGGACATCGAGGACCTGGAGTTCGCCCTCAACCTGGGCGTGGACTTCATCGCCCTGTCGTTCGTGCGCTCGCCGGCGGACATCGACCTGGTCCACCAGGTGATGGACCGCGTGGGCCACGGCCGCAAGCCGGTCATCGCCAAGATCGAGAAGCCCGAGGCGGTCGACAACCTCGAAGCGATCGTGCTCGCCTTCGACGGCGTCATGGTCGCCCGCGGCGACCTGGGCGTGGAGCTGCCGCTGGAGCACGTGCCGCTGGTGCAGAAGCGGGCCATCCAGATCGCCCGCGAGAACGCCAAGCCGGTGATCGTGGCCACCCAGATGCTCGACTCCATGATCACGAACTCCCGGCCGACCCGCGCCGAGACCTCGGACGTCGCGAACGCCGTGCTCGACGGCGCCGACGCGCTGATGCTGTCCGGCGAGACGTCGGTCGGCCGCTACGCCATCGAGTCGGTCAAGACCATGAGCCGCATCATCGTGGCCGTCGAGACCGAGTCCACCGTGGTCCCGCCGCTGACGCACGTCCCGCGCACCAAGCGCGGCGTGATCTCGTACGCGGCGCGCGACATCGGCGAGCGGCTGAACGCGAAGGCGCTGGTCGCGTTCACCCAGTCCGGCGACACCGTGCGGCGGCTCGCCCGCCTGCACACCCCGCTGCCGCTGCTGGCGTTCACGCCGGAGCCCAGCGTGCGCAGTCAGCTTTCTCTCACCTGGGGCACCGAGACGTTCCTGGTGCCTAAGGTGGACTCGACGGACGAGATGGTCCGCCAGGTGGACCTGTCGATGATCGACATCGGCCGGTACCAGCCGGGCGACCTCGTCGTGGTCGTGGCAGGCTCGCCGCCTGGCACCATCGGCTCGACGAACCTCATCCGGGTGCACCGCCTGGGGGAGGACGACCACGCTTAGGAGATGACGTGACCGAGGCTGCCCGTGCCGCGGCGACCGCCGAGTTCTCGGACGTTCCACTGGACGCCGACGGCGTGCCCCACGGGCAGCCCGTGCTCGACCGACTCGTCGCGCTGCTCGACCTGGAGCGCGTCGAGGAGAACATCTTCCGCGGTGTGTCACCCGCCGAGTCGCCCGTTCGGGTGTTCGGCGGGCAGGTCGCCGGTCAGGCCCTGGTAGCCGCCGGCCGCACCGTGCCCCGTGAGCGCCGGGTGCACTCGCTGCACTCGTACTTCATCCGCGGTGGCGACCCGACCGTGCCGATCGTGTACGAGGTCGACCGGATCCGCGACGGGCGCTCGTTCACCACCCGGCGCGTGGTCGCGGTCCAGCACGGCAAGGCGATCTTCGCCCTGTCGGCGTCGTTCCAGCTGGACGAGCCGGGCCTGGACCACCAGGAGCCGATGCCCGCCGTGCCGCCGCCGTCCTCGCTGCCCACCTACGCCGAGTCGGCGGCCGGGTACCTGGAGAAGGTCGGCATGGCGCGGCTGCCGAGGCCGATCGACATCCGGTACGTGACCGAGCCGCCGTGGCGGGCGCGGGAGGACGGGCCGGGCGAGGCGCGCAGCCAGGTGTGGATGAGGGCCGACGGCAAGCTGCCGGACGACGACCTGCTGCACGTGTGCGTGCTGGCGTACGCGTCGGACATGACGTTGCTCGACTCGGTGCTCGTCAGGCACGGCGTGTACTGGGGAACCGACAAGGTGCTGGGCGCGAGCCTGGACCACGCCATGTGGTTCCACCGCCGGTTCCGGGCGGACGAGTGGTTCCTCTACGACTGCGCCTCGCCTTCGGCTTCCGGCGCTCGGGGCCTCGCGACGGGCCGCTTCTACAGCCACGACGGCCAGCTGGTGGCTACCGTGGTCCAGGAGGGCCTGCTTCGGGTCCTGTAGTCGATCGGCTACGCTGCGCGATCAATGGAGCAAGAGAGGTGGCCGCGATGAGCACGTTGCCCTGGCCTGACCACTTGTTCACGCTTGAGGAGTGGGACGCGCTTCCAGAGGACAAGTCGCGCCACTTCGAGCTGGTCGAAGGAGTCTTGCTGGTGGCGCCAAGGCCGGCACCGAAGCACCAAGTGGCGATGGCGAACCTCCGGAGCTGCCTCAAAGAGCAACTGCCCGCCGGGGTGGTGGCGGTCCAGGACGTCGACGTCGTGATCGACCCGGGGCCTCCGCTCTCATTGCGCGCACCCGACGTCGTAGTGGTGCCTGCCGAGCGCTACTGGGAGCACCCGAGCCGGTTCAACCCCGATGACCTGCACTTGGCAGTGGAGATCGTGTCGCCGGGAACGGGTCGGACAGACCGCGTGTTCAAGCCGATCGAGTACGCCAAGGTGGGAATCCCGCACTACTGGGTGGTGGAGCTGGACGAGCCGGCCACGCTCATCGCGTTCAGCCTGGTCGCCGGCAGGTACAAGCAGATCGCGCAAGGCACCGGGGAGGTCGAGGTCCCCGAGCCCTTCCCGGTGACCATCGACCTCACCACGCTGATCAACCCCTGATCCGCAGGGCGTCCCAGAGCGCCCGCACGTGGTGCTCCTTGGTCGCTTCCGCGCCGATCGCCACGCGGATGGCGAAGCGGCCGTCGACGACGGTGTGGGTGATGAAGGCGTCGCCGCTGGCGTTGACGCGGTCCATCGCGGCACGGGTCGCCGCGTCGCCGGAGCGGTGGGCGAGGGTGACCAGGGACAGGGAGCGCGGCACGACCAGGTCCCAGTCGTCGGACGCGTCCACCCACGATTCGAGCAGGGCCGCCAGCTCCACGTGGCCGCGCAGGTGCTCCCGGATGCCCTCCAGGCCGTACCAGCGCAGCACCGACCACAGCTTCAGCGCCCGGAACCGCCGGCCCAGGGGGATCTGCCAGTCGCGGTAGTCCACGACCGCGCCCGACTCGGTGGCCGTGTTGCGCAGGTACTCCGGCAGGATCGTGAGGGCGTCGACCAGCACGTCCGGGTGGGCGGTCCAGAACAGGGACAGGTCGAACGCGGTCAGCATCCACTTGTGCGCGTTCGCGGTGAACGAGTCGGCCAGGTCCACGCCGTCGAACAGGTGCCGGAACTCCGGGCACAGCGCCGCCGGGCCCGCCCACGCCGCGTCCACGTGCAGCCAGATCCCGTGCTCGGCGCACACGGCGGCGATCTCGCGCACCGGGTCGACCGCGCCGGTGCCCGTGGTGCCGACGGTCGCGCACACCATCACCGGCCGCCGGCCCGCCGCCACGTCGGACCTGATCCGGTCGGCCAGGTCGTCCACCCGCATGGCCAGCCGCGAGTCCACCCGGACCGATCGCACGGCCTGCTCGCCGAGCCCGGCCATCCGCGCGGCCCGTTCGAGCGACGAGTGCGTCTGGGACGACACGTACACGGTCTCGGACCCGTCCACACCGGACTGCCGCCACTTCCCACCCGACGACCGGTGCAGCGCGGCGAGGACCGCGACCAGCGCGGCGGACGACGCGGTGTCCTGGATGACCCCACCGCCGACGAACGACGACGGCAGGCCGAGCGCCCCGACCAGCTCGTCCATCAGGTGCTGCTCGACCTCGGTCGCGGCGGGGGAGGTGGACCACAACATGCCCTGCACGCCCAGCCCCGACGACAGCAGGTCGCCGAGCACCGACGGCAGCGAGGCGTTCGACGGGAAGTAGGCGAAGAACTCGGGGTGCTGCCAGTGCGTCGTCCCCGGCAGCACGACCCGGTCCAGGTCCGCGAGCAGCCCGTCGAACCCCTCGCCGCGGTCGGGCAGCCCGGCCAGCTGCCCCCGCACCCAGCCTGGCTCGACGGGTGAGGAGACCGGGAAGTCCTCGACGCGCGAGCGGTAGTCGGCGATCCAGTCGATCACCTCGTGGCCGATCCGGCGGAACTCGTCAGGGTCCATGCCCGAAATCTATACGCGTCGCCTGCGGTGGGTGGGCCGTTGATCGTCGGGCGGGGTCAGGGCCCGGGTCTCGACCCGTTCCAGCACCACCGAGCTGGTCAGGTTCCGCACCTCCGTCCGCGAGGCGATCTTGTCCATCAGGAACGCCTGCAGGTGCGTGCTGTCGGCCACCGCGATGTGCACCAGGAAGTCCGCCTGGCCGCTGACGTGGAACAACGACCGCGTCTCGGGCTGCGCCATCACGAACCGCCGGAACGCCGCCACCACCGGCCTGGTGTGCGGCCGCACGTTGACCGACACGACGGCCTCCAGCGGCAGGCCCGTGGTCCGCGGGTCGACCACGGCGTGGAACCCGGTGATCACCCCGAGGTCGCGCAGCCGGCGCACCCGCTGCAGGCAGGTCGACGGCGCGATGCCGACCAGCTCGGCCAGGCTCCGGTTCGGCAGCGTCGCGTCGTTCTGCAACGCCTCCAGGATCAGCCAGTCGACCGAATCCAGTTCGGCTGTCTCGCTCACAACCGAACACTGTAATCGTCAGGTGGAATACACCCGAACGGATCGCCCAGGATGCGGCCGTGCACATCGCCTGGACCTCGTTCCTGCTCGCCCTGGTCGTCATCACCGTCGTGCCCGGACCGGACTTCGTGCTGGTCACCGGCAACGCCGTGCGCGGCGTGCGGTACGGCGCGCTGACGGCGGCGGGCGTGGTGACCGGGTTGCTCGTGCACGCCCTGCTGGCCACGGTGGGGCTGTCCGCGCTGGTCGCGGCGGCGCCGGCGGCATTGCTGGCGGTCAAGGCGGTGGGCGCGCTGTACCTGGTGCACCTGGGCATCGCCACGCTGCTGGCGGCCCGGCGCGGCGGGCCGATCAGGCAGGCGCCGAGGTCGGACCGGTCGCTGTTCCTGCGCGGCCTGCTGTGCGACCTGCTCAACCCGAAGGTGATGCTGACGTTCCTCAGCCTCGTGCCGCAGGCCATGGACCCGGCGTCGCCGCCGCTGCCGCAGGCCGCGCTGCTGTCGGCGGTCGCGGTGGGCGTGTTCGCGTGCTTCTGGGCCGTGGTGGTGCCGTTGGCGGGCCGGCTGGCGGCGCTGCTGTCGCGGCCGAAGGTGCGGCCGGTGTTCGAGCGGCTGTGCGGCACGGCGCTGATCGGCATGGCGGCTTCGGTGCTCGCCGCGTAATTGTCGTTATCGTGTCGCGGCCGAGGGGTCTCCGGTGAGGTAAGACCGACTCGGCCGAGAGGAACGGCATGCGCACACCAGAGGACGCCGCGGCGGTGACGGCCGCGCAGCGGGGCGAGCCGGGCGCGTTGGACGCGCTGGTGGCCGCCTACCTGCCGCTGGTCTACAACGTGGTGGGACGCGCCCTGGCGGGCCACCCGGACACCGACGACGTGGTGCAGGAGACCATGCTCCGCGCGCTGAACGGGCTGCCGAAGCTGCGCGAGCCCGAGGCGTTCCGGTCGTGGCTGCTGGCCATCGCGCTGAACCAGGTCCGTGACCACCACAAGGCCCGGCCGCCGCTCGCCGACGCCGAACCGGCCGACCTCGCCGACCCCGGCGCGGACTTCGCCGACCTGGCCATCACCCGGCTCCAGCTCACCGGCCAACGCCGCGAGGTCGTCGCGGCCACCCGGTGGATCGGCGACGACGAGCGCGAGCTGCTGTCGCTGTGGTGGATGGAGCAGGTCGGCCGGATCACCCGCGCCGAGCTGGCCGAGGCGCTCGACCTCACGCCGCAGCACGCGGCGGTGCGGGTGCAGCGGATGAAGGCTCAGCTCGACGGGGCGCGGGTGGTCGTCCGGGTGCTCGCCCTGCCGCGCTGCGGGGACCTGGCCGAGGTGATCGCGGACTGGGACGGGCAGCCGAACGCGTTGTGGCGCAAGCGGATCGTGCGGCACGCGCGGGAGTGCGCCCGCTGCGCCCGCGGGTTCGACGACCTGGCCGCGGTGGACGGCCTGCTGGCCAGGATCCCGCTCGTGCCGCTGCCCGCCGGGTTCGACCTGGCCGCCGCCGAGCCCGTGATCGCGGTGGCAAAGAAGGGCTTCTGGGCGCACGCGGCCACCAAACCGCTGATCGCGGCGGCGGCCGTCGCGGCGGTGGCGGGCGCGGTCGTGCTGCTGCCCCTGGAACGGACGCCACCGTCCGCGGCCGCCCCGGTCGCCGTGACGACCAGCCGGGTGCCCTCGACCATCCCGTCCACGACGACCACTACGACGACGACAACAACGACCACCACCACCAGCACGACCACGGCAGCACCGGCGCCGGTCGTGCAGCAGGTCGCCAGGTCGGTGAAGAAGGGTGTCGGCACCTGGCACTTCGACGGCGTGACCGCGGCGTTGTCCGACGTGGGCGCGGGCTGGTTCTACAACTGGGCCCCGACCAGGGAGGACGTGCAGCCGCCGCCCGGCGTCGAGTACGTGCCCATGATCTGGGGCGCGAAGACGGTGACCCCGGCGAACCTCCAGGCGGTCCGGGGCCAGGGCACCACCCTGCTCGGCTTCAACGAGCCGGACCTCGCCGAGCAGTCGAACCTGACCGTGGAGCAGGCGTTGGACCTCTGGCCGCAGCTCCAGGCGACCGGGATGCGCCTGGGCAGCCCGGCCGTCGCGCACAGCGGCGACCGGGCGGGCGGCTGGCTCGACCGGTTCCTGGCCGGGGCGCGGCAGCGCGGCCTGCGGGTCGACTTCATCACCCTGCACTGGTACGGCTCGGACTTCGGCCCGGCCGCCGTCGGCCACCTGAAGAACTACCTGGACGCCGTGCACGCGCGCTACGGCCTGCCGATCTGGCTGACCGAGTACTCGCTGATGGACTTCGCCGGCGGTGGCGTGCGCTACCCGGACGCGCAGCAGTTGGCCGACTTCGCCGGCGCGTCGTCCCGGATGCTCGAAGACCTGCCCTACCTGGAGCGCTACGCGTGGTTCGCGCTCCCCGCCGACAAACCGGGCACGGGGCTGTACGTGCCGGGAGGGACGCCGAACCGGGCCGGCGAGGCCTACCGCGCCACCGGTTAGGCGAGCGCCCGGAGCCGGTCGTGCGGCGACGGGCGCTCCGCGGTACCGGGGGGGGGGGGGGGGGGGGGGGGGGGGGGGGGGGGGGGGGGGGGGGGGGGGGGGGGGGGGGGGGGGGGGGGGGGGGGGGGGGGGGGGGGGGG
>NZ_JBVJVK010000062.1:0-47266 GCF_055603705.1 Actinosynnema sp. NPDC037264 | reverse complement strand
GCTGTGGGCACTGTTGCGCGACAACCGGCCGTTCACAACGACAAGTTCCGCCACACCAGCGCCCACAGCCACTTGACACGGGTCATTAAGACTCGGTGACCCGGTAGTAGCGGATCGCGGTGTAGGCGCTCGCCGCCTGCGCCGTCCACTTCCGCTCCACGGGAGGCGCGCCGTCGGGGCCGGTCTGCTCGCGCACGACCGGCTCCGACTTCGCGTCGTCGGCCCAGCGCACGAACAGCGCGGCGTGGTAGGAGGTGATGAGCGCGTCACCCGGGCGCAGGTCGGCGTGCGCGATCGGGGTGGCCACGTCGCCGAGCGTGACCGTGGTGCGGGAGTGCGTCAGGCCCCACGCCATCGAGACGTAGCCCGAGCAGTCGGTGCGGTAGCTGCCGTGCTCGTTCTGGTGACAGGCCTGCTGGCTGTACGGCACCCCGGCGTCCAACCAGGACTGCGACCGGGTCAGCGCCTCGCCGCGCGAGGTGACGCGGTCCTCCGCGGTCGTGCCGCACGCGATCAACGCGCCGGGCTCGTCGGCCGCGTGCGCGATCGGCGCCTGGAACGCCGCCGTGCACGCGAGGGCGGCGATCAGGGTGCGGGTGCTCATCGAACCCCCTCGGGTCCCGGTGCGCCGCCCTCTCGGCGGGCGGCGACGTGGCACCACGAGGTTTCCCCGCGTCCGGCGGACCAGTGCCGAACCACTCGGCCGAGTGGTTCGCCACGCGCGCGGTTTCACCCGGAGCGGCGAGGGTAGTCGAGCGGTGATCGCAGCGGACGCGTGGAGGGAACCGGCATGCGCATCGTCTTCGTCGTGGCCGCGCTCAGCGTGGCGGTGGGGTGCGGCGGCGACCCGGGACCGGACGACGCCAGGTCGTCGGAGGAAGAGGTGGGCGTCCGGGAGATCGGTGTGCTCGCCCCGGTCGAGGCGGCGGACGTGGCGTTCACCTACGACCCCGAGGCCGCGCCGCCCGGCGCGGAGCTGGAGTTGGAGGTGGTCCCGGGCGACGGCGCGACGACCGTGCGGCTGTCCGCCGACCTGCTCCAGCCCGACCGCGGGTACGCCGTCCACGCGCACACCGACCCGTGCGGCAAGAACGGCACCGACGCCGGTCCGCACTACCAGCACGAGGTCGACCCCGCCGCGACGCCCGAGCGGCCGTCGGTCGACCCGGCCTACGCCAACCCGCGCAACGAGATCTGGCTGGAGCTGACCACCGACGGCCAGGGCAACGGCCTGGCCGAGACCACCGTGCCGTTCGCGTTCGACGACCGCGCGCCGTCCTCGATCGTGCTGCACGAGCAGCCGACCACCGCGACCGAGCACGGCCGGGCGGGCAGCGCGGGCGCCCGGCTCGCCTGCTTCACCGCGTCGTTCCGCTGAGCGCTCAGTCCACGGCGGTGCTCTTCGGCGCGCGGTAGACGATGTCGACGTACTCGCGGTGCCGCTCGATGTAGCCCTTGATGAACGGGCACAGCGGCAGCACGGGCAGCTCCCACGCCCGCGCCTGGTCGAGCGCGGCGCGGGCGAGGGCGCTGCCGACGCCCTTGCCCTCGAACGCGGGCTCCACCTCGGTGTGGGTGAACACGATCAGGTCGGGCGTGCGGAGGTAGACCGCCTTGCCCGCCGCCGTGCCGTCGACCACGGCCGCGAAGTGCTTCTCCGCGGGAACGTCGTGCACCTCGATGACCATGGCGGGATCCTCGCACGGCCCACCGCTCACGTCTCCTTGAGGACCACGGCCCAGTCGCCGCTGGTGCGCTCGACGATGACCGTGAGGTCCACCGTGGCCCCCGGCTCCACCGCGACCTCCCAGTACTCCTGACTGGTGTCCATCAGGTAGGAGGACCGGTAGGTCCACGTGGCGTGCTCGATCACCTCGACCCCGTTGACCAGCACCCGGATGCGGCCCGGGGTGTTGACGGCCACCCCGACGTAGACCGGCCGGCCCGGCAGGCTCACGGTGCTCCGCCACGTGCCGTTCGGCTGGTCGGGGTCGGCTCGCAGCTCGTAGACCCTCCGTTGGCCCGGGTTGGTGTTGTCCAGCGCCGGGTCGATGGGCTCCAAGGTCTCCGGGCGGGGCGGGAACGGGTAGTCCTCGGGCGCGACCGGGACGCCGACGGCCAGGCCCAAAGTGGCGTCGGGCGGCATCGGGCCGGAGTGCGGCCACCGCTCCTCCTCGTCCCAGAGCTGCTCTCCCGCCGACAGGGTCACCGTCACGGGCGTGCCGACCCCGATGCCGTGCTTCGCCCACTCGAAGGTGACGTTCATCGGGGGTCCGCAGGTCAGGCCGTCGCCGTACGGCACGCCGTTGACGACGAGGGTGGCGTACATCTGCTTGTCGTCGTCGTTCGCGTCGCAGGCGATGAACAGCTTCGGGTCGGGCGTGGTGGGCGCGAACCGGAGGGTGATGGCCGACGCGGGCGCCCGGCCGGACGTCTGCGCGACGATCCGCGTGCCTTCGTGGTGCTCGGAGAACACGATCGGCTTCGGCTCGGCGGGTTGGGACTCGCGCTGGACCGGCGTCCGCAACGCGAAGGCCACGCCCAGCACGGCCACGAGCGAGGCCGCGACCGCCGCCACCACCCGTCGCCGCCGGGAGGCCTCGACCCGGGCCTGGATACCGGACATGCGGGGGCCGTGCGCGGCGTCGGGCGGCAGTTCGGCGTGGTGGCGCAGCACCTCGGTGAGGTCGGTCAGGTTCATCGCCGCACCCCTTCCCGGGTGATGGTGTCGTCCAGCCGCAACCGGGCCAGCGCCTTGCTGGTCTGGCTCTTCACCGTGCCGACGGAGACGCCGAGGGCGTGCGCCGCCTGTGCTTCGGTCAGGTCCTCGTAGAACCGCAGCACGACCACGGCGCGTTGGCGGCGGGGGAGGCGTCCCAAGGCCTGCCACAGCCAGTCGCGCTGGTCGACGGCGGCCTCCGGGGACGCGCCGACCGGCTCGGGCAGCACGTCGGTCGGCCGTTCGTCGCGCCACTTGCGGCGCCACCAGGTGGCATAGGTGTTGACGATGATCCGGCGCACGTACGGCTCCGGGTCGCCCTGCACCCGCCGCCACGCCCGCCACGCCCGCGCCAGCGCCGTCTGCAGCAGGTCTTCCGCGTGCCCCCTGTCCCTGGTCAACAGGAACGCCGTGCGCAGCAGGCGTGGTGACGCCCCCGCCACGAACTCCTCGAACCCCTCGGGTACTCCCACCACCACGGCCCTTCGCCTCGTCCGACGCACCTACTACCAGTCGGCGTGCGCGGATGGTTGCCGTCGGCCGGGAATCCGGCCGGCCTGTCGACGACGTGCACCTTCTTTCAGGTGGTCCGCCCTCGGCGATCGGAGAAATCAGTGCACCTGGGTGGAGGCGATCGGGCAGGCTGTCGCGATGGGGTACGCGGTGCGCGACTACGTCGCCGGTGACGAACCGTCGTGGCTGCGGTGCCGGGTGTCGTCCTTCCTGGGCACCGCGTGGCACGACGACGCGGTCGCGGCGAAGCCGGCGGTGTCCGGCGCGGAACTCGTGGCGGTGGACGGTGACGTGGTGGTCGGCATCCTCGACCTGGCGGTCGACGGCGAGCTGGCCACCATCGAGACGATCGCCGTGCACCCCGACCACCAGCACCGGGGGATCGGCGGCGCGCTGCTGTCGCGGGCTCGGGCTCGGGCCACGGCGTTGGGGGCGACCACGTTGGACGCCTGGACCCGGGACGACCCGCCGACGGTGCGCTGGTACCGCGCCATGGGCTTCGCCGAGAGCGACCACCACCTGCGGGTGATCGCCGACGGGGCGGCGCGCGCCGTCGTGCCCCGCCCCGGTCCGCGCGTGGCGCAAGCGTTCCCGCGCGCTGGTCGGGTGGAGGAGGCGCGGTCGCGGAAGGCGTTCTCGCGCGCCGATCAGGCGGACGGGGCGGAGCCGCAGGGGAAATCCGCGCGCGTCGATCGGGCGGATGGGCCAGGGGCGCGGGACGCGCGCGCCGATCAGGCGGACGGGGCGCGGACGCGGCGGGAACTTGCGAGGGTGCGCGAGCACCGGCGGTTCGCGATGGCGTTACGTGGTGAGCTCGCTGGGCGTGGCGATGACGTCGACCATCGCGCCGTTGCGCAGGACCGTCACCGGCAGCGGTAGGCCGATGGCCTCGGCGAACAGCTGCCGCTGGATGCCCTGGGCGTCGCTGACCGGCGTGCGCGCCACGCTGAGCACCAGGTCGCCGTCGCGCAGCCCCGCCCGCTCGGCCGGACCGCCCGGCACGACCTGCACCAGCCGGACGCCCGCGCGTTGCCCGGTGCGCTCGGCGACGGCGTCCGGCAGCGGCGCGGGGGCGCCGATCACGCCGAGGTAGGCCCGCCGCACCCGGCCCTCGACCATCAGGGTCGACAGGATGCGCCGGGTGGTGCTGTTCATCGGGATGGCCAGGCCGAGGCCGATGCCCGCCAACGCGGTGTTGATGCCGACCACCTCGCCGGCGGAGTTGGCCAGCGCGCCGCCGGAGTTGCCCGGGTTGAGCGCCGCGTCGGTCTGGATCACGTCCTCGATCACGCGTCCGGCCCGGCCGTTGCTCACCGGCACCGCGCGGCCCAGCGCGCTGACCACCCCGGCGGTCACCGAGCCGGCCAGGCCCAGCGGGTTGCCGACGGCGATGACGAGCTGGCCGACCTGGAGGTGGTCGGCGTCGCCGAACCTCGCCGCGCCGGGGGCCTCCGCCGACGCCTTGAGCACGGCGAGATCGGCGAGCGGGTCGGCGCCGACGACCGTGAACGGCGACTCGGCGCCGTCGGCGAACACCGCCGTGCCGTCCCGCCCGCCGCCGACGACGTGCGCGTTGGTCAGCAGGTAGCCGTCGTCGGTGAACACCACCGCCGACCCGGTCCCGCGCGGCATGCGCACGCTGGCCACGTGCGGCGTGACCGACTTCGCGACCGCGATGACGGCCTGCGAGTAGGCGTCCAGCGGATCCATCGGCGCCTCCCTCGATTACACGATTACGCACTCAATCGTGCTCTCGCGCGGGCCGTGCTGTCCGGGGCGTTCGCCGACAGCGGACCCACCCCGGACAGCGCAGCGGCTCAGCGGCGCAGCAGCATGGCCAGGTCGACGGCGTTCGCCATGGCTTCCGTGCCCGCGTCGTTCGGGTGCAGGTGGTCGCCGCTGTCGTAGGCCGGGTTCAGCGTGGCCGGGTCGCCGGGCACGCCCGTCGCGGCGGCGAAGTCCACCACGCCGTCGAACTCGCCGGACGTGCGGATCCAGTCGTTGAGCGCGCGCCAGGTCGCTTCGCGCTCCTCGGTCCAGATGAAGGAACCCTTGAACGGCAGGATCGTGCCGCCGTAGACCTTCACGCCCGCGGCCCGCGCCTGCGCGATCACGTCCCGGTGCCCGGCGATCAGGTCCTCGGCCGACGCGCTGTAGCCGATGTCGTTGACCGCCTCCAGCAGGATCATCGCCTTGACGCCGGTCTGTGACAGCACGTCGCGCCGCACCCGCGTGACGCCCGCGACGCCCCAGAACGGCTCGTCCCGGTCGGCGATGAGGCGGTTGCCGCCCAGGCCCGCGTTCACCACGGACAGCGTGCGCCCCGGCACCGCGTTCAGCCGCCTGGCCAGGAAGTCCGGCCAGCGGCGGTTCGCGTTGCCGGTGGTGTTGGCGGTGTCGGTGATCGAGTCGCCGAACGCCACCACCGTGCCCGCGACCCGCCGCGCGGGTGCGACGTCGACGCCGTTGACGACCATCCAGCAGGGCGTGTCCCGGAACCCGCCCGACAGCGCGCCGGTCCGGTCGCCGGGCGCCAGGTAGTTGCCCTGCGCGGTGAACGGGTGGTTGGTCAGCGGGCCGGTGGCCTCCGGCACGTAGGCGCTCACCAGCAGCGTGGACAGCGCCTCGACGTCCAGCCGGACCGGGTCGCTGAAGACCTCCCGGCCGGCCGGCACCGTGACGTCCCGCCTGCCCTTGAACGTCAACGCGCGCAACGTGCCGGGCACCGCCGCGTCACCAGACTGCTGCACGGCGACCGTCGCGCGGCCCACCCGCAACGGCGTCGTGCCGAACGCGTTGGTCACCCGGACCCGCACCGACCCGCCGCCGGCGCTGAGGAACACCACGTTGCGCACGGTCTGGTCCCGCAGCCCCTCGCCCGCCGGGCAGTCGCTCCACGGGATCTCGCTGCCCACCACGGGACTCGCCGCCCAGCCGGCCACCCAGGGCCTGCCGTGCGCGGTCGCGGCCGACGGCAGCACTGCCGTCGCCACGAGCGCGGCTATCACGGCCAGTGTCCCCACGTGTCTTGCCATGAAGGTCTCCCAACGCCGGTCGTCTTTGGTGGCGTCGCCGACCGTGGCAGCGGGTCGATTAACCGGTCAAGCGCCTCACGACGAGCGGCGCGATAGTTGCGATGAGTGGCCCGGACTTACGTGTTAAGCAGGGCTGTGGGTGGGTGGTCACACCGATGCGCCGGGCCCGCCGACCCGCCGAGACTGGCGGCATGGACTCGGTGCGGATCTACGACATCATGGCCTGCAACGTCTACTGGGACTTCGACGGTTCCGGCCTGCCGCGCGAGCAGCACAAGTTCCTGGTGTCGTTCCACCCGACCGACACGCCGACGCCGGAGCTGATCGAGTCGATCGTGGCCCGCGGGCCGGGCGGCTACCGGGTCGAGTTCGCCAACGAGCCCTTCACCCAGCGCAACCTCAACGGGCACATCCACGACTCCGCCATCGGCTTCTACTGGTACATGGTGAACCTGCCGACCGGGTACCTGCCGGAGGGCGAGTACACGATCGAGGTCACCGCGAAGGACGGTTCGGTGACGAGCCGGTCGCGCGTGCAGCGCCAGGAGCCGACGGACCGGATCGTGCCGGTCTACCGGGAGAACCGGGCGAAGGTCCTCGACGCGTTCACGCCGTCGCGCACCGCCGAACCCACCGGCGCCGTGCGGCGGGTCGACTGGCTCACCCTGGACGAGCTGGGCGGCCCGGACGCGTTCTACGTGTTCCGGCTCGCCGAGGGCGGCACGCTGCGCGAGTTCGACACGCAACGCCTGCTGTGGTGGGACAACATCTACCTCGACGCGGTCCGGTCGGGCGAGCCGACCACCGGCCTCAACCGCGGCGGGGTCGCCCTGCCGGTCCCGCTCGACCCGGGCAGGTCCTACGGCTACTTCGTGGAGATCACCGACGGCAACGTGCAGAGCGACGCCAACATCTGCGTGTTCCAGCCGCACCAGTTCTTCACGGTGCCCGCCTGACCGCGACCCCCGGGGTTGCGCGGTCAGGCGGGTGCGCGGTGTCAGGCGTAGTCGGGCAGGGTGCGGGCCACGTCGTGCGGCGACGGCATGGCGGCCACCTCGTCGGCGATCGCCCGCGCCGCGCCGAGGACCGCCTCGTCAGCGAGCAGGCGCCGCGCCTCGGTCGCGATCGCCTCGGCGGTCACGTCCGCGCCGAGCAGCTGCCGGCCCAGCCCGGCCTCGGTGACCACGGCGGCGTTGCTGAACTGGTCGGCGCCCTGCGGCAGGATCAGCTGCGGCACGCCCGCGCCGAACGTGCCCATCGTCGTGCCGCTGCCGCCGTGGTGCACCACGAGGTCCACGTGCGGCAGCAGGTCCGCCTGCGCCACCCACGGGAGCACGACGACGTCGTCCGGCAGCTCGCCGAGCGCGCCGGCGTCGACCGTCGGTCCGGCGGCGACGAGGACCTTGGCGCCCACGGCGGCGAGGCCGTCGATGGCGGTGCGCAGCACGCCCGTCTCGCCGAACGCCGTGCCCAGCGTCAGGTACACCAGCGGTTCGCGGTGTTCGAGCACCCACGGCGGCAGCTCGCCCGGCTCGGCGAAGGGCACCGGCCGCAGCGGGATCCGGTGGCGCGCCGTGGCCAGGAACGTCGGGTCCTGCACCGACGGCGGGCAGATGTCGATGTACGGGTTGCCGAGCCCCATGACGTCGTCCTCGGGGATCTCGACACCGAGCTCCGCGGCGACGTCGAGGAGGTGCCCGCGCGCGGTGCTCGCGAACTGGTCCGCCTGCCACATCCGGCCGAACGAGTGGCACAGCCCGGGCACGCCGGCCACCTTCGCGGCCAGTCCCGCACCGGGGTTGCCCAGCTCGTGCACCACCAGGTCGGGCTTGAGGTCGGCGATGACCGGCGCGAGCTCGGCGGCGAAGTTGCGCGGCAGCACCGAGGCGAACGCGGCCGCGATCCGGGCCGGGTCGGCGTCCTGCGGCTTGCCCACGGCGACGCCCTCGTTCGCGAGCTCGAACGCCGCGCGCAGGTCCATGCCGCCCACGACGTGCTCGATGCCGTGCGAGGTCAGGGCGTTCGCGAACGCGGCGCCGGTGAAGTAGGAGACGTCGTGGCCCAGCTCGCGGGCGGCGATCGCCAGCGGCAGCAGCGGGTAGGTGTGTCCGTGTAAACCTAGGCTGGAGAAGAGGATTCGCACTGGTTCGAGCGTAGCGAGATTTTTTCCACGGTGGGTGAATTTCGTCCGATTGGCGCTCTTCGCACCGTGAGGCGAAGATCACCTCACGGCGTCCGCGCCGCGGTCAGGCGTAGTCCGGCAGCACGCTCACCACGTCGGCCGGCGACGGCATGGCGGCGACCTCGTCGGCCATCGCCCGCGCCGCGTCGAGCACGGCGTCGTCGGTGAGCAGGCGGCGCGCCTTGTCGGCGATCACCTCGACCGCCACCTCCGCGCCGAGCACCTGGTCGCCCAGCCCGGCCTCGGTCACCATCGCGGCGTTGCCGAACTGGTCGGCGCCCTGCGGCAGGATCAGCTGCGGCACGCCCGCGCCCAACGTGCCCATCGTGGTGCCGGCGCCGCCGTGGTGCACCACGAGGTCCGCGTGCGGCAGCAGGTCGGCCTGCGGCAGCCACTCCCGCACGACGACGTTGTCCGGCAGATCGCCCAGGTCGCCCACCTGCACGACCGTGCCGGTGGACACGAGCACCTTCGCGTCCAGCGCGGCGAGGCCCCCGATGGCGGTGCGCAGCACGTCCACCGTGGTGAACGCCGTGCCCAGGGTCAGGTACACCAGCGGTTCGCGGTGGTCGAGCACCCACGGCGGCAGCACGCCGGGCTCGGCGAACGCCACCGGCCGCAGCGGGACGCGGTCCGTCGCGGTGGCCAGGAAGTCCGGGTCCTGCAACGAGGGAGGGCAGATGTCCAGGTAGGGGTTGCCGAACCGCATGACGTCGCCGTCGGGCAGCTCCACGCCGTGCTCCGCGGCGACCTCGGCCAGGTGCAGGCGGATGTCCTCCATCGGGCCGCTGGGTCGCCAGTACCTCCCGAACGAGTGGCACACCGCGGGCACGCCGGTGGCCCTGGCCGCGAGCGCGACGCCGACGTTGGCCACCTCGTGCACGACCAGGTCGGGCTTGTGCTCGACGATGATCGGGACCAGGTCCGCGGCGTGGCGGCGCGCCAGGATCGAGCCGAACACCTTCGACACGCGCCTGGGGTCGAAGTCCGCCGCCTTGCGCGCGGCGGGGCTCGCGTTGCCGAGCTCGAACGCGTCGAGCATGTCCATCCCGCCCGTGACGTGCTCGATGCCGAGCGCGGTCAGGGCTTTCGCGAACGTGTCGGTGGTCGCGAACGTGACGTCGTGGCCCTGCTCGCGGGCGGCGATGGCCAGGGGCACCAAGGGGAACGTGTGCCCGTGCGAGCCGAGGCTAGAGAAGAGGATCTCCACTCGTGAGAGTTTGTCGCTTTGGGTCCGGCGCGGTCCGGTTACCCGCTGGTCACTGCGGGTCCGGCGAGGATGACTTCGGGTCCGGTGACCGCGTCAGCCCCGCCCGCACCGCCACGGTCGCGTCGATGCTCGCGGTCAGGAACCGGGCGATGACCTCCTTGTCGGCGTCGTCGAACTGCCGCCACGCACGGGTGAACGCGTGGTCCAGCGGCTCGAAGAAGTCGCGGCCCAGCTCCAGCGCCTTGGCCGGGACGCGCAGCTCGACCTTGCGCCGGTCGTGGGGGTTGCGCGCGCGTTCGACGTGCCCGGACGCCTCCAGCCGGTCGAGCACGGACGTGGTCGCGGACGCGCTCAGGTGCAGGGCCTCGGCCAGCCTGGTCGGCGACATCGGCTCGTCGCCCCACCGCGCGTCCATGATCACCGCGAGCGCGTCGAGGTCGGTGCGGTGCATCCGCTGCCGCTCGCCGAAGATCTCCACGAACCGGTCGGTTTCGACCGTGAGCTGCCGGAGCAACCTGACCAGGACCGAGTGGTCGGCCATGCGCCCTCCCGTTATTGTTTCGACGGTCGAATTATTGGATCGTCGAACTACATGGTCTCGGAGGTCATTGTCCCGTGCACACGACCCGGTCCCGCACGCGCTGGTTGCTGCCCGCCCTCGTGGCGGTCGCGTGGCTGGCGCTCGGCGGGTTCTCCGGCCCGTTCGCGGGCAAGCTGAGCGAGGTCGCGGTCAACGACAGCACCGCGTTCCTGCCCGCCTCCGCCGAGGCGACGGAGGTGTCCGAGCGGGTCAAGGCGTTCGGCGACGCGCGCGGCCTGCCCGCGGTCGTGGTGGCCGAACGCGCCTCCGGCCTCACCCCGGCCGACCGCGACTACCTGGGCGGCCGGGAGTTCCCCGGCGAGGCGTCGCCGGTGATCCCGTCACCGCGCGACGACCAGGCCGCGCAGGTCGTCGTCGCCGTCGACCCGGGCGACCCGGCCGGCGCGGTGGAGGCCATCCGGGCGAAGCTGACGGACCAGCCCGAGGGGCTCACCGTGCTGGTGACCGGGCCCGCCGCGCAGGTCGCCGACCTGAAGGAGGCGTTCGGCGGCATCGACGGCCTGCTGCTCCTGGTCGCGGGCGCGGTGGTGGCGCTGATCCTCGTGCTCGTCTACCGCAGCCCGTTGCTGCCGCTGGTGGTGCTGCTGTCCGGGGTGTTCGCGCTCGGGGTGGCCAGCCTCGCCGTGTACCTGCTGGCGGACGGCGACGTGATCGACCTCAACGGCCAGAGCCAGGGCATCCTGTTCATCCTGGTGTTCGGCGCGGCGACGGACTACGCGCTGCTGCTGGTGTCCCGGTTCCGCGAGGAGCTGCGCGACACCGAGGACCGCTACCGGGCGATGCGGGTGGCGTGGCGGGCCACCATCGAGCCGATCGCCGCGTCGGCGGGCACGGTCGTGCTCGGTGTGCTGTGCCTGCTGTTCAGCGACCTCAACTCGAACAAGGGCCTCGGGCCGGTGGCGGCGATCGGGATCGGCGCGGCGCTGCTCGCCTCGGTGACGTTCCTGCCCGCCGTGCTGGTGCTGCTGGGGCGGTCGGCGTTCTGGCCGTTGCGCCCGAAGCTCGGCTCGCCGCACCCGGAGGCGAGCGGGCTGTGGGCGCGGGTGGCCCGCGTGATCTCCGCCCGGCCGCGCGCGACGTGGGTCGTGACGACGGTGGTGCTGCTGGTGGGCGTGGCGTTCGTGCCGCAGCTCAAGGCGTCGGGCACGGCGCAGTCGGACGTGTTCCTCACCGAGGTCGACTCGGTGGCCGGGCAGGAGGTGCTGTCCCGCCACTTCCCGGGCGGCAGCGGCGCGCCGACCGTCGTGCTGGCCCGTGCGGGGCAGGCGCAGGCGGTGGCGGGTGCGGCGGACGTGGACGGCGTGTCCTCGGTGCGGCCGGCGGGCGAGGCGGCGGGGCTGGTGCGGCTCGACGTCGTGCTGGAGGACCCGGCGGACTCCGAGGCGGCGCTGGCGACCGTGCAACGGCTGCGTGAGGCCGTGCGCGCGGTGCCGGACGCCGACGCCAAGGTCGGCGGGCCCACCGCCACCCAGCTGGACACGCAGCTCACGTCCGAACGCGACCGGCTGGTGATCATCCCGATCGTGCTGCTGGTGATCTTCCTGGTGCTGGCGCTGCTGCTGCGGTCGCTGCTCGCGCCGTTGCTGCTGATCGCCACGGTGGTGCTGTCGTTCGCCGCGACCATGGGCGTGGCGGCGCTGGTGTTCAACGGGATCTTCGACTTCCCGGGCGCCGACCCGGTGGTGCCGCTGTTCGGGTTCGTGTTCCTGGTGGCGTTGGGGATCGACTACAACATCTTCCTGATGACGCGGGTGCGCGAGGAGTCCGCCGAGCTGGGCACGCAG
Organism: Actinosynnema sp. NPDC037264; assembly: GCF_055603705.1. Taxonomy (NCBI): domain Bacteria; kingdom Bacillati; phylum Actinomycetota; class Actinomycetes; order Pseudonocardiales; family Pseudonocardiaceae; genus Actinosynnema; species Actinosynnema sp. NPDC037264. The sequence goes on along the minus strand of NZ_JBVJVK010000062.1, from coordinate 35,222 downwards.
GCGGGCGTGCTGCGCGGGCTGACCATCACCGGCGGGGTGATCACCTCGGCGGGGGTCGTGCTCGCGGCGACGTTCTCGGCGTTGGCGGTGCTGCCCATCCTGTTCCTCGCGCAGATCGCGTTCATCGTGGCGTTCGGCGTGCTGCTGGACACGTTCGTGGTGCGGTCGCTGCTGGTGCCGGCGCTGGGCGTGGACGTGGGCAGGCGCATCTGGTGGCCGTCCCGGCTGGCCCGGGGGAGTGACTGAGACCGGGTGATGTCACAGTCCGCGCCGGCCGGGTCGTCCTGTCCGTGACAGGGTTTTCCGGCAGGTCACGAGGACGGGTTCGATGATGAGGATCGCGGTGGTCGGCGGTACGGGCGCGGCGGGGCGTCGGGTGGTCGACGAGGTGCGGCGGGTCGGGCACGAGCCGGTGGTGCTGAGCCGTGCGGACGGGGTCGACCTGCTCACCGGCGCCGGGCTCGACGCGGCGCTGGCGGGGGCCGAGGCGGTGGTCGACGTGTCGAACCCGGCGAACTGGCGGAGCCTGGAGGAGGTCGAGCGCTTCTTCACCGAGGGCACCGGCCACCTGCTGGCGTCGGCGGCGCGGGCGGGCGTGCGGCACCTGGTGGTGCTGTCGATCGTGGGCTCGGACGTGGTCGACCTCGACTACTACCTGGGCAAGCGGCGTCAGGAGGCGCTGGTGGCGGCCGGGCCGGTGCCGTGGACGGTGCTGCGGGCCACGCAGTTCTTCGAGTTCGCGTGGCAGGTGCTGGCGGGCGCGACCGGCCCGGTGGCGCAGGTGCCGCCGATGCTGTCGCAGCCGGTGTCGACGGCCGACGTGGCGGCGCGGCTGGTGGAGCTGGCGGTGGGTGAGCCGCAGGGGCTGGCCTTGCCGATCGCGGGGCCGGAGCGGATCCGGGTGGTCGACATGGCCCGGCGGGTGGTGGCGCGGCGGGGTGACGCGGTGCGGGTCGAGGAGGCGGCGGAGGGTCCGGCCGGGCTGTCCACGGGCGCGCTGTGCCCGGCGGGCGAGTACACCGAGGGCAGGGAGACGTTCGCCGAGTACCTGGAGACGGTGGGCCCGTGACCGACCGCCGCACCGGCCCCGCCGCCGACCGCGCTGCCGACCGGGTCGCCGACGCCGCCGACCCCGCGACCGGCCCCGCCGCCGATCGGGTCGCCCGGCTCGCCGCCGAGTACACCCGCCTGCGGCCACGGCTGGTCGGTGTCGCGTACTCCCTGGTCGGCACGGTCGCCGAGGCGCAGGACGTGGTGTCGGACTGCTGGCTGCGGCTGGCCGCCGCCGACGAGCAGGAGACCGTCCGCGACGTCGAGGCGTGGGCGGTGGTGGCGGTGGCGCGACGCGCGGTGGACGTGCTGCGGTCCGCGCGGGTGCGGCGCGAGGAGTACGTCGGGCCCTGGCTGCCCGAGCCGCTGGTGGACCCCGTCGCCGACGACCCGGCGGATCGGGTGACGCTGGACGACGCGGTGAGCTTCGCGCTCATGGTCGTGCTCGAAACCCTCACGCCCGCCGAACGCACCACGTGGGTGCTGCACGAGGTGTTCGGCATGCCGTTCCCGGAGATCGCCGGCGTCGTCGGCCGCAGTCCGGCCGCCGTGCGGCAACTGGCCGTCCGGGCCCGGGCGCACGTCGCGGCCGGCGCGCCGAGGGTCGACGTCGGCACGGTCGAGCACCGCCGCGCCGTCGACGCGTTCCTGCGTGCCGTCGGCCACGGCGACCTGCGCGGCCTGCTGGCCGTGCTCGACCCGGACGTCGTGCTGACCAGCGATGGCGGCGGCCTGCGCGGGGTGGCCCGTCGGCCGGTGCTCGGCGCGGACCGGGTGGCGTGGTTCCTGGTCGCCGTGCACCGCAAGATGCCCGCCGGTCAGGGCATCACGCCGGTCGCGGTGAACGGCGGTCCCGGGTTCGCCGCGACGACCGGCACGTCCACCAGGTTCGTCTGCTCCTTCACCGTCCACGACGGGAAGGTCCGGCGGGTGGACATCGTGGCCACGCCGGACAAGCTGCCGCCCGAGCCGGCCGGGTAGGACACCGCACGCCGCCGGGCGTCACGTCCGGCGGCGTGCGGGCCGCGACGGCATGACCGGGCTGTCGGCCGGGGCCTGGTCGACCCCCCGTCGTGATAGCGCTCGCGCTCCCTACGGCGTCGGCCGCAGCACGAGGGTGACGAAGCCGAGCACGCCGCGATAGCCGTTGAGCCAGCTGTCCCGGTGCGCGGCGGAGGTGGCGAGCACCTGCTCGCGGTCCGGGTGGTCGGGGTGGTCCAGCGCCCACGCGGCCAGCGAGCCGGTCCAGCTCCACTCGTACTCGTCCCACTCCGCGAGCGTGCTCACGTGGCCGTGCACCGGGGTCCAGCCGTCGGCGACCACGCGCGCGACCGTGGTCGCCAGGTCGGCGTACTTCTGCGGGCCGTCCTCCAGCTCCGCCCGCAGCTCCGGGCTCGGCTCGCGTTCCCAGAAGCAGTCGCCGAGCACTACCACGCCGTCCTCGGCGAGGTGGCCCCGCGCGGCGGCGAGGGCGGGCAGCAGCTCGCCGAAGGCGTAGGCCGCGCCGACGCTGAGCACCACGTCCGCCTTGCGGTCCGACCGGTACGCGGTCACGTCCTGCTGGAGGAGTTCCAGCCGGTCGGCCACGCCGAGCCGGGCGGCGTCGGCGAGGGTCCCGTCGAACCCCGCGCCGGAGATGTCCACGCCCACCGCGGTGATGCCGTCGTGCTCCTGCGCCGCGCGCAGCAACCACGCGCCCTCGCCGCAGCCGAGGTCGAGCAGGTGGGCGTCCGGCCGACGGATCGCCCGGTCCAGGAGGTCGCTGACGGTCGCGTCGCCGAGGGGCGCCGCAATCGGGTGTTCCGCATGCGCCAAGGCGCTGATTGTCTGTCGATCCACCTTCAGTGACCAGCACAACGCGCAGGGGAACCGCGCGCGCGTTTCCCGGTCGTACCGGGACGAATTCGTGCTCGTCGGGCATGGCGCGGGAGCGGATCGTGAAGTAGAAATAGCCAACTCCACACCGCCAACGCCTGACCTCCCCGAACCTGAGAGAGCGCTCTCACGTTCGAGTGGTCGGCGTCACTACCCTCAGAGGCATGTCAATGACGATCATGCGCCACGCCAGACGCGAGAGCGCTCCCGCGAGACTGCGCCGGGTGTTCGTGCTCGGTCTCGCCCTGGCCGCCGCCACCACGGCCGCGGCGCCGGCCGTGAGCGCCGACCCGCCCCGGCGCACGCAGGACCTCGGCGTGAACGTGAAGGTGTTCGACCCGTCCATGCCGGTCGCCGAGATCCAGGCCGCGCTCGACGCCACGCACGCCGCCCAGGTCGACAACGAGATGGGCGCCCAGCGGTACGCCTACCTGTTCAAGCCGGGCCACTACGGCACGGCCGAGCGGCCGTTGCAGATCAAGGTCGGCTACTACACCGAGATCGCGGGCCTCGGCGCCTCCCCGACCGACGTCGTGATCAACGGCAAGGTCGAGGTCTACAACCGCTGCCTGACCGAGGGCGGCACGGCCAACTGCCTGGCGCTGGTGAACTTCTGGCGCACCCTGGGCAACCTCACCATCAACATCGACGGCAAGGGGCAGGACGGCTGCCGCGCCGGCGCCAACTTCTGGGCCGTGTCCCAGGCGGTGTCGCTGCGCCGGCTCAACGTCACCAGCGGCACGTTCACGCTGATGGACTACTGCACCGCCGGCCCGCAGTACGCCAGCGGCGGCTTCATCGCCGACTCCCGGCTGCCCGCCGTCGTCAACGGCTCGCAGCAGCAGTGGCTGACCCGCAACAGCGAGCTGGGCAGCTGGTCGAACGGCGTGTGGAACCAGGTGTTCTCCGGTGTCGCGGGCGCGCCCGACGACGCGGCGTTCCCGAACCCGCCCTACACCACGCTCGACACCACGTCGCTGAGCCGTGAGAAGCCGTACCTGTTCGTCGACGACAAGGGCCGCTACAACGTCCGCGTCCCGGCCGCCAAGCGCGACACCAGCGGTGTGTCGTGGGCGAACGGCGTGACGCCCGGCCGCACGATCCCGCTGTCGGAGTTCTTCGTCGCCAAGCCCGGCGACTCGGCGCGCGACATCAACAACCAGCTGGCGCGCGGCAAGCACCTGCTGCTCACGCCGGGCGTCTACGACATCGCCCGCAGCATCGAGGTCAAGCGGGCCGACACCGTGGTCCTCGGTCTCGGGCACGCCACGCTGACCGCCGTGAACGGCTCGACCCCGCTGGACGTCGCGGACGTGCCGGGCGTCGTCATCGCCGGCGTCACGATCGACGCGGGCACCGAGCTGTCGCCCGTGCTGCTGCGCGTGGGCAAGAAGCACGGCAACCGGCCGGCCGACCCGGCCAACCCGACCACGCTGTCGGACGTGTACTTCCGCGTCGGCGGCCCGCACGTCGGCAAGGTCGACACCGCGCTGGAGGTCAACAGCGACCACGTGCTCATCGACCACACGTGGGTGTGGCGCGCGGACCACGGCGTGGAGGTCTTCACCGACACGCAGCGCTGGAACACCAACACGGGCCTCACCGGCGTGGTCGTCAACGGTGACGACGTGACCGCGACCGGCTTGTTCGTGGAGCACTTCCAGCGGCACAACACCGTCTGGAACGGCGAGCGCGGCACCGTCGTGCTCTACCAGAACGAGCTGCCCTACGACCCGCCGACGCAGGCGGACTGGATGAAGGGCGACGTCGAGGGCTGGGCCGGCTACAAGGTCGGCGACCACGTCCGCGAGCACACCCTGCACGGCGCGGGCGTGTACGTGTTCAACCAGAACAACCCGACGATCCACACCGAGAACGGCTTCGAGGTCCCCGAGACGCCGGGCGTGAAGCTGCGCCACATCATGACCGTCAACCTCAGCGCGGGCGTGATCGACCACGTCGTCAACGGCGTGGGCGGCCCGGCCGACCTGACCGGAGTCGGCGTTCCGGTCTACATCGCGGAGTACCCGGCTCCCTGAGCCGGTAGCGGTGCCCGACCCTCGCGAGGGGGTCGGGCACCGTTCGCGCGTCAGCCGCAGACCGCGCCGCCGGAGGCGGAGCCGACGAGCTTCGAGTACTTCGCCAGCACGCCCCGCTGGTAGCGGGCGGGCAGCGGCGCCCAGCCCTCGCGGCGGGCGGCCAGCTCGGCGGCGTCCACGTCGACGTCCAGCGTGCCGTTGGCGACGTCGAGCGTGATCCGGTCGCCGTCGCGGACGAACGCGATCGGACCGCCGTCCGCCGCCTCCGGCGCGACGTGGCCGACGCACAGGCCGGTCGTGCCGCCGGAGAACCGGCCGTCGGTGAGCAGCAGGACGTCCTTGCCCAGCCCGGCGCCCTTGATCGCGGCCGTGATAGCGAGCATCTCGCGCATCCCCGGCCCGCCCTTGGGGCCTTCGTAGCGGATGACGACCACGTCGCCGGCGGTGATCGTGCCGTCCTCCAGCGCGTCCATGGCCGCGCGCTCGCGGTCGAACACGCGGGCGGTGCCGGTGAACACGTCGGAGTCGAACCCGGCGGACTTCACCACCGCGCCGTCGGGCGCGAGCGAGCCGCGCAGGATCGTGATGCCGCCGGTGCGGTGGATCGGCTCGCTCATCGCGCGCAGCACCGTGCCGTCGGGGTCCGGCGGCGCGATGTCGGCCAGGTTCTCGGCGACCGTGCGGCCGGTGACGGTCAGGCAGTCGCCGTGCAGCAGGCCCGCGTCCAGCAGCGCCTTCATCACCACGGGCACGCCGCCGATGCGGTCGACGTCGGTCATCACGTGCCGTCCGAACGGCTTGACGTCGGCGAGGTGGGGCACCTTCTCGCCGATCCGGGTGAAGTCGTCCAGGCTCAGCTCCACCTCGGCCTCGTGCGCGATGGCCAGCAGGTGCAGCACGGCGTTGGTCGACCCGCCGAACGCCATCACCACGGCGATCGCGTTCTCGAACGCCTCCCGGGTCATGATCTGCCGCGCGGTGATGCCCTTGCGCAGCATCCCGACCACGGCCTCGCCGGACTTGCGGGCGAACCCGTCGCGCCGCCGGTCCGTGGCGGGCGGCGCGGCGCTGCCCGGCAGGGACATGCCCAGCGCCTCGGCCGCGCTCGCCATGGTGTTCGCGGTGTACATGCCGCCGCACGCGCCCTCGCCGGGGCAGATGGCGCGTTCGATCAGGTCGACGTCCTCACGGCTCATCAGGCCGCGGGCACAGGCGCCGACGGCCTCGAACGCGTCGATGATCGTGACCTCGCGCTCGCTGCCGTCGGTCAGGGTGACCCGACCGGGCAGGATCGAGCCCGCGTAGAGGAACACGCTGGCCAGGTCGAGCCGCGCGGCGGCCATGAGCATGCCGGGCAGCGACTTGTCGCAGCCGGCGAGCAGCACCGAGCCGTCCAGCCGCTCGGCCTGCATGACCGTCTCCACGCTGTCCGCGATGACCTCGCGCGACACCAGGGAGAAGTGCATGCCCTCGTGGCCCATGGAGATGCCGTCGGACACCGAGATCGTGCCGAACTCCAGCGGGTAGCCGCCCGCCGCGTGCACGCCGTCCTTGCTCGCCTTCGCCAGCCGGTCCAACGACAGGTTGCACGGCGTGATCTCGTTCCACGACGAGGCGACACCGATCTGGGGCTTGGCCCAGTCGTCGTCACCCATCCCGACCGCCCGCAGCATCCCGCGCGCGGCGGTCCTCTCCAGGCCGTCGGTGACGTCGCGACTGCGCGGCTTGATGTCCGGGGTCTCGTTCATGGCACGAAACCTAACGCCCCGGCGGGGCCGTCGCACCGGCGACCGGCCGGTACCGGCCCCGACCGGTCGGAGCGGTCGAGGCCGGGGACCCGTCACAGCTCGGTGTAGCTCTTCAACCCCACCAGGGTGGTGAGCCTCATCGAGTTCGCGCCGGCGGGGGAGGGCAGGCCGAACCGCTTGTCCACCAACCGGTCCAGGCCGCCGCAGCCGCGGGCCGCGGGCACGGCGAACGCGGTGTCCTCGATGGTGAACCGGACCACCGGCGGATCGGCGGAGATCCGGTCGGGGCCGCTGGTCCGGACGGGGCGGAACACGAGCGGGTCCGCGTCGTCGCCGATCGAGCACGTGTCGGGCAGCAGGCCGTTGAGCACGCGGAGCTTCAGGTGCTGCACGCCCATCCGGTCGCCGTCGGAGAGGAAGTCGGCGAACCCGGCGTACTCGATGCGCAGGTCCGTGCGCAGCACCGGGTGGTGCCTGGGCACGCCGAGCAGGCCGCCCGGCACGCGGGTCGGCTCGGCCCGCAGCGCGCCGAAGACCTGCGCGAACTCGCCGTCCAGCCGCCCCTCGGCGAACGTCAGCCGCATCGCGCCGGTGCTCTGCTCGGGCAGGGTGCCGAACTTGATGGCGCCGGTGGACACCAGCACCTCGCAGCGCCACTGCGCGGGGTCGGCGCCGGCGGGGATCGCGGGGCAGTCGGCGAAGTCGAACGCGGGCGTCGGCGCGGGCTGCGCGGCGGCCTGCTGCGGGACCGCCGCGGCCAACCCGATCAGCGCGGTGCCCGCCAGTGCCGCGACGGCGGCGCGGCGGAAGGTTCTCGTCATGCCGCCGAGCCTCCCGCCTCGCGCCGCGTCCATGATCCGGCGGATCCCGGAGATCACCCCCGGTTCGCCCCCGAGGCGCGGCCGGGGGTCAACCGAGCAGGAACAGCACCGCGGACAGGCCGAAGCCGACCAGGCTGATCATGGTCTCCATGACCGTCCACGTCGTCAACGTGGTCCGCACGTCCATCCCCATCAGGTTGCCGACCAGCCAGAAGCCCGAGTCGTTGACGTGGCTCGCGATCACCGAGCCCGCCGCCAGGGCGAGCACGATCGCGGCCAGCTCGACCGCGCTGAACCCGCCCGCCTGCACGACGGGCTGCACCAGACCCGCGGCCGTGGTCAGCGCGACCGTCGCCGAGCCCTGCGCGATCCGCAGCGCGGCGGCCATGACGAACCCGGCCGCGAACACCGGCAGCCCGACGTCGGTCAGCCCGACCGACAGCGCGTCCCCGATGCCGCCGGCCCGCAGCACCGCGCCGAACATGCCGCCCGCGCCGGTGATGAGGATGACCGCGCACACCGGCCCGAGGGCTGAGTCGACCAGCTTCTCCACCGACTCCTTGCGCAGCCCGAGGGCGTAGGAGGCGACGAGCACGGTCACCAGCAGCGCCACCGGTGTCGAGCCGAGCGCGCGGGCGACCTGGAACCAGGACGCCTCGCCGTCGACCCACCCGGCGGCGCGCGCCGCGTCCAGCCCGGTGTTGGTGAAGATCATGACGAGCGGGAGCAGCAGGAGCGCGACGACCGTGCCCGGGCGCGGCGGGTTCTCGTGGTCCTCGACCTGCGGTCCGCCGCTGAGGATCGTCGGCACGGGCAGCTCCAGCCGCCTGCCCATCGCCAGCCCGAACAGGTAGCTGGTCAGGTACCAGGTGGGGATCGCGATCAGCAGGCCGAACGCGATCACCAGGCCGACGTCCGCGCCGAGCAGCTCAGTCGCCGCGACCGGACCGGGGTGGGGCGGCACGAACACGTGCATCACGGAGAACGCGCCCGCAGCGGGCAGGCCGTAGCGCAGCACGCCGCCGCCCAGCCGCCGGGCCACCGCGAACACGATCGGCAGCATCACGACCAGGCCGGCGTCGAAGAAGATGGGGAAGCCGAACACCAGCGAGCTGACGCCGAGCGCGAGCGGCGCGCGCTGCTCGCCGAACCGGCGGATCAACGCCTCGGTCAACGACTGGGCGCCGCCCGTGACCTCCACGAGCCTGCCCAGGATCGCGCCGAGGCCGACGAGCAGCGCGACGCTGCCGAGGGTGGTGCCGAACCCGCCGACGAGAGTGGGCACCACCGTGTCGGCCGGGATGCGCGCGGCGAACGCGGTGAGCAGGCTGACCAGCACCAACGCCAGGAACGCGTGCACCCGCAGGTACATGATGAGGAACAGCAGCAGGGCGACCGCGCCCGCGGCGATGCCGAGCAGGGCGCCCGTGCCGAAGGTCTGGACCCAGTCGTCGTTGGTGGTCATCGGCAGCTCCGTCGCTCTCGAGGGTTCCGGCGGGTCAGGGGGTGGCCGGGTGTCCGGCGGCGAGGTCGAGCCGGGTCACGGCTTCCTCGACGATCAGCTCGGGCGCCGAGGTCACGTCGACCTCGGCGCCGTCCTCGTCGGACCGCAGCGGTTCGAGGGTGTCGAACTGCGACCGGAGCAGGGACGGCGGCATGAAGTGGCCGGAGCGGTGCCGCATCCGCTCGCCGACCACGTCGGCGGCGCCGTGCAGGTGCAGGAAGCGGACCCGTGCGCCCGCCTCCCGCAGCACGTCGCGGTAGGCGCGTTTGAGCGCCGAGCACGTGACGACCGCGCTCTCGCCGGCGGCGGCGCGGGCGGTGATCCAGTCGCGGATCGCGGCCAGCCAGGGCGCGCGGTCGTCGTCGGTGAGCGGGGTGCCCGCCGACATCTTCCCGATGTTGGCGGCCGGGTGGAACTCGTCGGCCTCGGCCATCGGCCAGTCGAGCCGGTCGGCCAGCACCCGGGCGACGGTGCTCTTGCCGGATCCGGACACGCCCATCACGACCACGCAGGTCGGCTCGGCACTCGTGGTCATGGGGTGCACCTCTCGGCTGCGACGACGAGACGATCAAAAGTAGTACCTTTGGCGGCGAAAGGTATCACCTTTGATCGCGCTGAGGAAGGCCTGCCGGGCTACGCTGCTGCCGTGCCGGTACCACGTCGTGAGGGCGTCCCGGGCGGCGACGCCCTGCATACCTCCGTGCTCGACACCCTCGGGCTGGAGATCACCAGCGGCGACCTCGCCGAGGGGCGGGTGCTGACGCTCGACGGCATCCAGGAGCGGTTCGGGGTGTCCCGGACCGTCGCCCGCGAAACCATGCGGGTGCTGGAGTCGATGGGCCTGGTGACGTCGCGGCGGCGGGTCGGCATCACCGTGCAGCCCCCGTCGTCCTGGCAGGTCTACGACCCGAGGTTGATCTGGTGGCGGCTGGCCGGGCCGCACCGCGACGCCCAGTTGCGCGCGCTCACCGAACTGCGGATCGCGGTCGAGCCGGTGGCCGCGGCGCGGGCGGCGTGGAACGCGTCGGCGCGGGAGCGCGACCGCCTGCTCGACCTCGCCACGCGGATGCGCCGGCTGGGCGAGGCGGGGCGGCTGGAGGAGTTCCTCGAGCTGGACGTCGCCTTCCACGCGCTGCTGCTGGAGTCGGGCGGCAACGAGATGTTCGCCGCGCTCCAAGGGGTGGTCGCGGTCGTGCTGCGCGGGCGGACGAGCCTGGGGCTGATGCCGGAGAAGCCCGTGCCCGGCGCGTTGGACCTGCACGAGGAGGTGGCGCGGGCGGTCGCGTCCCGGCGCCCGGAGGCCGCCGAACTGGCCATGCGCGCGTTGGTGGCCGAGGTGCGCGACGCCGTGGTGCCCGTGAACGGCCCGCGCGCGGTTCGCTGACCGCGGCGACCGGGCCTCCCGCGACTCGGGAAGATCGTCCGGGATCGACGGTCGTGGCCCGCGGAGCCGCCGCCCGCCGAATGCGGTCCACAGTGGACCTGGCTCGGCGTGGTCGTTCGGGGACTGCGCGTCACCGCTGTCGGCCGTGAGGCGACGCGCTTCGTCACCGGTGCCGGGAACGCGCGGCCCCCGTTCGTCGTCGAAGGCGCGAACCACGAACGGGGAGGCGCCGTGAACTACCCACAACAACCGCCGAGCGGGCAGGACCCCTACGGGCAGCCGGGCCAGTACGGCGGCTACCAGTACGGCGGGTTCGCGCCCCAGCCTCCGCCCGCGCCGAAGAAGCGGACCGGGGCGATCGTGGCCGCCGTCGTGGTGGTCGTGCTGGTGCTGGGCGGCGTGGCGTTCACCGGGTTCGTGCAGCCCGGGTTCTTCGTGGGCGCGGCGGACCCGACGACGACCACGACCACGCCGCCGACCACCGCGTCGTCCACGACGGCGAAGGGCGGCGACGCGGAGAAGCTGCTGGAGGCGCTGGTGGCCGGGCTGGACTCCCAGGACGCCGCCGCCCTCAAGAAGCTCAAGTGCGCGAAGGCCAAGTCCGGCGTGGACAACGCCATCAAGGACGTGTCCGCGCTCAAGAAGGCCGAGCTCGTCGGCAGCGACGAGGTCACCGACGACAAGGTGGAGGGGACCGTCGAGGTCACCACGTCCTCGCGGACGTCGCAGGTCGAGGTGACGGTCGTCCGCGAGGACGGCGACTGGTGCTGGCAGGACATCGCGCGGGCCAACGGCCCGTCGGCCAGCGGACGCCCGACGGCGACCACCGAGCCGACCACCGACCGCGAGCCCACGGCCGGCGGCAAGCCGGTGCCGCCCGAGGCGCTCGCCGCCATGCGGTCCTTCCTGGACAGCGTGAACGCTGGCGACGCGGCGGCCGCGGCCGGCCTGCTGTGCCCGGACGCCAACAACGACGCGGCGGACGTGGAGAAGCTGGTCGGCTACGACCCGGACCTGGCCATCGACCCGGACATGGACGGCGGGACGACGGGGGAGGACTCCTTCCAGGTCTACCTCAAGGGCACGGCCAAGGGGCAGAAGTTGGGTGGCTACTCCACGAACCTTTGGGTGACCAGCTACGACGGCCCGTGGTGCGTGCACGGGTTCCGCGCGGTCGTCATCTGATCACCGCCCGGCTCAGCAGGACTTGGTCCAACTGCACTCCAGCCGTTCGTCGGCGACCGGCTCGGGCGCGACCCTGACCGCGGGCGGGGTCGCGCCGTCCCGGTGGCCGGCCAACCGGACCGCGACGGCGTCCTCGAGCGGTTTCGCCGACGTGAGGGTGTCGTTGCTGATCATGGCGAACACCAGCGGGGTGCCGTCGGCGGTCGTCACGTAGCCGGACAGGGCGCTGACGCCGGTCAGGGTGCCGGTCTTGGCCCGCACGTTGCCCTCGGCCGGGGTGCCGCGCATCCGGTTGCGCAGGGTGCCGCCGACCATCCGGTCGCTCTTCCCGGCCACGGGCAGCGAGTCGTACCAGGGCTGGAACCACGGCTCGCGCCGGGCGGCGAGCAGCAGCGCGGCCACCTGGTCGGGCGAGACCTGGTCCATCCTGGACAGTCCGGAACCGTCCCGCAGCGACAGCGCGGCCGGGTCCACGCCCAGCTCGCCGAGCCTCGCCGTCATCGCGCGCAGCCCCGCGGTCCAGCTGCCCTCGCCGAACACGGCCCGGCCGGCGGTCTTGACCAGGATCTCGGCGTGCATGTTGTTGCTCAGCTTCATGAACGGCACCATCAGCTGCGACAACGGCATCGACCGGTGCTCGCCGAGCAGCCGTGCGTCGGCCGGGGTCGCGCCCGTGCCCGTGCCGCCGAGCACGTGCACGCCGTGCCGGGCCAGGGCGTCGCGGAACAGGGACGTGACCAGCCCGGTCGGTTCCCAGACCGTGCTCCACTCGCTCTCGACGGCGCCGCCGGCGGGGATGCTGCCGCGCACTGCGATCACGTTGGCGCCGTGCTGCCGTTCGACGGACACGCTCGACGCCGAGCCGGGCGCGCCGGTGACGGCGGTGTTGGCGATCGTGACGTAGTCCGTCGGCGGGTCGGTGGTGACCGTGGCCGGTTGGCCCGCCGCGCCGGGCGCGACCCGGACGATGACGGTCCCGGCGTCGTAGTCGGTGTCCGGGGAGACGGTCAGCGCCGAGATCTGGGCGTTGTAGTAGTACGGCTCGTCGTCCCAGGCCCAGCCGGTGCCCAGGCGCACGGAGTCGAACCAGGTGTCGTCGGCGACGAGCTTGCCGCGGACCAGCCGGACGCCGCTGCGGGCGACCTCGGCGGCCAGCGCGTCGTAGTCGGCGGCGAGCATGGTCGGGTCGCCCGTGCCGCGCAGGTGCAGGTCGCCCGCCAGCACCCCGGCGCGCTCGCGACCGGTCGCGGCCACGGTGGTGCTGAACCGGTGGTCCGGGCCGAGGATGTCGAGCGCCGCGGCGGAGCTGAACAGCTTGCCGTTGGACGCGGGCTGGCCGCGCTCGTCGCCTTCCCGGGCGAACACCACGGTGCCGGTCTCGGCGTGGCGGACGACGAGCCCGACGTCCGCGCCGTCGAGGGCCGCGCTGGTGATGATCGCGTCGAGGTCCCGGCTGAGCGCGTCGTCGGCCAGCGCGGACGCGGGCGTCGCCAGGTCGGCGGCCGGCGCCGCGGCGAACGCGACGGCGGCCAGGACGAGCGCGAACGACCGTGATCTGGGCATGGGAGCTCCTCCAGGGACGCCGGTGCGACTTCTGGTCAAGGATTGTCCACGTATCGGGATGCCTTGTGAAGTTCTGACACGCGAAGGGTGGTGGCGGACGACGACCTTCGGGCACGGTCCAACCCCTGCGCGGGAGCGCACCGATTGCGAACCCCGATAGGGGCTCTCGTGGCGGTTCGCCCGTTGTAGCGTGCACCCGAGCAATCACGGTCCGTGGCGAACCGAGGAGCGGCAGCGTGGAAAGACCTTCGTGGGTGGGCCCCGACATCGACCTCTCGCGACCGAGCCCGGCGCGCGTCTACGACGTGCACCTGGGCGGCGCGCACAACTTCCAGGTGGACCGGGAGGCGGCGCAGCGCATCGTCGAGGTCATGCCGGGGTTGCCGCGGATCCTCCGGGCCAACCGCGCGTTCCTGCGCCGCGCGGTGCGCTACCTGGTCGGCCGGGGCGTCACCCAGTTCCTCGACCTCGGGTCGGGCATCCCCACGGCCGGCAACGTGCACGAGGTCGCGTGGAGCGCCGACCCGGACTGCCGGATCGTCTACGTGGACGTCGACCCGGTCGCGGTCGCGCACAGCCGGGCGATCCTCAGCGAGCACGCCAACGCCACGGCGGTGCAGGGCGACCTGCGCCGGCCGCGCGAGGTGCTGACCCACCCGGACGTGGTGCGGACGCTGGACTTCACCCGGCCGGTCGGCGTGCTGATGTTCGCGGTGCTGCACTTCGTGCCGGACTCCGACAAGCCCGCCGAGATCGTCCGGGAATACCTCGACGCCACCGTGCCGGGCAGCTACCTCGCCCTCTCGCACGCCAGCCTGGAGGGCGAGGCCGACCGGGCCGAGGAGGCGACCGAGCAGTTCCGCAACCGGGTGACGGACTTCTCGATGCGCACCCGGGCCGAGATCACCGACCTGCTCGCGGGCGTGGAGCTGGTCGACCCCGGTGTGGTGGACCTGACCGAGTGGCGCCCGGAACCCGGTGACGAGGACCCGGACCCGAAGCAGATGTCGACGTTCGCGGCCGTCGGTCGCAAGGCGGGCTGAGCGCGCTCCGAGGACGGAGGAGTCCGGACGTCGTGCCCACGAGTCGCGCGCGGGCGTCCGGGATAGGATCGTGGTGATGTCGCCACAGGTGTGGCGCGTGCTGCTGGTAAGGGGTTGCGGTGGTGGTGAAGGGCAAGGTCGTCCGGTTCGACGAGGTGCGCGGGTACGGGTTCGTGTCGCCCGAGGAGGGCGGCGAGGACGTGTTCATCCACGTCAACGACATCGACTTCGACAAGAGGCTGATGGCGCCCGGCGCGCTGGTCGAGTTCCTGGTGGAGATGGGCGACCGGGGGCCGAAGGCCTCCCGGGTGAGCCTGGTGCGGGAAGCGTCCGTGCGGGCCGGGACGCCGTCGTACCACTCGGGTGACGACGTCAACGGCAACGACATGTTCTGCGAGGTCGTGTCGACCAAGCGCTACTTGCAGGAGGTCACCGAGACGCTGCTGGCCTCGGCGCCCGGCATGACGGCCGAGCAGATCCTGAACGTGCGCAAGAACCTGGTCGGCATGGCGCGCAAGTACAACTGGCTCGAGGACTGAGCGCCGGTCACCCGATCGCCGGGACCTCCCGGAGGGCCGCGCCTCGCACCGGTCACCCGGCCGGCGTCGTGCCGCGCGCCCTGGTGAGGTCCCGGGCCAGGGCGGTGAAGTTGGCGGCCGCCGGGGAGTGGTTCGGCACGGGCAGCGCGATCGCCAGGTCGACCAGCCGCACGGTGGGGCTCAGCGGCAGGAACGCGACCTCCGGCCGCGGCTGGGCGGCGGACGAGCCGGGCACGATGGACACCCCGCAGCCCGCCGCGACCAGGCCGACGATGGTCGGCATCTGGACGGCCTCCTGCGCGACCTCGGGGGTGAACCCGCCGCGTCGGCACAGCGCGGTGATCTCGTCGTGCAGCCCGGGTCCCAGGTGGCGCGGGAACAGCACGAACGGCTCGCCGGCCAGCGACCGGACGTGCACCCGCCGCCGGCCGGCCAGGCGGTGGTCGTTCGGCACCACGGCGACCAGCGGCTCGCGCGACACCGGCACCAGCTCCAGGTCGTCGGACGGGCCCGGTAGCGGCGGGCGGAGCAGGCCCACGTCCAGCGCCGCCGCGCGCAGCCGCTCGACCTGCGGCACGGTCGGCAGCACGGAGAAGGACAGGGCGACGGCGGGGTAGCGCGCCCGGAACTCGCGGATGATCATCGGCAGCGGGTGCAGCACCGACGAGCCGACCATCCCGATCGACAGCGAGCCCTCCTCGCCCCGCCCCGCCGCACGCGCCCGACGCGCCGCGGCGTCCACCATGGACAGCGCGGCGCGCGCGTCCGCGACGAACGCCTCACCGGCCCGGGTGACGTGGACGTTCCTGGTGTCGCGGTGGAACAGCGCCACCCCGAGCTCGGTCTCCAGCGCCTTCACGGTCTGGCTCAACGGCGGCTGCGCCAGGCCGAGCGCGGCGGCGGCCCGGCCGAAGTGCAGGTGGTCGGCGACCGCGACGGCGGCCCGCAGGTGCCTGAGATCCATATCCACCCCGTATCAATCGCACCGATTCTGTGCACGATCAGATCAGGTGACCGGTCCGGCGGCATCCTGGCCGCATGCTGAAGACGATCCTCACGCTCGCGATGGCCGCGACGATCACGCAGGCGCCGCCGTCCGACCAGGTGGTGCGCAAGGACTGGAAGGTGCGTGGCGAAGCCGGGCACCTGGGTGTCCGGGAGGTGCGGACGGCCCGGTCGGCACGCGGCCGGCCGGTGCTGCTGCTGCACGGCGCCCGCGTGCCGGGCGTCGCGTCGTTCGACCTGCCCGTGCCCGGCGGGTCGCTGGCGGCCGACCTGGCGCGCGAAGGCCACCGGGTGTTCATCGTGGACGCGCGCGGCTACGGCGCCTCCGACCGCCCTGAAGCGCTCGACGCGCCACTGTCGGCCAACCCGCCCGCCGTGACCGGCGAGCAGGTGGTGCGCGACATCGCGTCGGTCGTCGACCGGCTGCGCGCGACGACCGGCCACGACCGCGTCGACCTCGTCGGCTGGGCGACCGGCGGGCACTGGGCCGCCTGGTACGCGAGCGAGCACCCGGACCGGGTCGCGCACCTCGTGATCTACAACAGCCTGTACGGCGCGATCGACGGGCACCCGGTGCTCGGCCGCGGCTCGGACTACGAGGACCCGGCGCGGCCCGGCCACTTCGACGACGCGCGCCACGGCGCGTACCGGCTCTCGACCGGGCCGGGCCTGCTCCGCGGTTGGGACGCCGCCATCCCGGTGGACGACAAGTCCGCGTGGCGCGACCCCCGCGTCGCGGCGGCCTACGTCGAGCACGCGGTGGCGAGCGACCCGACGTCGGCCGACCGCGAGCCGCCGAGCTTCCGCGCCCCGACCGGCGCGCTGAAGGACAGCTTCCACCTCGCGACCGGCCGACGCCTCTGGCACGCGGGCACGATCACCGCCCGGACGCTCGTCCTGCGCGGCGAGCACGACTTCTGGTCACGCGAGGGCGACGTGACCACGCTGGTCGCCGACCTCGACCGGGCGGCGGACGTGCGGGCGGCGCGCCTGGACGGCGCGACGCACTTCGCCCACCTGGACCGGGCCGGGCACGGCCGGGACCGGTTGCTCGACGAGGTGGTGCGGTGGCTGCGCTAGCGCCGGTCACGACCGCCGGGAGAGCAGGCGGACGCGGAGCCGTTGCAGCGGCGGCATGAGCCCGTAGATGACGATCGGCACCGCGATCGTCGCCAGCACGAGGGTCCGCAGCACGGTCGGCGCGCCGTCGAGGAGGTCGCCGAACAGCAGCTGCAGCACGGTGAGCGTCGGGAAGACGGCCACCCAGATCATCAGGGCCAAGTGGTGCCGCGGCGGTGGCCCCACGCGGGTCACCGCCGCCGTGTCGTTCTCGGTCATGGCGCCAGCTTCGGCCCGACCCGCCGGAAACGACAACTCCTGTTGCCGTTTCCGGGAATCGCTCAGGTGGAGCGCCGGCCGGGCGACCCTGGCGTCGAGCCAGGAGGTCGACCGGGTCAGCGGGCGGCGGCGGTGCGGGTCGTGGTCACCGCCTCCAGCACGTGCGGGGACTCGGCGGCGGCGGAGCGGTAGACGTCCTCGTAGCGGGCGGCCATCAGCTCGACGTCGAACCGGCGGACCGCCTCGGCCCGGCACCGCTCGGCCGACAACCGGTCGACCCGGCGCAGCGCCGCGACCAGCGACGCGTGGTCGTCGCACACGAAGCCGGTCTCACCGTGCGCGACGACCTCCGGGACGGAGCCGCGGCGGGTGGCGACCACGGGCGTGCCGCACGCCATCGCCTCCACCATCACCAGCCCGAACGGCTCGTCCCAGCTGATCGGGAACACCAGGCAGCGCGCGGCGGTCAGCAGGTGCAGCTTCTCCTCGCGGTCCACCTCGCCGAGCCACTCGACGCCCGGGCCGAGCAACGGCGCGATCTCGCGCCGGAAGTACTCCCGCTCCACCGGCTCGCGGCACTTGGCCGCGATGCGCAGCGGGACACCGGCCGCGGTGGCGGCGGCGATCGCCTCGGGGATCCCCTTGAACGGCGCGGTCCGCCCGAGGAACAGCGCGTAGTCCTCCTTGTCCCGGCGGAACGGGAACGTGCCGACGTCGACGGCGTTGTGCACGGTGCCCGCCCAGTCCAGGTCCGGCGCGAGCCGGCGTTGCGCGTTGGAGACGGCCACGAGGTTCACGCTGCCGTTCAGGCCCCGGTAGTAGCGGCCCGTCTCCCCGGTTACGGGCAGGTGGGCGGTGACCACGGTCGGCAGCGAACGGCCGCGGGCCAGCAGCGGTCCGGCGAGGCTGTGGTCGTGCACGACGTCCACGTCCAGGTCGGCCAGGATGGCGGGCAGCGCGGCGGCGTGCACCACCTCCGGCACGCCCTGCCCCATCCGGTCCGGCTGCGCGCGGTCCCACGTGGCCCGGAACTCGGCGGCCGTGCCGTTGCGGCCGACGCCGACCAGGACGACGTGGTTGCCGCGCGCGACCAACCGGTCCGCCAGGTCGGCGCAGATCGACTCGATGCCGCCGTAGGCCGAGGGCGGCAGCTCGAACCAGGGCGGGGCGATCATCGCGACGCGCAGCGGTGTCACCGTGCTCACCCCCTGTCGTCCAGGCCCGGGTGCACCCCTACCGGCGCACGGACCAGTTCGACGTCCTCGGGCAGGCCGCGCACCCGGACGTCGTCGCCGTCGACCTCCAGGTCGACGCGCGCGCCCAGCATCGGTATGCCGTCGAGGGCCAAGGGCTGGAACGACTCCGGCAGCACGGGCGCGAGCCACACCTTGCGGCGCGGCGAGTACGGCTCCACCCGCAGCAGCACGCGCAGCAGGTGCACGGGCGTGGCCGACGCCCACGCCTGCGGCGAGCACGACGTCGGGTACGGGATCGGGTCCGGGTACTCGGCGCGGTCGAAGCCGCACAGCAGCTCGGGCAGCCTGCCGCCGAACGCCTCGGCGGCCTCCAGGACGGCCATCGTCACCCGCTGCGCGGCCTCCACGAAGCCGTACCGCATGAGCCCGTGCACGATGAGGGCGTTGTCGTGCGGCCACACCGACCCGTTGTGGTAGCTCATCGGGTTGTACGCGCCCATGCCGGACGCGAGGGTCCGCACGCCCCACCCGGTGAACATCTCCGGCGACAGCAGGTGCTCGACGACCCGCTCGGCCTTGTCCCCGTCCACGATGCCGCTCCACAGGCAGTGCCCGATGTTCGAGGTCAGCGCGTCCACCGGCTGCTTGTCCCCGTCCAGGGCGACCGCGTAGTAACCGCGGTCGCGCAGCCAGAAGCGGTCGTTGAACTCCGCCTTCAGCCGCGCCGCGCGCTCGCGCCAGCGCCGGGCGCCGGCCAGGTCCTCGAAGTCCTCGCAGATGCACGCACGCGCCAGGTAGGCGTGGTAGACGTAACCCTGGACCTCGCACAGCGCGATCGGCGGCTTCGCGATGCTCCCGTCGGCGAAGTTCACCCCGTCCCACGAGTCCTTCCACCCCTGGTTGACCAGTCCGCCGGCGGTCGCGCGCTGGTACTCCACGAAACCGTCGCCGTCGCGGTCCCCGTAGTGCTCGATCCACTCCAGCGCGCGGTCGACGTGCGGGATCATGGCCTCGACCTGGTCGCGGTCGATGCCCCAGCGGGACAGCTCGCCCAGCAGCATCACGAACAGCGGCGTGGCGTCCGCCGTGCCGTAGTAGACGTTGCTGCCGCCCAGCGCCAGCGAGGCGTCCGCGCCGAACCTCATCTCGTGCAGGATGCGGCCCGGTTCCTCCTCGCTGTTCGGCTCGACGCGCGTGCCCTGGTGGTGGGCGAGGGTCCGGACCGTGCCGAGGGCGAGGTTGGGGTCGATGGGCAGCGACATCAGCGACGCGAGGATCGAGTCGCGGCCGAACAGCGTCATGAACCAGGGCGCGCCGGCGGCGACCGCGATGTCCGAGGGCCGGTCCGGGTCGAAGATCCGCAGCGCGCCCAGGTCCTGCCTGCTGCGCAGCAGCGTCGCGCCCAGCGCCGGCCTGCCCGTGTACCGCAGGACGGGCACGTCCTCGCGCCACCGGCGGGCGCGCAGCACCGGGACGGACTCGTCGATCGGGCGTTCCGGCGGGAACATCGTCTCGGTCGTCCGACCGTCCACGACGGGCTGCACGGTCACGCACGTCGACCACTCGCCCTTGGGCGGGATGACGGCGCGGAAGGTCAGGGTGGACGGCGAGTAGTCGGCGCCCTCCGCCCGCACCCGCACGCCGCGGCTCTGGCCGTCCAGGCGCCGGGTCAGGCGCAGCTCGTCCGGCTCGACCTCGCACTGGTGCCGCCCCCGTGCGCGGACCCGGCTCTCCTTGACCTCGAACAGGTCGGCGAAGTCGGCCTCCACGTGCACCGAGACGACGTGCGCGACGGACTCCCGGCCGAAGTTGCGCAGCGTGATGTCCTCGCGCATGCCCGCGCCGACGTACCGCTCGCGGCGCACGAGCAGGGTGCTCTCGGCCTCGTGCCCGCGGGACCGGCCGCGGCCGACGAACGTCATCCGGAACGGGTCGCGGGTGAGCGTGGTGATGTGCTCGACGGTCGCGCCGTCCACCCGCAACGCCCACCCGGACACGATCCGGGTGTCCTGGAAGAACACGCCCTGGGCGGCGGCGCCGTCCACGTTCCCGTCGCTGCCGCAGACGCAGAACGAGGTGCCGTGCACGAGCGTCACGGTGTCGGGTGACAGCGTGACGGGCTCACCGTCGTAGGCCCAACCACCCTCGGTCATCGTCGGCCTCCTCCGCCGGGTGTTTCCTCCCGCCGACCGGGTGCACCACGGGTGCCACCCCTCGAGGAGGGCAAACAACACCCATCCCACCGGGGGACGTCGGCGGCCGGGCCCGCATGCGGGTCGCGCGCGGGGGTAGCCCAGACCATGCGCGCGCTCACGCTCGACCCGAAGAAGGCGGATTCGCTGCAGGTCACCGAGGTGCCGGAACCCGAGCCGCGGCCAGGTGACCTGCTGGTCGAGGGACTGGTCGTCGGTGTCTGCGGCACGGACAAGGAGATCGCCCGCGCCGAGTACGGCTGGGCGCCGCCGGGACGCGACCGGTTGGTGCTCGGCCACGAATCGCTCGGCCGGGTGGCGATGGCGCCTCCGGAGAGTGGTTTCGCGGCCGGTGACCTGGTGGTGGGAGTGGTCCGGCGACCCGATCCGGCGCCCTGCGGCGCGTGCGCGCACGGCGAGTTCGACAACTGCCGCAACGGCGGCTACACCGAGCGCGGCATCAAGGAGTTGGACGGGTACGCGGCCGAGCGGTGGTGCGTCGAGTCGGACTACGCGGTGGCGCTGGACCCGGGGCTGGCGCACGCCGGCGTGCTCATGGAGCCGACGTCGGTGGTCGCGAAGGCGTGGGAGCAGGTCGCCCGGGTGGGTGAGCGGGCGTGGTACGAGCCGGAACGCGCGCTGGTGACGGGCGCGGGGCCGATCGGGCTGCTGGCCGCGATGATCGGCGTGCAGCAGGGGTTGGACGTGCACGTGCTCGACCGGGTCGAGGACGGCCCGAAGCCGCGGCTGGTGCGGCGGCTCGGCGCGACCTACCACGACGGCGACGTGGACGAGGTCGCCTCCCGGCTGCGGCCCGACGTGGTGATCGAGGCGACCGGCGTGGGCAGCGTGGTGATCTCTGTCGTGCGCAACACCGCACCGTACGGCGTGGTGTGCCTGACCGGCATCTCCTCGGGCGGCCACACGGTGGACGTGGACGTCGCGGGCGCGAACCGGGTGATGGTGCTGGAGAACGACGTCGTGGTCGGCTCGGTCAACGCCAACCTGCGCCACTACCGCCAGGCGGCCGACGCGTTGGCGAAGGCCGACCGGGACTGGCTTGACGGCCTGATCAGCCGCCGCGTGCCGCTGGAGAGGTTCGCCGACGCGTTCGACTCCCGGCCGGACGACGTCAAGGTGGTCATCGCCCTCTGAGGTCATCACCTCTGGACCGGTGCGGCAGGTGGACTCACCGATGCGGACGTGATCGCGTGCGTCCATGCTGTCGGCATGGCTGTGGACCCGCGTGGCGCCGACCTGAAGCGACTGCTGGCCGAGGACCCCGGCGGTCCGGTCGTCATGCTGAACCTGCTGCGGTTCGCCGAGGGCGGTGTGGCGTCGTACGAGGAGTACGCGCGGCACCTGCGCAAGACGTTCCTGCCCCGCTACGGCGCGGAGGTCCTCTACGCGGGCGCGGGCTCCACCGCGCTGGTGGCCGAGGACGGGCAGAGCTGGGACGCCGTGGTGATCGTCCGCTACCCCGACCGCGCGGCGTTCGGCCGCATGGTCGCCGACCCGGAGTACCAGCAGGTCACGCACCTGCGCACGCGGGCGCTGACCGAGGCGGTGCTCCAGGCCACGATCCCGTGGGCCTGAGCGTTCAGGAGCCGCTCGCGCTGGGCAGCATGGGCGGGCAGCCGGCGGTCGCGTACGCGGGGTCGTGCTCGAAGTGCCACTCCTCGTTGAGGTAGCGGCGGCACCAGCCGAACGCGGACCCGTTGCGCTCGACCCAGGCGGCCGACTCGAGCGGCTGCACGTCCACCGCGATCCCCTTGACGTGCATGGACTTCTCCGGCGGCAGGACGTACCGCGCGGCGAGCTCCGCGGTGCCGAACCGCCGCACGGCGTCCTCGAACTCCCGCCGCTGCTGGCCGGTGCTCCGCTTGCCGTCGTTCAGGCACAGCCCGACGCCCTGCGCGCCGGCGGCGGCCCGCAACCGGCGCCACGCCTCCAGCACGTCCGGGCGCAGGCCGTCGGGCCGTTCGTCGACGTACCGCGCGTCCAGCGGGCAGACCTGCCCGGTCTCCGGGCCCGGCACCTCCTCCACGATCGCCACCGGGCGTCCGGTGACCGGGTGGTGGACCAGGACGACCCGGCCGGTCGCGCCGAGCGCGCCCACCGAGGCCACGGCCGCCAGCAGCGCCAGCAGCAGACCGATCACGACGCGTCGCATCAGGTCAACGAGTCCACGGCGTAGGCGGCGGCCTTCGCGACCAGCGCCTGGTCGTACCCGGCGTCCGCGGTCGCCTTGCTGGACATGATCGAGACCACGAGCGGCGCGGCGTCCGGCGGCCACACCACGGCGATGTCGTTGACCGTGCCGTAATCGCCGGTGCCGGTCTTGTCGGCCACCGCCCACCCCTGCGGCACGCCGGCGCGGACGCGGTGCGCGCCGGCCTTGGTGGCGTTGCGCTCGAGCAGGTCGCGGAGGAACGCGCGCTGGTCGGGCCCGAGGGCGTCGCCGAGCACGATCCGCTGGTAGTCGGCGCCGATGGCGCGGGGCGAGGTCGTGTCGCGGGGGTCTCCCGGCACGGCGGTCGTGAGGTGCGGCTCGAACCGGTCCGATCGCGTGACGGTGTCGCCGAGGGTGCGCAGGTAGGCGGTCAGCCCGGCCGGGCCGCCCAGCTCGCGCAGCAGCAGGTTGCCCGCCGTGCCGTCGCTGTGGCGGACCGCCGCGTCGCAGACCTGGCGGAGGGTCAGGCCGGTGGCCACGTGCTGCCGGGTGATGGTGGAACTCGCCATCAGGTCGTCCTCGGTGTACATGACGACAGTGTCCAGGTGGGACGGCGGGTTGCGGTGCAGGACCGCGGCCGCCGCCAGCCCTTTGAACGTCGAGCAGAACGCGAACCGCTCGTCCGCCCGGTACGCCAGGGTCGCCCCGGTGCCCGTGGCCACGGCGTACACGCCCAGTCGTGCGTCGAACTCCCGTTCCAGCCCGATCAGGTGATCGTGCGGCACGGCGGAAGGAGTGGGGGAGGCGGCGGACGTGCCGACCGGCGCGGAGGAGGGCGCGGACGGCGGCGCCGGTTCCCGCGCGCAGCCGGCCAGCGGGAGCAGCGCCGCCGCGCCCAGGAACGCACGGCGGCTGACGGTTCGGTACGGCGGTGTCACGCCGTCGAGCTTCACAGGCGGTCGTGGATGCTGTCCAAGACACCGAGGCGGGCATCGATGCCGATCTGGCATAGTCGCGGCTCGTGGACGTGGTCGAGGCGTGCAAGGCGTTCGTGGCCGTGAGCGGGCACGGCAGCTTCACCGTCGGCGCCGCGGCGGCGCGGATACCGCAGTCCGTGGCCAGCCGGCGCGTGGCGGCGCTCGAGAGGCACTTCGGCGCCCGGCTGTTCACCCGGACCTCGCGGAGCGTGGCGCTGACGCCGTTCGGTCGGGAGATGCTGCCCTCCGCGCGGCGGTTGGTCGACCTCGCCGAGGCGATGGAGCACGACGCCGAGCGCGCCAAGCTGCGCCCCTTCCGGCTGGCCGTGCCCGAGGTGTGCGCGCCGCGCCCGCTGGCCCGGCTCGTCGCCGACGCCCGCCGCCACGACCTGGACCTGGACCCGCGCCCGGCCGGTCCGGCCGAACGCGCGGAGCTGGCCCGCACGCTGGACGTCCGGGCCGCGCTGGTCGCCGTGCCGCCCGACGAGGGCGCCTGGCGGGTGCCGCTCGGCCTCGCCGGTCACGCCGACCCCGGCCCCGTCCCGGCGGTCTACGTGGAGACCCTGCGCGCCGGCCGAGCCGAGCGCAACGCCCGCCGGCGGCGGATCCGGCTCCAGCCGGAGGACGACGTGCCGCACGTCCGCGACCGCCTCACGCGCCTGCGCGACGCCGTCGGCCTGCAACCCGCCCAGGTGGTCGTGGCGGCCTCGCTGGTCGCGGCCACCGCCGACGTGCTCGGCTCCACCGACCTCCTGCTCTGCTCACCGGGCCAGGCCCACGAGCTCGGGCTGCACTGGCGGCCGGTCGGCGAGCTGGACCTCGCCCGCGGCTACGACGTCGCGGCCGGGCTGCGCGAGGACGCCCGCCGGATCCGCGACCTGCCGCCCGCCGCGATCGGGCACTGCCTCGGCGTCCCGGCCGCAGGAGCGTGACGATGGGGACGACCAAGGTCCTGCGTGCGGCGCGGGAAGTGCTGGAGGACGCCGGCCTGCGCGGCTCGTTCCTCGTGCGAGACCTCGACACCGGCGACGAGCTGGGCCTCGACGCCGAGGTGGAGTACCCGGTCGCGTCGCTGGTCAAGGTGCCGCTCGCGATCGCCACGCTGGAACGCGTCGACCGGGGCGAGCTCAACGCCGCCACCCCGGTCGTGGTGCCACCGGACCGGGTCGCCGCGCCAGGCCCGATCGGGCTGCCCAAGTTCCGCCACCCCGCCACGATCGCGCTGGACGACCTGCTCTACCTGAGCATCGCGATCAGCGACAGCACCGCCGCCGACGCCCTCTTCGCGCTGACCCCGCCCCACGCGGTCGCCGCCGAGCTGCGCCGGCTCGGCCACGACGGCATCGCCGTGCGCCACCTCATGCGCGACCTCGTCGACACGCCCGCCGAGCGGTTCACCCCGGCGGAGGGCCACCTCGCCCACTCGCTGGCCATCGCGGCCGCGACCGAGGGGCGCGGGCACCCGGTGACGCAGCTGGACATCAGCCGCGCGAACGCCGGTTCCGCCCGCGCGTTCGTCGACCTCCTGCACGGCGTGTGGCGGCCGACCACGATCCGGCCCGCCGTCGCCGGACGGGTCCGGGAACTGATGGGGGACAACGCGTTGCGCCACCGGCTCGCACCCGACTTCAGCTCCGACGCGTCACGGTGGTCGTCCAAGACCGGCACGCTGCTCAACCTGCGGCACGAGGTCGGCGTGGTCGAGCACGCCGACGGCCGGGCGTTCGCCGTCGCCGCGCTCACCGAGTCGCGCGTGCCCGCCGTGGTGCAGCCCGGGGCGGAGGCGTTGATGGCGCACGTCGCCCGCACGCTGCGCGACGAGCTGCGGGCGTCGTGAGTCAGCGGAAGTCGCGCGCGGACGGCACGAGCGCGGCGGCGGCCGGCGCGGCGAAGCAGACCACCGCGCACACGGCGAGGACGACGCCCGCGCCGAACCCGTCGATCGCCGGTGCGATCAGGGCCAGGCCGACCGGCGCGAGACCGTAGGACAGCAGGAAGTCCAAGGACGACACCCTGGCCAGGGCCGAGGGCTCGACCTCGCGCTGCGCGGCGGTGAACCACGGCACGTTGAACAGCTCGATCCCCACCCCCGCCACCACGTACGCGGCGATGACGACCACCGCGTGCACCGGCAGCAACAGGCTCAACGGCACGAACCCGTAGCACGCCAACCCCGCCAACGCGGTCCAGCCCTGCGCCCGGGAACCCCACCGTCCGGCGATGATCGCGCCACCCAAGGCGCCCACCGTGTACGCGGTCATGGCGGCGGCGAGCACCGCACCCGTGCCGTACCGGTCGCGACTCACCAGGGGCAGCACGACACCCGTCGCCGAGTAGCCCGTGGCGATCACCGCGGTCAACGCGCCCAGACCCGCGACGAACCACGGGTGCCGCCGCGCCTCGCGGACCCCCTCGAAGAACTCGACCGCGAAACGTCGACGGGCCACCGGGACGACGACTCCGCCGGCAGGAGGGATCACCGCCGCGCCCAACCACAGCACCGCCGTCGCGACGATCAACGCCGGTGTGTCGACCACCAGCGCCAGCAACGCCGTCAGGCCCGGCGCGACCAACGTGGTGACCCGCACCGCCAACGTCATCGCCGCGTTCGCCCGCCGCCGCCGGTCGGGGGCGACGACTTCCGCCGTGAGCGCCTGGAACGCCGGTCGGCACGCGCCCTGCCCCGCGCCGACCACGGCCGCCGCCACGGCCATCACCACGACCGACCGTCCCAACCCGACCGCGATGACCGGCGAGGCGACCGCGGCGACCAGTCCCGCCCACCACACCACCCGACGCCGGGAGTGCCGATCGGCCAGCACACCGGCGACCGGCACCGCGACCAGGAACCCGGCGGTCCGGGCGGCCAGCACGATCCCCAGCTCCACCGCGGTCATCGACCGCTCCAGCACGGCGAACCCGAGCACGAACGGCAACGCCCACGTGGCCAACCCGGACGCCGTGGTCCCGATCCACAACCGCAGGAACGCCGCGTCGCGCACCAGCGGCCGGCCGGACCGGACGTCGGGTCGCACGGACGCTCAGCCGACCTCGGTGGCGCCGGACCGGCCGGTCGCGCGCAGCAGGTCGTCACGCGCCCGCGCGACGCGGGACCGGATCGTGCCCACCGGGCAGCCCGCGATCTCGGCCGCCTCCGCGTAGGACAGTCCCAGCACCTGCGTGAGCACCAAGGCCTCGCGGCGATCCGGGTCGAGCGCGTCCAGCAGGAGGTTCAGCTCGACGGTGTCCTCGAAGCCGGACCCGACCGGCCGCCGGTCCGCCTCGCGCTCCCAGTCCGCGCCGGGCGACAGCCGCGGCCGTGACCGCGCCATCCGGACCTGGTCGACCACCACCCGGCGGGCGATCGACAGCAGCCAGGTGCGGGCCGACGAACGCCCGGCGAACCGGCGCAGGCTCACCAGGGCGCGCGCGTAGGTCTCCTGGGCGAGGTCGTCGGCCACGCCGACGTCGGCGAGGTGGGCGATGAACCGCCATACGTCCCGTTGCGTCGCCCGCACGAACCGCTCCAGCGCGTCCCGGTCGCCGGCACGGGCCCGCAACGCCCAGCGCGTCACCTCGTCGTCGGGGTTGGTCACGTTGGGGGAGGTCACGACTTCGAATCGTAACCACAGAAAGTCGGGAACTCGTGCGCCGAATGGAGCGACTACTGGGGCGTGGACTGCCGAACCTGCCGTGAAGTGTTGTCCGCGCGCCTCGACGGCGAAGCCGAGCCCGCGCCCGCCGCCGAAGTGGACGCGCACGTCGAGCAGTGCGCGGACTGCTCGACGTGGCTGGTCCGGGCGCAGGCGTTGACCAGGGCGATCCGGGTGCGCCCGGCGCAGCCCGCGCCGGACCTGGTCGCCGCCGTGCTGGCGGACGCGCCGCCGCGCCACGTCGCCCTGACACCGCGCCTGGCGCTGGCCGCGGTCGCGATCGTCCAGTTGTGGCTGGCGCTGGCGCAACTGCTCGCGGGCGCCACGTCGCCGCCCGCGCACGGCATCTCCGGGCACCTGTTCAACGAGGGCGCGGCGTGGAACCTGGCGCTGGGCATCGGCTTGCTCGTCGCCGCCGTGCACGCGCACCGCGCCGCCGGGCTGCTGCCCACGCTCGGCGGTTTCGTCGCGGTGCTCGCCGCGTTCTCCGCGCACGACCTGCTCACCGGCGCCACGACCGCGGCCCGCGTGCTGACGCACGTGCCGGTCCTGGCCGGTCTGGTGCTGCTGTTCCTGGTCCACCGCGCGCACCGCGACCAGCCGACGCCCGGCACACCGGCCAAGCACGAGCACGACGAGCACGACGGCTCGGACGAGTCGGAAGACGACCGGCCGCCGCGCGCGGGGAAGCGGGGCCGGGGCGGCCTGAGGCCCACGGCTCACCGGCGTGCCGCCTGATCGTTCGACATGACGGGCGTGATCGCGCCCGCGGCGGCCAGCGCGCGGCTCACCGGCGTGCTGCCTGAGCGGTGGACACGATGGGCGTGATCGCGCCCGCGGCGGCCAGCGCGCGGTGCAGGGCGAGTTCGGCGGTCGGGCCCTCGGCGAGCACGATCCCGGTGCACGAGCGCTGGTCGGTCAGGTGCTCGACCACGTCACCGGGACTCGCGGTCGGGTACCACTCGGGCGAGCCGGGCAGGCCGGTCACCCGGTCGAGCCCGGACCAGCCACTGAGGACACCCGCCCGCGCGGGGTAGGCCAGGACGAACGCGACCCCGGTGCCGGGCTTGAGCGGCTCGGTCAGCAACGCCGGTTCCACCGCCAGCGCCATCGAGACCATCGCGTCGTAGACGTTGACGTCCAGCGACCGGCACAGCGCCTCGCCGACGAGCGCGCCGCCGATCCGCGCGTTGACCTCGACCACCTCGGGCCCGTCGGCGGTGAGCACGAACTCGGTGTGCGCGAACCCGCGTTCGTGGCCGGCGACGGCCAGCACCCGGGCGATCCACCGGCCGAGCTCGGCGAGGTCGGCGGCGGGGAACGCGACCGGGAACGCGGCGGCTTCCTCCCGTCGCACCGGTTCGGGCGAGAGCTGGCGGCTGAACACGCCCAGCAGCCGCGTGCGGCCGGCCCACGTGACGGTCTCGGCGCTGTAGAGCGGCCCGGCGAAGTACGGTTCGGCGATCAGCCTGCCCTTGAGCGGTGTGCGTTCGGCTTCGCGCAACGCGTCGTCCAGTTCGGCGCGGGTGCGCACCAGCCACACGGCGCGCGACGACGTGCCCGCGGAATCCTTGACCACCAACGGGAACCCGTCGTCCGACGTCGGGTCGACCGGCCCGCCGCGGCTGAGCCCGTGCTCGTGCAGCAACGCGCGGACCGCGCCCTTGTCCCGCAGCACGCGCACCGCGTCCACGTCGGGTCCCGGCAGACCCAGTCGCCGCGCCAGTTCCGCCCCCGGCACGGCCCACGTGTCGGTGGAGCTGATCAACCCGGCCAGGTCCGGTATCGCGCGCAGGGCCGCCTCGCACGCCGTCACGTCCGCGGTGTCGATGTCGACGACGCGCACCCGGTCCGGGCCGAGGGTGCGGAGTTCGTGGGTGTAGATCGACCGGTCGCCGGTGAGCAGGCACAGGTCGTGGCCCGCGTCCCCGGCGGCGTCGGCGAGCCTGCCGAGGCCGAAGGTGAGGGCTTCCAGCAGCGCGATCGTCACGGCACGGGGTCCTTCCGGCGTTCCTGCGCGGGCACCCGCGGACCGTGGGCCCGGCGCGCCCAGTCCATCGCGGCCCACGGCGGTGCCAGGTCGTCGAGCGAGGCGATCTCCACCGGCGCCAGCAGCGCCGGGTCGAGGGCTTCGCGGTGACGGGCGAAGACGCGGGCCGCGTACCGGTGGCCGGTGTCCGCGCCGATGACGAGGTGCGTGCGGCCGGGGTCGCGTTCGGCTTCCCAGCGCGCGGCGAGGTGCGCGGCGCCGGTGGACAGGCCCGCGAACACGGCGTGCTCGCGCAGCAGCCCGACAGTGGCGGCCATGGCGTGCTGGAAGTCCAACCAGTGCACGCGGTCGTACAGCTCGTGGTGCACGTTGCCGAACGGGATGGCGCTGCCGATGCCCGCGATGATGGCGTCGGGGTCGGTGAACCGCTCGCTGCCGAACGTGACGCTGCCGAACGGTTGCACGCCGACCAGCCGCACCTCCGGGTCGTGCCGCCGCAACGACCGGGTCAGCCCGCCGCTGGACGCGCCGGTGCCGACGCTGCCCACCACCGTCAGCGCCTCGGCCGGCAGGGCGCGCCGCAGGTGCTCGGCCAGTTCGGCGTACCCCAGGTGGTGGACGGGGTCGTGGTACTGCCGCATCCAGTGCAGGTCCGGGTCGCGGGCCAGCAGTTCGCGGACCCGGGCGACCCGGCGGTTCTGGTCCAGCCGCAGGTCGTCCGACGGCGGCATCTGGTCCACGGTGACGCCGAGGATCTCCAGCTGGGCGCGGATGGTGTCGTCCACGGTGGTGGAGGCGACGATGTGGCAGCGCAACCCGTGCCGGTGGCAGGCCATCGCCAGCGCCAGCGCGTAGATGCCGCTGGAGCTGTCGACCAGGGTCTGTCCTCTGTGGACCACCCCGGTGTCGAGGAGGTGCCGGACCGCGCCCAGAGCGGCGTAAACCTTCAACGTCTCGAAGCGGATCAGCACGATGCCGGGGGACAACCGCACGAGCGACGGCGTCTTCACCGCGTCGGTGATGTGGTCGTGCACCGGTAAGCCGGGGTGGTCGAGCACTGCCGTCACCGCCCGATCGGACGCAGGTAGGTGGCCAAGTCGGCTCCCGGACGTAGAGGTCGTCGGCACGGGGCGTTCGGTTCCCGGCAACCGCCGGTCGAGGCGCTCAGCCGCGCCAGACCGTGCCGCGCCGTTCGTGCTCCAGGACCGTCTCCACCCGCTGGGCGAGCTTCGCGCCGAGGAACCGCTCCGCCAGCCACAGCGCCACGTCCAGCCCGGAGGTGATGCCGCCGCCTGTGATCAGGTCGCCGTCGTCCACCACGCGGGCGTTGACGACGGTGGCTCCCTGCGCGGCCAGGTCGGCTTTCGCGCCGGTGTGCGTGGTCGCGTTGCGGCCCTTGGTCAACCCCGCGGCGGACAGCACCATCGTCCCGGTGCAGATGCCGACCCGCAGCAGGTCGGCGGCGGCCAGGCGGCGCAGGAAGCCCTGGTCGGCGATGAGCCGGTTGACCCCGGGCCCGGTCTTGTCGGCGTACCCGCCACCGGGCACGACCAGCACGTCCGCCTGCTCAGGCGACCAGCCCGCGGCCACCTGGACCTTGGTGCCGTACGTGCAGGTGACCGTGCCGGGACGACCGGTGGTCACCAAGGTCGTCGTCAACGCGCCGCCGCTCATCCGCCCGGCGAGGCCCAGCACCTCCACCGGTGCGATGAAGTCCTGCTCCTCCACCCCGTCGAACAGCAGCACCTGCACCCGCAGCGGCGTCGCCGCCGACGCGGTGGCCGCACCACCCGACATCGTCCCCACTGCTCCCATCGTGCCGACGGACAGCGCCGACGCGCGCAAGAACGCACGACGTTCCACGGTGACCTCCCCGGTTCCGGTTCACCACAGTGGTCGGTCGAAACGCCCGTCCGGTTCCTGGCGGTCGGCGAGTCGTCACCGGGTGGCCGCGCGGACGAGTGCCGCGGTGGCCGTCGAGCGGGACTGCTGGGGCCAGGCGATCGAGAGGGTCGCGGGCGGCGCGTCCGGCACGTCGAGGTAGGCGATCCCCGGTCGCGGGTAGCGGTCGATCACGGACTCGGGCAGCAGGGTGACCAGCTCGCCCAGTTCGACCAGCTTGAGCAGTTGGGGCAGGTCGCGGACGTCGTGCCGGGCGACGATCCCGTCGAGGTAGTGGTGGAGCTGGTCCAGGCGCGTGGCGTCGTCGACGGGCAGCCCGAGCTCGGCGAGGGTGGCGTGCCCGCGTGCCGCGAGCGGGTGGTCGGTCGGGACGGCGGCGACGTGCCGCTCGACGGCCACGGTCTCGGCGTCGAGGCCGGTGCGGTCGAACGGCTCGTAGATCAGGGCGGCGTCGGCCTCTCCTTGGCGCAGGAGTCCGGGTTGCTCGCCCCACCGGCACAGGCGGACCGCGACCGGCAAGGACGACGCCGGGTCGGCCGCGTACCCGGCGAGGATGGCCTCCAGCAGCCCCGCGTCGCTGTCGGCCTTGACCGCCAGGACGAGCTTCGGCTCCGCGGCGCGTTGTGCTCGCCGGCCGGCCGCCTGCAGCGCGTCGAGGGCGATCCGGGCCTGGTCGAGGAGGACGGAGCCCGCGGCCGTCAGCGCGACGCTGTGGGTGGTCCGCTCGAACAGCGTGACACCCAACTCCGCTTCCAGCTTGCGGATCGTGCGCGACAGGGGAGGGGCCGAGATGCCCAGCCGCTCGGCCGCGCGCGTGAAGTTGAGCTCTTCGGCGACGGCGACGAAGTAGCGCAGGGGACGTGACTCCAAGCCCACCTACCTCCGATCGGTATGTCCCTGAGGGTAACAACCCGGTGCCGGCTGATCCTTCCGGCACGGCGGCGTCGCGGGCAGGGTTGGTCGCATGATCATCGTCAGTGGTGCCAACGGGAAGCTCGGTCGAGCGGTGGTGGAACGGCTGCTGCGCCGGGTCGGGCCGGACCGGATCGGTGTGTGCGTCCGCGAGGCGGAGCGGGCTCGCGGGCTGGCGGAGCGGGGCGTTCGGGTCAGGCAGGGCGACTTCGCGGACGAGGGGAGCCTGGCGCACGCGTTCGAGGGCGCGTCACGGGTGTTGGTCGTGTCGGTGGACAACAGCGGCGAGACGGCGGTGCGCCTGCACGAGACCGCGATCAACGCCGCCGGCAAGGCCGGGGCCGAGCGCGTCGTCTACACCAGCCACGTGGGCTCGAACCCGTCGTCGCCCTTCGCGCCGATGGTCGACCACGCCGCCACGGAGGTGGTGCTGCGGGAGTCGGGCCTCGCTTTCACGTCGCTGCGCAACGGTTTCTACGCGTCGACCGTGGCCATGCTGCTCGGTGGCGCGGCGGAGACGGGTGAGCTGGCCGCGCCGGAGGACGGCCCGGTGTCCTGGACGTCCCACGACGACCTGGCCGAGGCGGCGGCGCTCGCGTTGACCGAGGACGTCTTCGACGGCGTGACGCCGGCCCTCACCGGTCCGGTGGCGGTGGACCTGGCAGAGGTCGCGGCGATCGCGTCGGAGGCGACGGGCCGGCCGATCCGCCGGGTCGTCGTGCCGGACGACGACTACCGGGCCGGGCTCGTCACCCACGGTCTGCCCGAGCACGTCGCGGACTTGCTGGTGGGGATGTTCGCGGCGAGTCGTCAAGGCGAGTTCGCCCGGGTCGACCCCGCGCTCGCCGGTCTGATCGGACGGCCGACCGTGCCGCTGCGCGACGTCCTGGAAGCCCGGCCCCGGTCGGCCGATCTTGCCCAATAACCTCTATAGCTTCAGTGTCGACCGAGTTCAACTCTCGGACGTGTGCCCCGGCGCAGCTTGCACAATCGGCCCTGACGAGCTGTCGGCTACCCGGCCGGCTGGACGGTGAGCAGGTCGTCCAGGTCGATGCGGGTGAGGAAGTCGCGGCGGACGCGGTCGGCGACCTCGGAGACCTCTTCGGAGCCGTCGTCAGCCGGGTCGACGTGCACCCGGAAGGGGCGTTCGCCGCGAGGGAGGGCGACGATCCGGGCGATCTCGTCGGCGACGAGCGAGGCGTCGGCGTCTTCGGGCGCGAGGGCGGCGAGCTTGTCGGCGACCTGCTCGACCAGCCCGGCGTACCTCGTCCCGTACTCGGCCTCCACGGCGGTGTCGGCCGGGCGGCCGGAGTGGGCGAAGTGGTTGGTGCCCGAGGTGAACGAGCCGGGCACGACGATGGACGTCTCGACGCCCCAGCGGGCGAGTTCGCCCGCGTAGCTCACCGCGAGCGAGTCCATGCCCGCCTTGGCCGCGAAGTACGGCGCGAGGTACGGCGGGGTGCCGCCCTTGACGCTGGAGCTGGACACCCAGATCACCAGGCCGTGGCCGCGGTGGCGCATGCCGGGCAGCACGGCGCGGTTGACCCGCTGGGTGCTCAGCACGTTCACGTCGTACAGCTCGGCCAGCTGGTCGGGGGTGAACGCCTCGGTGGGCCCGGTGGCCAGGTGGCCGGCGTTGTGGACGAGGACGTCGACGCGGCCGTGCTCGGCCTCGATCCGGGCGATGGCGGCGTCGACGGACTCCTGCGAGTTCACGTCGAGCTCGATCGCGCGGAGGTCGACGCCGTGCTGCCGGGCGTAGTCGGCGGCGGCTCGGACCCGGGGCGCGTTGCGGCCGGTGGTCTCGCGCATCCCGGCGTAGACGGTGTCGCCGGTGTCGGCGAGGGCACGGGCGGTGAGGGCGCCGAAGCCGCTGGACGCGCCGGTGATGACGATGACGTTGCTCATGGCGGTTCCTTCCGGTGTGGACGGAGGTGTGGTGATCAGGCGAGGCCGCCGTTGGCGAAGAGGACCTGGCCGTTGACCCAGCGGGCGGGGCCGGCGAGGAACGAGACCGCGTCGGCGATGTCCTCGGGCCGGCCGAGCCGTTCGAGCGGGGTGGCCTTGGCGAAGTTGGCGATCAGGTCGTCGTCCTTGCCCCGCAGGAACAACGGGGTCGCGGTGGGGCCGGGTGCGACCGCGTTGACGGTGATGTCCTTGCCGCGCAGTTCGCGGGCGAGGATCAGGGTGATGCTCTCGACGGCGGCCTTGCTCGCGACGTAGGCGCCGTAGGTGGGCAGCTGGGTGCGGGTGACCGAGGTGGAGAAGTTGACGATCGCGCCGCCCCGGCGGAGGCGGCGGGCGGCCTGCTGTGACACGACGAACGTGCCGCGGACGTTGGTGCGGTGCACGCGGTCCAGGTCGTCCAGGTCCAGTTCGGCGATCGGCGCCAGGACCATGGTCCCGGCGGTGTTCACGACCACGTCGACGCCGCCGAACGCGGCCTCGACGGCGTCGAAGGCGGCGCTCATGTCGTGCTCGTCGGCGACATCCCCACCGACCGCGATGGCCTGCCCGCCGCGAGCGGTGATGTCGGCGACGATCGCCTCGGCCCTGCCTTTGTTGCCGGCGTAGTGCACGCCCACCGCGAAACCGTCGGCGACGAGCCGCTCGGCGACCGCCCGCCCGATCCCCCCACTGCCGCCGGTGACGAGGACGACTCGGGTAGTGGTGGCGGTAGGAGTGGCGTTGGTGGTGTCGGTGGCGGTGTTGTCGGTCATGTCATTTCCTTTCGGCGCAAGGGATGCGCAGTGCGTGCCGAAGATGGAGCCGGCGAGGGGGTGGCCATGGGCCGCGAGGGAGGGGCGGCGGGGTAGTGGCGAAGGGGCGGACGGAGAGCCGCTCGACTTGGTGTGCGGGCGCGCGAAAGAGGCGCGTGGATGCGCCGGGCGCCGGAAGTGCGGGCCAGGCATGGCGACTGTCCAGGCCGGCTGGGTGGGGCTGCGCTGGTGGCTGGGCCGGGCCTGCGACGGTGTGGCCGTGTGCGGTGGCAGCGGTGCCGGCTGTCGGGGGTGGCTGCGGTCCGGCTGTCCGGGGTGGGCTAAGAGGTCCTAACAAAATGATCACTGCGGTGGCGGCGGGCCAGCCTGATGTGGATCATGTTCGGTCGTGAGGAGGGGTGAGTCGCCGCCGT
>NZ_JBVJVK010000061.1:0-47975 GCF_055603705.1 Actinosynnema sp. NPDC037264 | reverse complement strand
AACACCCGGTCCCATTCCGAACCCGGTAGTTAAGCCTTCCAGCGCCGATGGTACTGCACTCGTGAGGGTGTGGGAGAGTAGGACGCCGCCGAACAATCATTCCCTCAAGGGGGCGCTCATCTCGAGCGCCCCCTTGAGGCGTTTCAGCGTTCTCCGGCGATGATGTCGCCGATCTCGTCCACCGCGGGGTGGCCCGGTTCGAACGGCGCGCTGTGGGGTTCCTCCCAACCGGCGGGTGATTCGAAGACCCGAGCGCCGAACGGCGGATCGATCGGGGTGCGGCCGTGGAACGGGTCGAACGTCGGTGGTTCGGGGTTCCAGGGTGTTGCCGGCATCGTGGCGATCTCGGGGTTCGTGTAGTTGATCGGATCATCCGGGGACGTGGTGGCGTGCACGCGCTCGCCCACGTGCGCCGGGTCGACCCCGTCGAGCCCGAGTTCGCTGACGTGGTGGACGCCCGCGCCGGGGCTCGACACCAGCACCACGTCGTCGGCGTTGAGGCCGTGGTCGCGCGCCGTCTGGCCGACGACCGTCGTGCCGTAGCTGTGACCCACGACGGTGAGGTGCGCCCGGTCCTGGGTGTCCGTCGCACGAAGGCCGTCCTGGAACCGGTCGAGTGCCAGTTCGGCGTTGTCCGCGTAGATCGACCTCCCGGCCTCGGGGATGATGCTGTCGGGCGCGTCGTAGCCGACCCACGCGATGTCGGCGGATCCCTCGCCCGCGTCGAGGGCCAGCCGCCTCGCCCGGTCGATGTCACCGCCGGCCTGGCCGAGCTCGGCGTAGGTGCCGGGCACGTAGGTCGCGATGTTGCGCGCCGTGTCGGGGTTGCCGTAGGACACGATGATCTTGCCGTCGTCCGCGGTGTCGAGGCCGAGCAGGTAGTACCGGTTCTCGGGGTGCTCGGGGTCGGCCGCGGCGAGGTCGCCGCCCGGCCGGAAGCGCTCCAGCACGGCGATCTGCTCGTCCAGCTGGATGAGGCGTTCGCGCTCCTGCTCCCACAGGCCCGGGTTGTTGGAGAACTCGTCCGCCATCCGGAGCCGTTCGTCGTGCAGGGCCGCGAGCCGGTCCCGTTCGGCGCGCAGCGCGGCGATCTCCCGGTCGAGCACGGCGCGGTTGGCCTGGTCGCGGACCTCGGCGGGGATGCCGTCGAGGTTGCGGACCAGGTCGGGGTTGTTCCGCACGACGTCCTCGCGCTCGCCCTGGCCCAGGGACAGCCACCAGGTGTGGACCTCCTGCGGGGTCGCGCCCGGCGGCGGGCCGGGGACCTGGCCGACCGGCGGGCCTCCGGTGATGCGTCCGGCGGCGTCGTTCACGAGCTTGGTGGCCTCGGCCGCGAGTTGTTGGGCGAACGCGTTGCGCTGGAGGTCCTCCCCGATGCCGGTGATGTCCGCGTACCGCTCGGCGTTGGCGTCGAGGAGCTTGACGATGGCGTCCTTGGCGGTGGCGACCTCGTTGCCGAAGATGTCGGCACGGCGGGCGAGCTCGGCCATGTCGGCGGCGGTCGTGCCGGCTCGCTGGAGGTGGTGCTGGACCAGGCCGGTGAACACGGCACCCGCCTCGTCGGGCCAGTCGGCGTTCACGGAGTTCAGGCTGTGCTCGGCGGCCTTGCCGTACTCGGCGCCGGTGCGCCGCCAGCTGTCGGCCAGCGCGTGCGCGGTCTCCTCGTTCGACAGGGGCCAGGTGGCGCCCATGGCCTTCGCCCGCGTCCACAGCTCGGAGGTCGGTTCGGGGATGGCCACCTCAGCCACCACCCGGGAACGCGCCCCTGGAGCGCACGTCGGCGGCGAGGTAGTCGACCACGGCGTCGTGACCGACCCGGCCGTCGGTCAGCAGCAGCTCCGGCACGAGGCCCGCGACCTGGCGCACCTTGGCCGCGTCGGCGTCGTAGACGGCGCGGAACGCCTGTCCCAACGGGTCCGCGCCGATGCCCGCCTCACCCGCGACCAGCCCGGACTGCCCGTCCCGCCAGGTGGCGGCCAGGGTCTCGCCGGCGCCGGTGAGGCGGTGCAGCGCGGGTTCCACGCCGTCGACCTGCATGTGTGCGAATCCACCCATGGCGCCCAAGATGGCGCAGCGCGTCCGGGCGCGGCGGGCGCTGGCCGCTACCGGTCACGCGCCGTGCCGCGCGGGTGCGACTATTTTTCGACCATGCACCATGAGCCCGACCCCCGAACGCAGCGCCGCTCCGGCGGGAACTCCGCCGCCGTCCAGGCGGACCTGGCCACGAGCCCGTTCCGCGTCGACCGCGACCGCGTCGCCAGCTCGCCGTTCTTCGCCCGGCTCGGCGGCGTCACGCAGGTCGTCAGCTCGACCGGCTCCGGCTTGCTGGTGCACAACCGCCTCACGCACAGCCTGAAGGTGGCCCAGGCCGCCCGCGCCATCGCCGAGCGCCTCAACACCCGGCCCGACATCGCCAACCTGCTGGACAAGCTCGGCGGCTGCGACCCGGACGTGGTGGAGGCCGCCTCGCTGGCGCACGACCTGGGGCACCCGCCGTTCGGGCACCTCGGCGAGCAGGTCCTCGACCGGCTGGCCCGGCACCGGTTCGGGTTGTCGGACGGCTTCGAGGGCAACGCCCAGTCGTTCCGCATCGTCACGACGACCGACGTGCGCGGACCCGCGGCGGTCGGGCTCGACCTGACGGTGGCGGTGCGCGCGGCGATGCTGAAGTACCCGTGGACACGCCTGTCCTACCCGAAGCCGCACCCGAGGGACCTCCCCGCCCCGCCGCGCGGCGCCGCCGAACCGACCGACGGGCCGGGCACCGGGTCGAGCAAGTTCTCCGCCTACGTCACCGAGCTGGACGACGTCGAGCAGTCCCGCGCGTTCTACACGGCCAGGGTGGAGCCGTGGCAGCAGACGGTCGAGGCGTCGGTCATGGACACCGCCGACGACATCGCCTACGCCATCCACGACCTGGAGGACTTCCACCGCGTGGGCGTGCTCCAGCACGCCGCCGTCTCGACGGAGCTGAACACCTGGCTGGAGCACGCCGTGGAGCTGGCGGGCCTGACCGCGGCCGACCTCGCCGCCCAGGAACGCCGACCGGGCCGTTCGCTGGAGGCGCTGCGCCGCCGCCTGCACGCCAAGGACTCGTGGGCGGTGCACGACGACGCGTTCGCGCACGCGGTGGCCAAGGTGCGCGCCGAGCTGGTGGACGGCCTGCTGGCGGTCCCGTTCGACGGCTCGGTGGAGGCGGAGCAGGCGGTGGCCGGGTTCTCCGCCCGCTGGACGCGCCGCCTGGTCGACTCGGTCGGCGTGGTCGAGGAGCCCACGACCAGGTCGGGGCACGTGGTGCTGGCGGTGCCTCAGTGGCACGAGGTGCAGGTGCTGAAGTTCGTGCACCGGCGGTTCGTGCTGCTGCGCCCCGACCTCGCGCTGCACCAGCGCGGCCAGGCGCGGCTGCTCACGGCGCTGGTCGAGGCGTTGGAGCAGTGGGTCACCGACCGGCACGAGGCGAACCGGCTGCCGCGCCGGCTGCACGACCTGGTCGAGCTGGCGGGCGAGGAGTACGCGGCGCTGGCGCGCACGGACCCGTCCGTCCTGGTCGGCGCGACGGGGGAGACGCCGTCCGGTCCGGACGCCGTGCGGGCGCTGGCGCGTGGCCGCGCGGTGGTCGACTTCATCGCCTCGCTCACCGACAACCAGGCCGCGGCGCTGCTCGACGCACTGTCCGGACGAACCGGTCAGCTGTGGACAGATGCTTTTGTACTGTGAAATGTGATGGATCTACCGTCTGAGAAGTAGGCCGAACGGTGGCAGACGGTACTTGTCCGTGCGCAATACGTTGACCCCTCGGTCGGAGACATCCGACCGCAGGCCGCGTGCGTCGGGGGCACGCAAGATCTGGGGGAGACGCCTGTGCGCTCACCGAAACGCCGTTTGCGAAGAAACGCCCTGATCGCGGCGGGTGCCGCCGTGCTGCTGACCTTGGGGGCGGTGTCGCCCGCCTCCGCCGATCCGACGAAGGCGTCCAAGGGCGTCGAGGACAAGACCGCGGCGCAGATCGCCGCGCTGCAGGACATCAAGCGGTCACTCACCGAAGCCGAGTCCAAAGTGGACAGCGCGCTCGTCGTCGAGCAGCGCCGCCGGTCGAACGCCACCACGTTGAGCAAGCTCCCCGCCCTCCAGACCGGCGTGAAGGTCCACAGCGGAAACACCGTCGTGGTGGACATCCGCGCGTTCGAGGTCACCGACGACCTGGTGGCCGCCGTGAAGGCCGCCGGCGGCGCGATCCGCTCGGTCTCCACCGAGGGCAGGACGGTCCGCGCCCAGCTGCCGCTCGGCTCGCTGGCCAAGCTGTCCGCCCGCGGCGACATCCGCCGCGTCGAGACCGCCGTGGAGTACAAGACCTTCAACCAGCGGGACCGCAAGGCCGACCCGGCGCCCTCGAAGGAGGACAAGGCCAGGGAGATCGAGGCGCGCACCCGCGAGGCCCTGATCGCGCCGCAGGCGATCCGGACCGGCGAGGGCGACCGGGCGCACGCCGCGGACACCGCCCGGGACGACTTCCGCGTCACCGGCACGGGCGTGAAGCTGTGCGCGCTGTCCGACGGCGTCGACTCGCTGAGGCTCTCGCAGACCGCCGGCGAGCTGCCCGCCGCCGTCGAGGTCCTGGCCGGCCAGGAGGGCTCCGGCAACGAGGGCACCGCGATGCTGGAGATCCTCCACGACATCGCGCCGAACGCGAGCCTCGGCTTCGCCACGGCCGTCAACGGCGACGCGAGCTTCGCCGACAACATCCGCGCCCTGCGCTTCCAGCTGGGCTGCGACGTCATCGTGGACGACATCCTCTACTTCAACGAGTCGCCCTTCCAGGACGGCGTGATCGCGCAGGCCGTGGACGCGGTCACCGCCGACGGCGCGCTGTTCTTCTCCTCCGCCGGCAACGAGGGCAACGTCGCCGACGGCACCTCGGGCCACTGGGAGGGCCAGTTCGTCGACTCCGGCGTCGGCGTCGGCAAGTTCGCCGGCACCGCGCACGACTTCAACCCCTCGCCGGACGCCAAGCAGGTGTTCAACCCGCTGTCGGACAGCTCGGCCAACGTGCCCGTGACGCTGTTCTGGTCCGACCCGCTGACCTCGTCGTTCAACGACTACGACCTGTACCTGGCGAACTCGCAGGGCAACGTGGTGGCGTTCAGCCAGGGCGTGCAGGACGGCAGCCAGGACCCGTACGAGCGGCTCAACACGCCCGCGTCCGCGTTCGGCCTGCGGTTGGCCGTGGTCAAGTTCCGCGGTGAGGACAAGTACCTGGCGCTGACCGCGCTGGGCGGTCGCTTCAAGGACTCCTCCGACGGGCTCAAGAAGTTCGCCACGCCGGGTGTGACCCGCGGCCACTCCGCGGCCAAGGGCGCGATCAGCGTGGCGGCGGCGCCGGCGAACGACCCGCTGCCGTTCGACCTGGAGCCGGGCGACCCGGCCAACCCGCGCGGCCCGTTCCCGAACGCGTTCGACGGCACGCAGAAGCCCGAGCGGTTCACCTCGGACGGTCCGCGTCGCGTGTTCTTCGCGCCCGACGGCACCCCGCGCGAGGAGGTCAGGCAGAAGCCCGACCTGACCGCGGCGGACGGCGTGCAGACCAGCGTGAGCGGCTTCAACCCGTTCTTCGGCACGTCGGCGTCCGCGCCGAACGCGGCCGGCATCGCGGGCCTGGTGCTGTCCGGCAACCCCGGCCTGTCGCCCGCCGAGGTGCGGGAGGCGATGACCGCCACCGCGATCGACATCGTCGAAGCGGGCGTGGACAACCGGACCGGCGCGGGCGTGGTGCGCGCCGACCTGGTGCTGGCCTACACCGGCGCCTCGCCGCAGCCGCTGGCGAAGGCGGCGAAGCCGTCCGTGGTCAACGACGCCGACGGCAGCCAGTACCTCAAGCCGGGCACCACGGCCACGGTCACCGTGCCGGTGGTCAACTCCGGTGACGGCACGGCCGCGTCGACCAGCCTCGTGCTCACCACGCCCACCGCGGGCGTGACGATCGCGCCTCGGTCGAAGTCCTACGGGAACATCGAGGTCGGCCAGACGGTCACCAACACGTTCAAGGTGACCGTGCCCGCGTCGATGGGCGTCGGCTCGGCCGTGCGGCTGGACGCCCGGGTGACGTTCGCGGGCTCCACCTCGCCGACCACGGGCACGTTCACGCTCAACGTCGGCGAGCCGTCCCGCGACACGAAGACGTTCGCCTACGCCGGGCCGGTCGTGGCCATCCCGGACAACGACGCCACCGGCGTCGCGGTGGAGATCCCGGTCAGCGGCATCGGCCGCGGCTCCCGGATCGTGTTCTCCGTGGACGGCGACACGTGCAGCGCGACGACGGGCGCGACCACGGTCGGCATCGACCACTCGTTCGTCGGCGACCTGGTCGGCACGCTGACCTCGCCGTCCGGCGCGACGGCCACGGTGTTCCAGCGCAACGGCGCGACCGGCAACAACCTGTGCCAGGTCGTGTTCGACGACACCGCGGCGCAGCCGTTCTCGTCGGTGACCAGCGCGTTGGCGCCGTTCACCGGCACGTGGCGGCCCATCACCCCGCTGGGCGCGCTGCTGGCCGAGCCGGTGGACGGCACGTGGACGTTCAAGGTCGTGGACGGCGCCTCGTCCGACCGCGGCTCGATCCGCTCGGTCTCGCTGAAGATCAACGGTTACGTCTAGGGTTCGCCCGAGTGTGAGAAGGGCCCCGGGAGCACGCTCCCGGGGCCCTTTTGTTCACGTGTTACTTCGGCCACTCCCAGCGGATGCCGAACACGCCGGGCCCGAAACCGAGCGCCACGGCGTGCACGCCACCCGCCGCGTCCAGGGCCAGGTTGCGCCGCCGGGACGGGGTGTCGTCGCCCGCGGGCACGCTGAACTGCTGGCAGCGGGCGGGCAGGTTCGACTGGTCGAACCGCACCTCGATCACGTACTCGCGCACCGGCAGCCGGAACTTGCGGGCGAACGTGTTGTTGCCCGCCGGGTAGTGACCCTCGGCGAACAGCAGCTCGTACTCCATGATGATGGTCTCGCCCCTGGTCAGGGGTCGGTCGAACATCATCTCGGCGGCCATGATGTTGGCCTCGGTGTCCTCGACCACGCGGCCGAGGTGGCAGTTGCGCAGGTTCACCACCTGCGGCAGCACGTTGGCCTGCTCGGTCTCGAACACCAGCGCCCACCGGTCCGGGCCGTCCTGCTCCGCGCGCAGGATCTGGCGCACCCACACCGAGCGCTGACCGCCGTCCGCGGCGATCTCGATCCGGTCGTGCTGGCTGATCCGGCCCAGCTTCACGTCCGACGACGTGTCCACCTTCGTGAGCAGGTTCGCCACCCGCTCACGCCGCGCCCACAGCGCGTCGATCGGCATCATCGTCGTCGGTCGGGACCGCCTGCCGCGCGGGCGCGGCGGGCCGAGCAGCGCCGACAGGCCGGCCTGCGGCACGCCGAGCACGGTCTCCAGGTGGCGCAGCGCCTCCAGCGACTCGGGTCGCTCGGGTCGGCGTCGGCCGGACTGCCAGTAACTCAGCGTGGCGACACTGATCGTGACCCCGCGCAGCGCGAGCCGGTGCTGGATGCGGTCGAGACTCAGCCTGCTGGCTTTGATCGCGGCTCTCAGCGCCTCGGGGAACGGTCCCGTGGTGAGAAGCTGCGCAAGACTGCCGTGGCCCGTCGAGTCGAGTTCGTCGACGGACAGGTTGGGTCGACCGGCAGCGTTGGTCATTGTGACTCCCCGCTGTCATGAGATCACGCCCCAGTGACCCTACCCGCCAACGCAGGGCGTTGGTGCCTTCCAGGTGGAGTCATTGATTGGGCCATACGGGTTACGAGTTCACTGGGATGGGCATCGTTCTGTCAAGTGGTGAACATCCGTGCTCTCCCCTTTGTAAACCCACCGGTAACATTGTGCAACGGCGGCTTCGGGGTCCTGGCACCGGCCCCTTCGGTACTGGTATGCGACCGCGCGCGGAGTCGCCCCACCGGCCACCTGCCGTTGGCGGTCGTTGATCCGTTGGGCCTACTGTGTGCCCGGTGACCGCCGCCCAGGACCTCGTGCCCCTGCCGGAGGACCCGTTGACGGAGGTCGCCGCCGCCGTGCTCGGCGACGGCCACCACGTGGTGCTCGACCTGCTCGACGTCGTGCGCCACCGCGGTGGGCCGCCCGTCGACGTGGTCCGCGCGGGCGACGACCTGCTGCCCCGGTTGGCGCACGAGAACGCGCTCGACCAGGCGCTGCTGCTCGCCCGCCAGGCGCTGCGGCCCGGCGGCCTGTTCGTCGCCGCCGTCCCCGAGCTGGACAAACTCGGCCGGCTCCGGCCCACCGCGCCGCCGCCGAAGGTGTCCGGGCGCGGTCCGGAGCGGCAGGTGACCGTGCAGCTGTGGGACTGGTCGGCCGACGGCGAGTCCTACGCCTTGGAGGTCGTGCGGCTGGTGCGCGGCGCGGAGACGTGGGAGGTCGCGAACACCGTGTCGACCCGGCACCGCGTGCTGTCGCCCGAGCAGATCTCCGCCTCGCTGACCGACGCCGGGTTCGGCGCCGTGCAGCGGCTCTCGCCCGCCGAGTGCGGGCACCCGCTGCCGGTCTGGGTCGCGGTCGCGCCGGCATGAACGCCGCGCCGCCGTGACCAAGGTCCGCCCGGTCTCCGGCGGCGGCCGGGCGGTCGAGGTGCCGCCCGAACGCCTGGACGGGTGGTTCTCGCGGTTCGCCGCGCGGCACGGCGGGGTGGTCTCGACGTCGGTGACGCCTGGTCGTTGCCTGGTCACGGCGGTGGACGGGGCCACGGCCTCGGTGTCGGCCGCGTTCGGTGAATTCACCCCTCAAGGTGAGGCTGAAGGTCTGGTGCTGGACGCGTTGCTGGCGTACGCGCTCGCGCCGCGCCGGATCGGGCTGCTGCTGGTGCGGCTCGGCGGGCACAGCATCGGCGTGGCGCAGGACGGCGTCGTGCTGGTGTCGACCACGGACAGTCGTCAGGTGCACGGGCGCAACAAGGCGGGCGGGTGGTCGCAGCAGCGGTTCGCGCGGCGTCGGGAGGGGCAGGCGCGGGTCGCGCTCCAGGCGGCGGCGGACGACGCGGCGAGGGTGTTGGCGCCACGGCTCGGTGAGCTGGACGCGGTCGTGCTCGGTGGTGACCGTCAGGCGTTGGACGCCCTGCGGGGTGACCCACGGCTGAGCGACGTGTTCGCGTTGGCGTCGCCGCGCGTGTTGGATGTGCCGGAGCCTCGGCGGGCGGTGCTGGACGAGGCCGCCGTCCGGGCCCGGGCGGTGGAGATCGTCGTCCGGGAAACTCCCGGAACTCGTGACAACCCCCGCCGCACCCGACCGCATTCATAAGGGTGAGGGGGCGCCGAACCGCGGTGGCCCCGCGAACCCGAGGAGCAGTCTTGCTGCGCAAACGACTCGCGCTGGCGGCCGGGGCCGTCGTGCTCGGCGGCATCGCCGTGGCCGGGACCGCGCTGGCGTCCGGCGGTGGCG
This sequence comes from Actinosynnema sp. NPDC037264, assembly GCF_055603705.1. NCBI lineage: Bacteria > Bacillati > Actinomycetota > Actinomycetes > Pseudonocardiales > Pseudonocardiaceae > Actinosynnema > Actinosynnema sp. NPDC037264. The sequence goes on along the minus strand of NZ_JBVJVK010000061.1, from coordinate 38,536 downwards.
ACGAAGCGCCCGCGTCGACCACGACCACGCCTCCCGTCACCTCGGTCACCACGTCGCCGATCACCACGTCGCCGATCGCCACCTCGCCGCCGACCACCGCGCCGATCGAGACCACGCCGCAGTCGACGGTCACCGAGCCGCCGATCAGCACCAGCCCCGGGCCGTGGCCGACGACGACCACCCTGCGCCCGGAGCCGACCTCGTCCCAGCCGCCGGCGACCACGACCACGGTGACCACGTCGCCGGGCGCGTCGTTCCCGGCGACGACCACGACCACCAGGCCGCCGCTGCCGACCACGACCGTCACCACGAGGCGCTGACGGCGTGAGCTGGGACGCGGAGTTCACCCACTACTTCGACCGGTGTGCCGACTCGATGCGCTTCACCGCGTTCTTGTTGTGCGGCAACCACCACGAGGCCGAAGACGTGGTGCAGTCCGCGTTCCTCAAGCTCTACCTGGCCGGGCCGAAGCTGGTGCGGCGTGACGGGCTCGACGGCTACCTCCGGCAGATCGTGGTGCGCACGTTCCTGGCCGAGCGCCGCCGCGTGCGGTGGAAACGGGAGAAGCTCACCGACGCGATGCCGGAGGTGCCCGAGCCCGGGGTGCTGAGCGAGGACCGGCTGGTGGTGTGGCAGGCGTTGGGCGCCGTGCCCGCGAAGCAGCGGGCGACGCTCGTGCTGCGGTACTGGCACGACCTGGGGGTGGAGGAGACGGCCGCGGCCCTCGGTTGCTCCGTGGGCACGGTGAAGAGCAACACGAGCCGCGGCCTCAAGGCGTTGCGGCAGAGGCTGGGACCGGAGTTCGGCGAGTTGTGGCAGGAGGTGTCGCGCGGTGCTTGAGGACGAGCTGAAGAAGACGTTCGAACAACTGAACATCAAGCCGCAGCCACGCACGTTCGGGGCCGTGGACATCGTCCACCGCGGCGCCGCCGTCAAACGCCGCCGGCGCACCTACGCCGTGGCCGCGACCGGCACCGGCACCGCCGTGGTCGCGGTGGTGGTCGCCTTCGCCCTGAACCAGCCCCCGAGGCAGGACGACAACAGCCCGGCGGGCCCGCCGATCCCCACCACGAGCAGTTCGACCCAGTCCAGCCCTTCTCCCACGACCACGGACCCCGGCGTCTCGTCGTCGGCGGAGATCCCGGCGTCCACGACCCCCACCACCACGACCAGACCCGGCCGCACCGGGACCACGACCAGCCCCAGTTCCACCTCGACGACGACCACCACGACCGTGAGGACCACGAGCCCCGGCACCACCGCCCAGTCCACCGGCACCGAACCCCTGCGAACCACCACCCGCTGACCACCGGCCCCACGACCTGCCGGCACCGCCCGCAACGTGCGGCCCGCCCTCGCCACGCACTGGCACCAGCGGCGGGACTCGTCCGTGAGGAGCCCCGCCGTCGACCCGCCGTGAGGCCGACCTACGCCAACGTTCCCGTGGCGAGCAGCCCGCCGTCCACGCGCACGGTCTCACCGGTGATCCACTCGGCGGCGTCCGAAGCCAGGAACGCGACCAGCCGCGCCACGTCCTCCGGCGTCCCGAGCCGCTTCATCGGGTATCCGCCCGCCGCCTCCTCCTCCCGTCCCGTGTACAGGGCCTCGGCGAACCGGGTCTTCACCACCGCCGGCGCGACCGCGTTCACCCGCACCTTCGGCCCGAGCTGCCACGCCAGCTCCTCCGTCAACCGGATCAGCGCCGCCTTGCTCGCCCCGTACGCCCCGATCACCCCGGTCGACCGGATCCCTCCCACCGACGCGACGTTCACCACCGCGCCGCCGTGCTCGCTCATCCACGCCTTCCACGCCAGCTGCACGAACCCGAGCGCGGCGACCACGTTGACGTCGAAGATCTTCCGCACCGCGTCGAGGTCGGCGTCCATCAGAGCGCCGAACACGGGGTTGATGCCGGTGTTGTTCACGAGCACGTCCAGCCGCCCGAACCGCTCCAGGGTCGACTCGACGGCCTGCGCCCGGTCGTCGGCGTTGCCCGCGTTGCCCGGCACCGCAAGCACACGATCAGGTGAAACGCCGGCCGTGACCGCCAGCGACTCGGCCGCCGCCGTGACCGCCTCCGCCTTGCGCGACGTGATCGCCACCGACGCGCCGCGCGACAGCAGCTCCAGCGCGATGCCGTGCCCGATACCCCGACTGGCGCCCGTGACCAGGGCCGCCCTGCCCGTGAAGTCCGAAGTCATACCGCGCAATGTATGCCGGTGGACACACACTGCTAATCCAGTGGCGCCCACCCCGTAGACTGGGGCTCGTGGTCATCCTCATCGAGTAGGTCCCGCGCCGGCCGCGCCGTTGACCTCGCATGACCACACACCCGGAGTAGAACTTGATCACCGCAACCGATCTCGAGTTGCGCGCGGGCTCGCGCATCCTGCTGTCCGACGCCACCCTCCGCGTCCAGGCCGGCGACCGCATCGGCCTCGTCGGCCGCAACGGCGCGGGCAAGACCACGTCGCTGCGCGTCCTCGCGGGCGAGGGCCAGCCGTACGCGGGCGACATCCGCCGCAGCGGCGAGCTCGGCTACCTGCCGCAGGACCCGCGCGAGGGCGACCTGTCGGTCATCGCCAAGGACCGCGTGCTGTCCGCACGGGGCCTGGACCAGCTGCTCCGCGACCTGGAGAAGATGCAGTCCACGATGGCCGAGCTGGTCGACGACGCCGAGCTGCAGGCCGCCGTGCGCAAGTACGGCCGCCTCGAAGAGCGGTTCGCCGCCCTCGGCGGGTACGCGGCCGAGAGCGAAGCCGCCCGCATCTGCGCCAACCTCGGCCTGGCCGACCGCGTGCTCGCCCAACCGCTGCGCACGCTGTCCGGCGGTCAGCGCCGCCGCGTCGAGCTGGCCCGCATCCTGTTCGCCGCCTCCGAGGGCGGTGTCGGCGCGAAGTCCAGCACGATCCTGCTCATCGACGAGCCGACGAACCACCTCGACGCCGACTCGATCGCGTGGCTGCGCGGGTTCCTCAAGTCGCACGAGGGCGGCCTGGTCGTGATCAGCCACGACGTCGAGCTGCTCGACGACGTGGTCAACAAGGTGTGGTTCCTCGACGCGACGCGCGGCGAGGTCGACATCTACAACATGGGCTGGAAGAAGTACCTCGAAGCGCGCGCCGCCGACGAGAAGCGCCGCCGGCGCGAGCGCGCCAACGCGGAGAAGAAGGCCGGCGCGCTCATGGCGCAGGCCGACAAGATGCGCGCGAAGGCCACCAAGGCGGTCGCCGCGCAGAACATGGCCCGCCGCGCCGAGAAGCTGCTGTCCGGCCTGGACGACACCCGCCAGGCGGACAAGGTCGCGAAGATCCGCTTCCCGCAGCCCGCCACGTGCGGCCGGACGCCGTTGACCGCGGAGGGTTTGAGCAAGTCGTACGGCTCGCTGGAGGTCTTCAGCGGCGTCGACCTGGCCATCGACCGCGGATCACGCGTGGTCATCCTCGGGCTGAACGGCGCCGGCAAGACCACGTTGCTGCGGCTGATCGGCTCCATGGAACGCCCGGACAGCGGCGAGGTGATCGCCGGTCACGGCCTCAAGCTCGGGTACTTCGCCCAGGAGCACGAGACGCTCGACCACGAGGCCACGGTGTGGCAGAACATCCGCCACGCCGCGCCGGACACGCCGGAGCAGCAGCTGCGCTCGCTGCTGGGCACGTTCCTGTTCAGCGGTGAGCAGCTCGACCAGCCCGCCGGCACCCTGTCGGGCGGCGAGAAGACCCGGTTGGCGCTGGCCGGCCTGGTGTCGAGCGCGGCGAACGTGCTGCTGCTCGACGAGCCGACGAACAACCTCGACCCGGCCAGCCGCGAGCAGGTGCTCGACGCGTTGCGGCGGTACGAGGGGGCGGTCGTCCTCGTCACGCACGACCCGGGCGCGGTGGAGGCGCTTGAGCCCGAGCGGGTGATCCTGCTGCCCGACGGCACCGAGGACCACTGGTCCCAGGAGTACCTGGAGCTCGTGCAGTTGGCCTGAGGCAAGGGGTTTCGCCTCTCTCACCCGAACGTGAGCACTGATCGACTCTGCGTGATCAAACGACCGCTCGCAGATCATTTCGCTTGATCACCTGGCGTTCTTGGTCTTCGTGTTCGATCATTGCGACGACAGGGGCTTTCGAAGGCCCGACCTGCTGTCTACGGAAGGCGGGACAAGGTGGCTGACCTGAAGAAGGGCGCCCGGATCACCGGCGCCACGCGGGACAAGCTGGCCGCTGACCTGAAGAAGAAGTACGAAAAGGGCGCGAGCATCCGGGCGTTGGCCGAGTCCACCGGGCGCTCCTACGGCTTCGTGCACCGGGTTCTCAGCGAGTCCGGTGTGCAGCTGCGCGGTCGCGGTGGCGCCACCCGCACGAAGAAGAAGTAAGCTACCCTCCGGTAACCACATGGCGTCGGGGAGAGACGACGCCTGACGAAACCCGGAGGTTCACGCATGTCGGCACCGACCACCATCGACGCCGACCTGCTGGAACGCGGAGGCGTGCGGCTCGTCGTGGACGGACCGCGCGCGACGATCACGCTCGACCGTCCCGACGTGCTCAACGCACAGACGCCGTCGACCTGGGTGGCGTTGCGGACGATCGGTGAACAGCTGGGCCCGGACGTCCGCGTCGTGGTCGTCCGGGGTTCCGGTCGCGCCTTCTCCGCCGGGCTCGACCGGCGCATGTTCACGGGCGCCCCGGTGGAGGGCGAACCGGGTCTGCCGGAGATCACGCGACGGGGACCCGAAGCAGGCGCCGCGCTGATCGCGGAGTTCCAAGAGGGCTTCCGCTGGCTGCGCGACCCGGCTCGGGTGACGATCGCCGCGGTGCGCGGGCACGCGATCGGCGCGGGCTTCCAGCTCGCCCTGGCGTGCGACTTCCGCGTGGCCGCCGACGACGCCAAGTTCTGCATGGCCGAGACCTCGCTCGGCCTGGTGCCCGACCTCGGCGGCACGCTGCCCCTGGTGCGCCTGGTCGGGTACTCGCGCGCGGCCGAGATCTGCCTGACGGGGCGGCGGGTCGGCGCCGAGGAGGCGTTGCGGATCGGCCTCGCGAACTCCGTCGTGCCCGTGGACGGGTTGGACGGCGCGGTCGACGCGTTCGTCGGGCAGTTGCTGCAGCCGATGCCCGGCGCCGTGCGGGAGACGTTGGCGCTGCTGGCGTCTGCGGCCGATGGTGCTTCGGAGGAGGAGCAGCTGCGGGCCGAGCGCGAGGCCCAGCTACGCCGCCTCGGTGAGCTGACCGCCCTGCTCGGCGGTCAGGGCTGACGTGCGGCCGAACACGATCGGGTGAGATCGGGCCAAAAATGTACGGAAACACTGTTCCCGTACATCGGTTGATATGACCGAGCCCCGAACCACCCCGCCTACCCCGAACCACCCCGAACCACCCCGCCCCACCGCCGCCACCCCGCTCCGCCGCCACCCCGCTCCGCCGCCACCCCGCTCCGCCGCCACCCCGCTCCGCCCACCGCCACCCCGCTCCGCCCACCGCCACCCCGCTCCGCCCACCGCCACCCCGCTCCGCCCACCGCCACCCCGCCCACGCAGCCGAGCCGGAGCCCGACCCCGAGCCGGAGCCGGAGCCCGAGCCGGGGCCGGGGCCGGGGCCGGAGCCGGAGCCGGAGCCGGAGCCCTACGCAAACGCTTCCCTGACCGCGTGTCGCCGGCGGGTGCGGGAACGTCGAGAGGGCCGGTGGCGTTACCGTCTGGCGTGGACGGATCCTGGGGATTGATGCGCAGCGCGATGCGTGCGTCGGACGCGCCGACGGCGGTGCGGCGTGGGACGTTCCGGCGAGTGCTGGCTTTCGCCAGGCCGCACCGGGCGAAGTTGGTCGTGTTCCTGCTGCTCACGGTCGTGTCGGCGGTGCTCGCGGTCAGCACGCCGGTGTTGGCGGGACGCGTGGTGGACGCGATCGTCGGCGGCCGGGACGTGTCGGTCGTCGTGTGGCTGGCCGTGGTGATCGCGGTCATCGCGGTGGTGGACGCGGGGCTCGGGTTGGTCGAGCGGTGGCAGTCGGCGCGGATCGGGGAAGGCCTCATCCACGACCTGCGGCGCGCCGTGTACGAGCACGTGCAGCGCATGCCCATCGCGTTCTTCACCCGAACGCGCACCGGCGCGTTGGTCAGCCGGTTGAACAACGACGTGATCGGCGCGCAGCGGGCGTTCACCTCGACGCTCTCCGGCGTGGTCACCAATGTCATCCAACTGGGGCTCTCCCTGGGCGTGATGTTCACCCTTTCGTGGCAGGTGACCGCGCTCGCCCTGGTGCTGCTGCCCGTCTTCGTGATCCCCGCGCGGCGCATGGGCAACCGGATGGCGGACCTCCAGCGCGAAGCCTCGACCCTGAACGCGGGCATGATCACCCAGATGACCGAGCGGTTCTCCGCACCGGGCGCGACGCTGGTGAAGCTGTTCGGCCGACCGGAGGACGAGAGCGCCGAGTTCGGCGAACGGGCCGCGCGCGTCCGCGACATCGGCGTCCGCACGGCGATGGCCACCCGCTGGTTCATGACCGGCCTGACCCTGGTCTCCGCCCTCGCCCAAGCCCTGGTCTACGGCCTCGGCGGCTACCTCGCGCTGACCGGCGACCTGGCCGCCGGCACCGTCGTCTCGCTCGCCCTCCTGCTGACCCGCCTCTACTCGCCGCTCACCGCCCTCGCCAACGCGCGGGTCGACGTGATGACCGCGCTCGTGTCGTTCGAACGCGTCTTCGAAGTCCTCGACCTCAAACCGATGATCGCCGAACCTGACCAACCGCGCCGCGTGCCCGACGGCCCGGTCTCCGTCGAGTTCGACGACGTCCGCTTCGCCTACCCGGCGGCGGACAAGGTCTCACTGGCCTCATTGGAATCAGTGGCCACATTGGACACACGCGGTGGCGAGGAGGTGTTGCACGGCATCAGCTTCCGCGCCGAGCCCGGTCGGATGGTGGCGCTCGTCGGCTCGTCCGGCGCGGGCAAGTCGACCATCGCCTCACTCGTCCCGCGGCTCTACGACACCGACTCCGGCGCGGTCCGGCTGTCCGGTGTGGACGTGCGCGAGCTGGCGTTCGACTCGATCCGGCAGACCGTCGGCGTCGTCACCCAGGACGGTCACCTGTTCCACGACACGATCCGCGCGAACCTGACCTACCCGCGACCGGAGGCGACCGAGGACGAGCTGTGGGACGCGTTGCGCCGCGCACGCCTGGACCACCTCGTCGAATCGCTGCCCGACGGCCTCGACACCGTGGTCGGCGAACGCGGCTACCGGCTCTCCGGCGGCGAACGGCAGCGGCTCACCATCGCCCGGCTGCTCCTGGCCCGGCCGCGCGTGGTCATCCTGGACGAGGCGACCGCGCACCTGGACTCCGAGTCGGAGGCCGCGGTGCAGGTCGCGCTGACCGAGGCGTTGCGCGGTCGGACGGCGGTGGTGATCGCGCACCGGCTGTCCACGATCCGCGCGGCCGACCAGATCCTGGTCGTGGAGGCCGGGCGCGTGGTGGAACGCGGCACGCACGCCGAACTCCTGGCGGCCGAGGGGCGCTACGCCGAGCTGTACCGCACGCAGTTCGACGAAGCGCCCGCCGCGGACCTGGAGTCGGCCGTCTGACCGCGTGCCGTCCGGGCGCGCCACGCGGAAGGTGCCGCTAGAGCGCGCCGAGGAACGTGCCGGTGGCGGCCACCGCGACCTTGGACGAGCCGCCGTTCACCACCAGCACGGCGAACGCGACGTCACCCCGGTAGCCCATGAACCAGCCGTGCGACCGCGTGCCGTCACCGAACTGGGCGGTCCCGGTCTTGCCGCGCACCGCGCCGTACCCGGCCAGTTCGCGCGCCGTGCCGCCGGTGACGACCTCGGCCATCATCGAGCGCAACGCGCCCGTCACCCCACCCGGCAACGCCGCCGGCGCCTGGCCCTCGGTCGGGATCTCCCGGATCAGCTGCGGCACGGGCGTGCGGCCGTTGGCCACCGTGGCCGCGACCAGCGCCATGCCGAACGGCGTCACCTGCGTCTCACCCTGGCCGATGCCCGCCTCCACCCTGGCCGGCACGGACTCGGCGGGCGGGATCTTGCCGGTGTTCGTGGTGATGCCCGCGACCGTGAAGTCCGACGCGAGCCCGAAGTAGGCGGCGGCCTGGGGCAGCGCGGTCGCGGGCAGGTCCGCCGCGAGCCGGCTGAAGCTGGTGTTGCACGACGCCGCGAACGCCCGGTGCAGCGGCACCGTGCCCAGCTCGAACGAGTCGTCGTTGGTGATCTGCCGGGTGCCGATGGTCGCCTTGCCCGGGCACGCCACCGGGGTGTCCGCCGTGGCCAGGCCACCGGTCAACGCCGCGGTCGCCGTGACGACCTTGAACGTCGACCCCGGCTCGTAGTGGCCGTAGAGCGCGAGCGGGTCGTTCCCGACCGCCGCGTTCTGCGCCACCGCAAGGATCTCGCCGGTCGACGGCTGGACCGCCACCAGCATGGCCTGCTGACCGCCGACCTGGTCGACCGCGGCCTGCGCGGCGGCCTGCGTCTTGGGGTCCAGCGTGACCGTCATCGACCGCGCGGCCTGCGCCTTCTGCTCCTGGAGCACGGCCACCGCCGTCCCCGCCGCGTCCACGACGGCGACCTGCCACCCCGGCGTGCCCTTCAACGTGCCGACGGCCTGCCGCACGGAGTTCATCACCACGGGCGCGAAGTCCGCCGGCACCGGCCGACCCGTGCGGTCGAACAACTGGCCGTCCGCGGGCGTCGTGGTGTAGGCCAGGCTCTGGCCCTCCGCGAGCTGCGGGTGCAGCACGGACGGCGACCAGTGCACGAGCCACCGGTCGTCCACCAGCCGCAGCTCGACCTTGGTCGCGTACTCGAGCGGCACGCCGCCCGGCAACGTCCACGTGACGTTCGCGTCCACCTCGGCCGTCGTGACGCCGTCGGCGACCTGCGGCAGCCGGCCGAGCTGCGCCTGGAACGACGCGCCCGGCATGCCCTGCCGGGTGCGGGCGATCACCGCGCCGGCCGCGTCCGCCGCGTCGGTGACCGCCGCCGCCTGTCCCGCCTGACCGGACGTCATGGCGGTGAAGAACTGCTGGGCGACGACGCCCGGAGCCACCCGTTCGGGCTTCTTGGCTGAGGGCTCGTCGCCCGACCACAGCACGAGCACGCCCGCGACGATCACCGTGACCGCCGCGGCGCCCCCACCTGCCAACACCCAGCGTTTCATCCTCTTGTTCACGAAATTCCCCCCTTGGCGTCCGGAGATTAACCCGGACGTGTGGAGAATTCGTGAAAGCCGACTCAGCCCAGCTGCGGCACCCGAGTCTGGTACTTGCGCAGCAGGTCGGCGTTGGCCGCGTCGCCGCCCTCGACGTTCGCGCTGCGCCACAGCGGCAGCGGCACGCCCGCCTCGGCGGCCTTGTCGAACAGGCGCACCATCAGCAGGTTCCACAGGAACGCGGTCGCGATCGTGGACACGGCGGCGGTGACGGGGTTCGCGAGCGGGTAGGTCGCGTCGCCCGGCGGCACCATGTTGTCCAGCACCACGGTGGCGTTCTCGGCGAGCGTGGTGCCCGCACGGCGGGGTGCGAGCGCGCTCGCCGCGACCGACGTCACCGCGACCACGGGGCAGCCCGCGTCCGCCGCGAGCACGGCCAGCTCCACCGGGTACGGGTTCACGCCGGAGGTGGAGAAGACGAACAGCACGTCGTGCGCGGCCAGGCCCGCTTCGCGCAGCACCTCGGCGGCGAGGCCGGAGCGGCGTTCGGCGGACGTGCTGCTCACCGCGCCGTGCATGGGCAGCAGTTCGGGGTGGTAGATCGGGCGGACGCAGGCGAGGCCGCCGGCGCGGTAGAACGTCTCGGCGACGGCGGCGAGGGAGTGGCCCGCGCCCGCCGTGAGCACCATGCCGTCCGCGCGGACGCTCGCCAGCACCAGTTCGGCCACGTCGTCCAGGGCCGCCGCGTTCTGCTGCTCCACCCTGGTGAGGTGGGTGCGCACGACGTCGCCGTAGTCGGTGTCGGTCACGGGCTCGGTCGTCATGCGGTCCTCCAGTGGTCTATACCAAACGGTGCCGGTGCCAAGTCCTACCGGATCGTCCCATCACCCGCCAGGGTGTTGACCCTTGAACATCGTCGGTGTTCAAATGAACGCCATGGATGTGTCCTGGCGTCACGAAAAAATCCTCCACCGCTTGCGGGGCGGCGAGCGGGTGTCCGTCGGTGTCCTGGCGGACCTGGTGGGCACTTCGGAGATGACGGTGCGGCGCGATCTCGACGTGCTGGAGCGGGAAGGGCTGCTCCGGCGCGTGCGCGGTGCGGCGGTGAGCATGTTGACGGGGGAGGAGACGCCTTACGCGGCGCGGGCGCGGCAGCGGTTGGAGGCGAAGCGGCGGATCGGTGGCGCGGTCGCCGGTCTGCTGGACGACGGCGAGACCGTGGTGCTCGACGGCGGCAGCACCGCGGTGGAGGTGGCGCGGTGGCTGGTCGACCGGCGGCTGACCGTCCTGCCGCTGTCGTTGCACTCGGCGGACGAGCTGCGGGGCGCGGAGCAGGTGCGGATGGTGTTGCCGGGTGGCGACATCCGGCCCGGTGAGCTCGCGTTCGTGGGGCCGTTGACGGAGCACGCGTTCCGCGTGATGCGGTTCGACACGATGGTGCTCGGCAGCTGTGGGCTGAGTGCGCGCAACGGGGTGTCGGCGCACGACCTGGGCGAGGGTGCGGTGAAGCGGGCGGCGGTCGAGGCGTCGGCGCGGGTGATCGCGGCGATCGACAGCTCGAAGTTCGGGCGCACGGCGTTCGGGCGGGTGTGCCCGGTGGAGGAGATCGACGTGCTGGTCACCGACTCGGACGCGCCGGAGGAGGAGGTGAGCCGGATTCGTGAGGCAGGGGTGGAGGTGAGGCTTGTCTGACGCCGGGGTGCGCGTGGGGCCGCGTCGCGCGCGGGTCGCGACGGGCCGGGCGGCACCGGGGTGGGCCGGGTGCGGGGTGGGCCGGGCGCGCGTGCTGCGGGCGGGTAGTCGCTCGGGGTGCGCTGCAAGGGGCAATCCGCTCGGGCCCGGGTCGCCGGGGCGACCCGGGCGGGCCGGGCGTCGTCAGGAGGCACGTGCGGGCCGGGTCGCGTCGATCCGGGATGGCTGGGAGGCGGGTGCGAGGCGTGGCGGTGGGCGGTGGGGCGGCGGCGTGGTGGTAGGGCCGTGGCGGTGTGTCGGGTGGGGTCGGGGTGGTGAGGGACGGCGGGGTGGTTCGGCGCTCGGCATAATCAACCGAGGGGCGGTAACAGTGTTTCCGTACATTTTCGGGCGATGATCACTCGATGGTGTGACGGGCGGGGACCGGGACGGGCATGAGGGGTGCCGGTGGGGACCGGGGCGGGCGTGGCGGGGTGACGGGTCGGGCGTGGCGGGTGCCGGGGGTGGGGACCGGGGCGGGTGTGGTGGTCGGCGGCCCGTCAGGGGCGGCGGTAGCGGGGTTCTACCGGGGGCAGTGGTTTCTCCGGCAGGTTGGCGTGGGCCTTGGTCATGAAGTCGAACCACGTCTTCGCGGGCAGGGTGCCGCCGTAGATGTCACCCTCGCCGCACAGGCGGGGTGGGCCCGCCTTCACGCAGATGCCCCGTGGCGACGTGCTGTCGTTGAACACCTGCACGGCCCCGGCGTAGTCGGCTGTCGCACCCAGGAACGCGGCTGACTTGTACTCCTCCGTCGTCCCGGTCTTCCCGAGCGCCGGCCGGGTCCACCCGAAATCCTTCGCCGCCGCCGCGGCCGTGCCGCGACCCTGGTCGTCCTCGCTCAGCCCGACCGCCAGCGCGTTCGCCAACGGCTCCTCCACGGCCTGCTCGCACGGCTGGTCGGCGTACCCCGTGTCCTTCCCGTGCCGGTCGGTGATCTTCATGATCGGCGTCGGCGGGCACCACACGCCGCCCGACATCAGGGTCGCCGCCACGTTCGCCAGTTCCAGCGTGCTGGTCGGCGCCGGCCCGAGGGTGAACGACGCGTTCCCGGACCCCTTGTAGAAGTCCGCCTGCGTCACCCGCAACTCCTTCTGCTTCGACTTCGGGTCCGGCGGCACGCCCGCGATGTTCGTCGCCAACGTGTCCCGCATCCCCAGCCGGTACGCCATGTCGACCACCGAGTCCAACCCGACCCGCTCCTCCAGGATCACGAACGCCGTGTTGGGGGAGGTCGCCAACGCCTCCTTCAACGGCATCCGGGGCGGGTAGCTGCCGTCGTGGTTGCGCAGGCAGTACCAGTACGTGAACGGCTCACCGGTGCCCGGACACCCCGGCGCGCCACCGCGGAACACGCGTGAGGTGTGCGAACCGGGCGACTCGACGATGCTCTCGATCCCGAGCCCGCCCTTCTCCAACGCCGCCGCGGCCGTGAACACCTTGTACACCGACCCGGCACCGAACTTGTTCTCCACCGCGCTCGGCAGGTCGAACTGCGTCTGGAACTGGTCCTTGTGCAGCCCGTAGTCGCGGTTGGCCGCCAGCGCCACCACCTCGTGCCGCTCCTTGCCCGGCCGCACGACCGCCGCCGTGTTCGCGATGCCCTCCGTCGTCTTCGGCACCTGCGCCTCGGCCGCCTGCTTGGCCTGCCGCGTGAGGTCGCGGTCCAGGGTGGTCTGGATCGTGTAGCCGCCGATCTTCAACTCGTTCAACGAGTAACCGTTGCGGGTCAGGTGGTTGACCACGAACGAGCAGTAGAACCCGAACTCCACCCCGGACCCGACGCACCCCGTCGACAGTGGACGGACCGGCGTGGCCAAACCCAGCGGCGCGCGCTTGTGCACCTCGGCCTGCTCGTGCGACAGCTTGGCGTTCTCCACCATCAGGTCGATGACCATGTTCCGCCGCTCGACAGCCTTGTCCGGCCGGGCCTCCGGGTCGAGGAACGTCGGGCTGTTCACCATCCCGGCGAGCATCGCCGCCTGCGGCACGGTCAACACGTCCGGCGTGGTGTTGAAGTACGCCTGGGACGCCGCCGCGATGCCGTAGATCGTGCCGCCGAACGGCACCACGTCCAGGTACCGCGACAGGATCTCGTCCTTGCTCAGCTGGGACTCCACGTGCACGGCGATGCGCGCCTCGCGCAGCTTGCGGGCGATCGTCTGCTCCTGCGCCTTCTTCTGCCCGCTGACGTCCTCCCGCTCCAGCACGTGCACGAGGTGGTTCTTGACGTACTGCTGCGTGATCGTGGACGCGCCCTGCGTGGTGCTGCCCTCGGACTGGTTGCGCATCGCGGCGCGCAGCGTGGCCAGCCAGTCGACGCCGTGGTGCTCGTAGAACCGGCGGTCCTCGGCGGACACCAGCGCGTCCTTCATGACCTGCGCGACCTTGTCCGGCGGCGTGAGCACGCGGTACTGGTCGTAGAGGTAGGCGAACGGGACGCCGTCCTTGTCCGTGATCGTCGTCATCAGCGGCGGCGGCGAGTCCAGCATGTTGACCGTGGTGGCCGCGACGTGGTCGCTCATCCGGTTCGACACCAGGCCGGCGGCTCCGACGACCGGGATCGCCATCCCGGCGAGCAGCAACCCGGCCACGAGGCAGAGGCCCATGAGTTTCGCGAGGGAGGCGGTGCGCATGACTGGGGAGTTACGCTCGGACGGGCGGCGGAAACACCGCGGAGTCGGGTTCACCGCAACGTCTGGACAATCGCGGTCCGACGTTTAACACCGCATTGTTCACCCGTTCGTGGACGATTCTACGCACGGTGGTGCTACGCCACGTCGTAGTGGGCGTCGGAGCGGTTGAAGGCGGCGCTGGCGAGGTCGGCCGCGTGCCGCATCGCGGCGGCGTGCAGCGCGGTCAGCGACAGCGCGTCGGCCTGCGCCCCCGGATCGCCCTCGGTGGGTTCCAGCCTCGACTCGGCGGTCACGTAGACGACGCACTCGGCGGCCACGCTGAGCCGCCGCGCGAGGAACGCCACGGCCCTCATCAGCCGTTCCGCCTCGGCCTCGGTGATCGGCACGACCCGCGGCGGGTCGGCGTCGACGTCCTCGTCGACCTGCTGTCGACTGGCCCGGCACGCGAGGCCGCGGTCCCACAGGCCGGCCGCCTCGTGCAGTGACTCGATGAACGGCTCCCAATCCACTGAGGTCGAGGTCATGGTTCTCACCTTCTGTGCGTCGCGCTCACCGGGTGAGTGCCCCCGGAAGTGGAACTTCATGCCGGCTTTCCCCGGCGGTCGACGAATTGATCGTCACCCACGCACACCATTCGATCACGTGGCGTGCCGCGAAAGACGGCTTCTGTCATTCGTTCAGGTGTAAACGACTTCTTCAGGTTGTCCGGGCACCAGCGGTGGTAGCCGTTCGAGCAGAAAGCCACGGCCGCGAGCCGGCGCCGAGCCGCCGCGAGTCGCCGAGTCGAGCACGGCTCCGCCGAGGCGGGGTGACGGGGAGGAAGTCCAATGCCGGCGCGATCCCACAAGTGGCCGTCCCTCGCGACCGCGTCGGCGGTGGTGCTCGCCTGCCTCGCCGCCCTGCACGTGCCGGCGACCGGGGCGGAGCCGGGCGCGGAGGACCCCGCCGACCACGCCGCGGGCTCGCAGATCGCCAAGCACGAGGGCGCGAACCCGGTCGACGCGGACGAACTCGTGCTCACCGGCCCGACCGTCCCCGGCATGGACGTGAGCAGCCACCAGGGCGACGTCGACTGGCCGCACTGGTGGAACCAGGGGATGCGGTTCGCCTACGTCAAGGCCACCGAAGGCACCGGTTACGTCAACCCGAACTACGGCCAGCAGTACGGCGGCTCGCACCAGGTGGGCATGGTCCGCGGCGCGTACCACTTCGCGCTGCCCGACAAGTCCGACGGCGCGGCGCAGGCGAACTACTTCGTCGACCACGGCGGCGGCTGGGCCGCCGACGGCAGCACGCTGCCCGGCGCCCTCGACGTCGAGTACAACCCGTACGGCGACGACAAGTGCTACGGCCTCGCGCCCGAGGCGATGGTGGCCTGGATCCGCCAGTTCAGCGACACCTACCACTTCCGCACCGGCCGCTGGCCGGTGATCTACACGTCCACCACGTGGTGGGACCTGTGCACGGGCCGCCTCGGTGACTTCACCGCGACGAACCCGGTGTGGGTGGCCCGCTACGCCGACAGCGTGGGCCCGCTGCCGCACCGCTGGTCGGCGCACGCGATCTGGCAGCACACGTCGACCCCGATCGACCAGAACCTGTTCAACGGCACCATGGACGACCTCGTGGCGCTGGCCCGGGGCTGAGTCGTCCGGAACGGCGGCAGCCATGCACATCGACAAGTCCCAGGGCACGCCCTTCCCCGTGCGGTGGCGCGGCTACGACCGGCGACAAGTGGACGAGGAGCTGATCCGCACCAGGTGGGAGCTGGCCCGCCTGCGGGAGGAGCTGGAGGTGCTGCGGACGGACCGGGACGGCGCCGTGGCCACCGCCGACGACCTGATGCGGGAGCTGGAGGACGCGCGCAGCGAGCTCGGCGAGTACCGGGTGCTGCACGCGGGTTACGCGAAGGACAACGCGGTGTCCGGCTGCATCCGCTACCTGATGCACGTGGCCAGGCAGAAGGCGGACGCCTTCGAGACCGACGCGCGGGAGCGCAGCGAGCAGATGCTCAAGCGGGCCGAGGAGGTGGCGCGGCAGCAGGCCGTGCTGCTCGACGAGACCGAGCAGGAGACGCAACGGCGGCTGGCCGAGGCCGAGCAGCGCGCCCGCGAGATCGTGCAGGAGGCGACCGCGGAGGCACGTGCCCTGCTCGCGACCCACGTGGACGGGCCGGACCGCTGGACCGCGGACACCGAGCCGCCGCTCGACGTGCCGATGCCGCGCATCATCTCCGGCCCGCTGCCCGTCGTGCAGCCGGACGCCGAGGAGCAACGCCCGACGTCGGCCTGAAGGAACTGCCGCCGCGCCCGACCGCCACCGCGAGCGGCCCGGCACGGAGAAGCCGACCCGGGCGCGGCGCGCTTCACCGGGGCAGGTCGCGCGGGTGGTCCACGTCGTCGCCGTCGGCCACGTCGCCGCACGGCACGTCCAGCGCACCGTGCGCCCGCAGGTAGTCCCGCGCGCCCGCGTCACCGACCGCCGACGCGGCCACCGCCGCCCAGTGCGCCGAGCCGAGCAGCACGGGGTGGCCGGGCGCGCCGCCGTACGAGGCACGCGCCAGCGCCGTCGGCGACGCCAACGCCCCCAAGCGCTCGACCGCCGCCACCGTGACGCCCGGCGTGTCCACCGGCAGCACGACCACCGCGTCGACCACTGCGTCGACGACCGCACCGACCTCGCCACCGGTCAGCGCGGCCAGCCCGGCGCGCAGCGACGAGCCCATGCCAGTGGCCCAGTCGGGGTTGTCCACCACGACGCAGCCGTCCAGCGCGGCCCTCGCGCGCACGGACGACGCCGAGGCGCCGAGCACCACGACGACCGGCGCGCACCCGGCGTCCCGCAGCACCGCCGCTGCCCGGTCGACCCACAGCACGCCGCCGTGCGTCACCAGCGCCTTGGGCCCGCCGAACCGCCGCCCGGCGCCCGCGGCGAGCAGCAACCCCGCGACCGGCATGCGGTCACACTAGGGCCTCGTGCCCCCTCAACTCCGCCCGGCTGGCCACCGCCAGCTTGCGGTAGACCCTGGTCAGGTGCTGTTCCACCGTGCTCACGGTGATGTGCAACCGCATCGCGATCGCCCGGTTGCTGTGGCCACACGCGGCGAGGGTCGCGACCCTGCGCTCCGAGTAGGTCAACTCCGTCATACGCGAGAACACGTGCGGCGGCGCGGCAGCGGTTCAATCAGGACGCGAGATGCTCCAAAAGGAGTGCCGTCAACGCCTCCGGCGCCTCTTCCGGCACCCAGTGCGACACGTCCTCCAGCATCTCGAACCGGTACGGGCCGGTGACCCAGTCGCCGGTGCTCAACGCCGCCGTCGACCCGAACGCCACGTCCTCGGTGCTCCACACGTACATCGTGGGCACGGACACCTTCCCGGCCTTGCCGCCCGGACGCCCGGCGCGGTACCAGTTCAGCGCGGCCGTCAGCGCGCCCGGCTCGGACAGCCGCCGCACGTACTCGTCCACCCGGCTCGGCGGCACCCGCCACTCGAACATCTGCCGCAGCGCCGCGCCGTCGTCGGCCAGCATCCGCTGCTCGGTGCCGCCGTTGCGCCAGTCGGTCATGTACCCGGACCGCAGGTGCTGGTCCTCGTCGGTGCGCAGGGCCTCGGCGAACGCGCCGGGGTGCGGCGTGGACACCACGGCGAGCTTCCGCACCCGTTCGGGGTGCTCGGCCGCGGTCCACCACGCCACCGCGCCGCCCCAGTCGTGGCCGACCAGGTCGAAGGTCGACCAGCCGAACGAGTCCGCCACCGCCAGCACGTCGCCGACCAGCGCGTCGACGCCGTACTCGGCCGCCCGCTCCGGCCGCACGCCGGGGGAGTAGCCGCGCTGGTCGAACGCCACCGCGCGGAAACCCTCGCGGCCGAGCACCGCCACCTGGTGCTCCCACTCGACGGCGGCCTCCGGGAAGCCGTGCAGCAGCAACACCGGCCGGCCGTCCTCGGGGCCTGCCGCGATCGCGTCGAAGTCGCCCTCGTCGGTCCGCACGCTCAGCTGTTCGATCACGGTGATCTTCAGTCCCATCACTCGACCGGTCCACGTGTTCCGGTGCGCATTCTCGCGCGCGGTGGCGGGCCGAAGTCGCGCCGGGCCGCCGCTCCGGCACCGACTTGCCCGCACCACCGGCGGTGCCACCATGAAAGGGCGCCGGCCACGCGTGGGCCGGCGCCACCACCCGTCCGACGGCCGCCGGCGATCCACGGCGTTGTGGGCACCGCGCGCCGGCAGCCCCAGGAGTGGCCGACATGATGCCCAGAACCAGCCGGCGTCCCCTCGACCTGCCCCGCCCGGGCGAGGGCGTCTGGCCCGGCCTGTGGAGCCCGCCCCGGTCCGTCGTGCGGGCGCGGATCGCCGAGGTCCTGTTCCGCCGCGCCGTGCGCGCGTTGCCGGTGCGCGTGCTGCTGCCCGGCGGGCAGGTGCTCGGCGCTGGCGGTCCGGGCGCGCCCGACCTGCGCGTGCACCGGCCCGAGGCGTTCTTCCGCCGGCTCGGCGTGGACGTCAAGATCGGGTTCGGCGAGGGGTACATGGTCGGCGACTGGACGTCCACCGCGCTCGCCGACCTGCTGACCGCGTTCGCGGCGAAGCTGACCACCCTGATCCCGCCGGGGCTGCAGCCGCTGCGCCGCTGGGTCGAACGCCGCCACCCCGCCTCCGACGGCAACGACGTCGTCAACGCGCGGCGGAACGTCCACCGGCACTACGACCTGTCCAACGACCTGTTCCGGGTGTTCCTCGACGACACGATGACCTACTCGTCGGCCTGGTTCGACGGCTCCGGCGGCACGCTGGCCGACGCGCAGCTGCGCAAGATCGACGGCGTGCTGGACTACGCGGGCGTGCGCGCGGGCAGCCGGGTGCTGGAGATCGGCACCGGCTGGGGCGCGCTGGCCATCCGGGCCGCGCGGCGCGGCGCGACCGTGACCTCCCTGACCCTCTCCGCCGAGCAACGCGCGCTGGCCGTGCGGCGGGCGGAGGAGGCCGGTGTCGGCGACCGCGTCACCGTCCACCTGCGTGACTACCGGGAGGAACGCGGCCGGTACGACGCGGTGGTGTCGGTCGAGATGATCGAGGCCGTGGGCGCGGAGCACTGGCCCGCCTACTTCGCCGCGGTCGACCGGGCGCTGGCCCCCGGCGGCCGGTTCGGGCTGCAGTCCATCACCATGCCGCACGACCGGATGCTCGCGAGCGCGTCCAGCTACACCTGGATGCACAAGTACATCTTCCCCGGCGGCCTGATCCCGTCCGTCCGGGCGATCGAGGACGCCGTGCGCGAGCACACCTCGATGCGGGTGGTCGACAGCCGCGAGTTCGGCCGCGACTACGCCGAGACCCTGCGCCGGTGGCGGGAGCGGTTCGGTGTCCCGGTGGGACGAGGTGGCCTCGCTCGGCTTCGACGAGACGTTCCGGCGGATGTGGGAGTTCTACCTGGCCTACTCCGAAGCGGGCTTCCGGGTGGGCTACCTGGGTGTCCGCCAGTTCGCCGCGGTGAAGTAGCCGATCACCGTCACTGGGCCGAACGGCTCGTCCGCCGTCACGGTCGGGTGCTGTCCTGACCACGCTGCGTCGGATCGTGGTCGGCTTTGGCCTGTGCGGTATCAGGAGCCCCGCTGCGTGCTCCTCATCAGTGAGCCGGGATGGCCGGAGGTCCGACAGAGGGTGAGGAGGTCGCCGGATGGTGCAGCAAGCGTCCGTGCGGGCCGACGTCGAGGTGGGGGTCGGCGCGGTCCGCTACGCCGCTGACGTGCCCGGTCGGCCCGAGGTCAGGCTGGTCGTCGGCGAGGGCCCGCGACAGGTGACCGCCCAGTGGCTGGCGGAGGCCGAGCTGTCCGAGCTGGTCGACGAGGCGCTGCTCGGGGAGCCGCGCGCGATCGGCCAGCTCCTGGCGCGCATCCAGCCGCTGGTGCTGCGCTACTGCCGGGCCAGGGTCGGGTCGAGGGAGCGCACGCTCGTCTCGGCGGAGGACATCGCCCAGGAGGTCTGCCTGGCCGTGGTGTCGGCGCTGGGCACGTACCGCTACGAGCCGGGCTCGTTCCTGGCCTTCGTGTACGGGATCGCCGCGCACAAGGTGGCCGACGCGCGAAGACGCGCGGTGCGCAGCCGGGCCGAAGTCGTGCCCGAGCTGCCGGACACGCCGACCCTGGAGGCCGGGCCGGAGCAGCGGGCCATGACGGGTGAGCTGATCGGCCACGTCGCGCAGCTGCTGCAGAAGCTGCCGGAGCGGCAGCGGGAGATCCTGGTGCTCAGGGTCGCGGTGGGGTTGTCGGCGGAGGAGACGGCGGCGGCCGTCGGCTCGACCGCCGGCGCGGTGCGCGTCGCGCAGCACCGTGCGCTGGCCCGAATGCGCGAGATGTTCGCGGCTGTCGACGGCTGACCCGGCCTGGCATCGTTGGGTCATGGCCGCCACGCCTCCGCTCGTGACTCCGTCGGCTTCACCCCCCGCGTCGGAACCGGTGTTCGACGTGCTGCTGTCCGGGACGGTGTTCCTCGACATCATCTTCACCGGCCTGCCCCGGCCGCCCGCGCCGGGCACCGAGGTCTGGGCCGAGGGGCTCGGGTCGTGCCCGGGCGGCATCGCCAACCTCGCCGTGGCGCTGAGCAGGCTGCAACTGCGGACCGCGCTGTCCGCCGCGTTCGGCGAGGACGCCTACGGCGACTTCTGCTGGGAGGTCCTGGCCGAGCAGGAGGGCGTCGACCTCACCTACTGCCGCCGGTACTACGGCTGGCACTCGCCGGTGACCGTCTCCATGGCGATGGACCGCGACCGGTCGATGGTGACGCACGGCCACCGGCCGCCGGTGTCGGCCGACGAGATCCTGAACCCGCCGCCGCGGACGCGGGCGTGCTTCGTGCACGTGGGCGCCGAGGACGAGCGGTGGGTGACCCAGTCGAAGGAGCAGGGTGCGCTGCTGTTCGCCGACATCGGGTGGGACCGGACCGAGCTGTGGGCGCCCGAGCTGCTGCGGCGGCTGGAGCACTACGACGTGTTCCTGCCCAACGACGCCGAGGCCCAGCGGTACACGCGCAGCGACACGCCTGAGCGCGCTGCGATGGCGTTGGCCGAGCACGTGCCCGTGGTGGTGGTGACGCGGGGTGGTGGGGGAGCGGTGGCGGTCGACTCGGCCACCGGGGAGGTGGTGGACGTGCCGGGGCTGAACGTCGCGCCGCTGGACTCGACCGGCGCGGGGGACGTGTTCGGCGCCGGGTTCGTGCTCGGGACCTTGTCGGGCTGGCCGCTGGCGGACCGGGTGCGGTTCGCGAACCTGTGCGCCGCGCTGTCGGTGCAGCACTTCGGCGGGTCGCTCTCGGCGCCGGGGTGGGTGGACATCGCCACGTGGTGGCGGACGGTGTCGCGGCGGCCGGACGAGGAGCTCAAGGGCTACGGCTTCCTGGAGGACGTGCTGCCGAACCACGCGGGGGTCGAGGTCCGCCGGGCCAGCGCAACCATCCGCCTACGCGCCTCCGACTGACCACCACCACCCGCGTCGCCCGCCACCGCCGGACCGCCCGCCGCTGCCTTGCCGCTGCCGACTGAGGACCGCCGACCGAGCACCGCCGCCGACACGCCGGAAAGCCCGCCGGAACCACCCGATCGTGATCTTGTCGGCGGCGAACACCTGTTCGATCATGGACCTGTCGCCGCACCGATCGGACCCGGCGCCGACGGGGTGGGCGTGCCGCCGGGTGGGCGTGAGGCTGATCACCTCGCGGTGCCTGGCGGGCTCCGCCGTCCGGCCCAGTGGGGTTTGACCACGGGCTCCGGTGGGCAGGAGTAACTTCGACAACCGTCGTCGAAGATCGCGCCCGAAACTTCTGCTCCTCGCGGAGCAACCCGCGGTGCTCTTCGTGCGACTTAGTCAGTGGGGGTTCCCGCGGGGTTGTGGAAGGGGTTGCTGGTCGGTGTTCGCCGCGCGCGCGACAGGTCTGGTCAAGTTGGTGGGGTTGTGCCTGATGGCGGGCGTGCTCGTCGCGGCGGTGCTGTTCCCGGTGGTCGGGGGTCTCGGCCTGGCGTCCAACCGGGCCGCGGACACGGTGGACCAGACCTCCGGTGAGTTGACCAAGGCCGAGCTGCCCCTCGTGACGACCGTGCTGGACATGCACGGCCAGCCGATCGCCTACCTCTACGACCAGTACCGGGTGCCCGTGCCGTCCGAGGGCATCGCGGACACGATGAAGGCCGCGATCATCGCGATCGAGGACAAGCGGTTCTTCGAGCACAAGGGCGTGGACTGGCAGGGCATCGCCCGTGCCGCCGCCAAGGCGGGCGTCGACGGCGAGACCACCCAGGGCGCCTCGACCCTGACCCAGCAGTACGTGAAGAACTACCTCGCCTTCGTGGTCGGCAAGGGCTCGGAGGAGGCTTACGAGAAGGCGACCGAGGTGACGTTGGGCCGCAAGATCAGCGAGGCCCGGATCGCCACCCAGCTCGAGCAGAAGATGAGCAAGGACGAGATCCTCACCGCCTACCTCAACGTCGTCCCGTTCGGCAACGGCGCGTTCGGCGTCGGCGCGGCCGCCCGCACCTACTTCGACACCACCCCGGACAAGCTGACCGTGCCGCAGGCCGCGATGCTCGCCGGCCTGGTCAACGAGCCGAGCAGGCTCAACCCGGGCTCCGACGTGGACGCCGCGATCAAGCGCCGCAACACCGTGATCGACCGGATGCGCGACAACGGCGCGTTCGGCCCCGACGCGAAGGTCGCCGACGAGAAGGCCGCCGAGTACAAGGCCACCGACATCGGCGTCGTCCCCGACCTGAAGCTGCTGCCCAACGGCTGCGTCGGCGCGGGCGACGGCCCGGTCTACGGCTTCTTCTGCCGCTACCTGGTCGACTACCTGGAGAAGGCGGGCCTCCCGACCGAGGAGCTGCTGCGCGGCGGGTACACGATCACCACCACGATGGACCCGGTCGCGACCCGCGCGGCCAAGGACGCGGCCATGGCGCAGGTGCCCAAGACCCAGCCGGGCATCGCCAACGCGATGGCCGTGGTGGAGCCGGGCGCGGACAAGCACCGGGTGCGCGCGCTGGCCGCCAACCGCGACTTCGGCAACAACGCCGACGCCGGGCAGAGCGCCTACTCCATCCCCGCCGAGGTGACCAAGTTCGGCGCGGGCTCGATCTACAAGGTGTTCACCGCCGCGTCGGCGCTGGAGCGCGGCGTCACGGGCATCGACAAGCAGATCGACGTGCCGAAGACCTACACCTCGAAGGTCTACAAGGACGGCAGCAAGCCCTACACGGTCAAGAACGCGGGCGACTACAAGGAAAAGATGACCTTGACCGAGGCGCTGGCCCAGTCGCCGAACACCGCGTTCATCATCCTGGAGGAGAAGGCCGGGCTGAACAACGTGGTCGACATGGCCTACCGGCTCGGGTTGCGCGAGTCGATGCAGGGCGTCGACTGGCGCGGCGACCCGCTCAAGGCCGACGGCTCCAACGGCCCGTCCCAGGGCGACGTCTACAAGCGGGACAACAGCGGCTCGTTCACCCTCGGCGCGGGCCCGACCAGCGTGCTGGAGCTGTCGAACGTCGCGGCGACGATCGTGAGCGGCGGCAAGTGGTGCCCGCCGACGCCGGTGGAGAAGGTCGTCGACCGCAACGGCCGGCCCGTGCAGCTGAAGGAAGCGCCGTGCGACCAGGCCGTCGCGCCCGAGGTGGCGAACGCGCTGGCCGTCGGCATGAGCGCGGACACCAAGCCCGGCGGCACGGCGGCGGGCGCGGCGTCCGGCTGGAACCGGCCGATGATCGGCAAGACCGGCACCACCGAGAACCACTGGTCCGTGGCGTTCATGGGCGCCACTCCGCAGTTCGCCGGGGCGGTCATGACGTTCACCGATGGGGTGGCGCCGCAGGTGATCTGCAACGGCACCCCGCCGAGGCTGTGCGGCACGAACGACGCCGGCGGTGTTTACGGTGGTCAGGTGGCTGCGCCGACGTGGTTCAACGCCATGCGGGTGATCCACGAGGGCAAGCCCCCGGCCGACCTGCCGCCGGTGAACCCGCGCTACCGGTAGTCGACCTTCGTCACGGGTTACGTCACGCCCAAAGTTGCCTCTGACCTGGGCTTTTATAACGGCCTGATACGGAACTTACGGTTACTCGAACACGCAGTGTGACGATCAGTGGGGTGTGTCACCAAAAAGCACTAGTCGTAGTGCTGAGGCTTGCCCTTTCTTGTTACATCGGGTTACGGTCCCCGCCGCATGTCACGGTTCGGTCACCATAGGGACACGGCGTCGCTCCCCGAAGGCGCCGCCAGCCTGGATCCCCCGCCAGGTGTCCCTGTGGCCGGGCCGTGCTCCCCGATGCAGGAAGGCACTACCTTGGCACGGCACACGAAAGCGGACGGTCGACGCGCGTTCCTCGCGCCCCGCACCCCGTCCCGCAACCGCTCCCATCGCGCCGAGTGCGATCGGAAGCCCGTCAGTGGCCGGGTCGCGGCCGCAGTGGTCGCGGCAGGCGCCCTCGCCACCGGCGTGGGCGCCGCCGGCGGCGGGTTCGACGGTGGCGACACCCGGTTCCTCCCGGTCGGCGCCAGCTCGGACCTGGCGGCGGCGCTCGTCCACAGCTCGGCACCCCGACAGGCCGACGTCCGCACGGTGCACGCCGTCGACCCCGCGTTCGAGGCGGCGAAGCTGATGCGCTCCGAAGGGCTCCTCGTCCGGCAGCACGTCGACCAGGCGATCCGCCACGCGTCCGAGGGCTTCGTCGCCCGGCAGGCCGAGCAGAAGCGGCAGCAGGAGGCCGCGGCGGCCGAGCAGGCCCGCGTCGACGCCGAGAACGCCCGGATCGCCGAGGAGCAGGCCCGGGCGGCCGAGCAGAAGGCCGCCGAGGAGGCCGCTGCCGCCGCGGCACGGCGTCCGACGGTCGCCAAGCCCGCCGAGGGCTCGTTCACGTCCGGCTTCGGCGCCCGCTGGGGCACGACGCACTACGGCGTGGACATCGCGAACTCCATCGGCACCCCGATCCTGTCCGCGATGGACGGCGTCGTGGTCGAGGCGGGCCCGGCGTCCGGCTTCGGCCTGTGGGTGCGCGTGCAGCACAACGACGGCACCATCACCGTCTACGGCCACGTCAACGAGACCCTCGTGTCGGCCGGTCAGCAGGTCCACGCGGGCCAGCAGATCGCCACCATGGGCAACCGCGGCCAGTCCACCGGACCCCACCTGCACTTCGAGGTGTGGATCAACGGCTCGCAGAAGATCGACCCGGTCGGCTGGCTGGGCGAGCGCGGCATCTCCCTCTGAGACCTCGCGCACCGCGGCAAGCGCGCTGACGCTAGACACGCGCGAACCCCGCGCCAGGGCCACGCACGACGGGCTTGTCGGCGCGTACCACGTTCTGCCCCGCCGGGCTCAGTCCGGCGGGGCAGAACGGCGTTCGGGGCGGTCTGCGCACCGTCCGGGTACCCGACCCGGGGGTGGGTGGCACGTGTGCTGCGTCACCCGGCCGTGCGGCCATGGCATACCGACTGGTCGGTACCTGAGGTACGGTGGCGGCCGGACACCTTCAGGGAGGCGATCGTGGGTCGTTGGGGAATCACCCTGCCGCTGACGGGCGTGCCGGTGCTCGACCACCGCGCGCTGGTGGCCGAACTCGCCGAGCTCGGCTACACCGACGTGTGGTCGGCCGAGACCGCGGGCACCGACGCGTTCACGCCGCTGGCGCTCGCCGCGCAGTGGTCCGACCGCGTCCGGCTCGGCACCGCCATCGCGCCCGTCTACACGCGCGGGCCGGCGACGCTGGCCATGACCGCCGCGACGCTGGCCGAGGTGTCCGGCGGGCGGTTCGTGCTGGGCATCGGGTCGTCCTCGCCCGCGATCGTCGAGCGGTGGAACGGCGTGCCGTTCAGCGAGCCGTTCAAGCGCACCCGGGACACGCTGCGGTTCCTCAAGGCCGCGCTGGCGGGCGAGAAGGTGTCCGAGGAGTACGAGACGTTCGCCGTGCGCGGCTTCAAGCTGGAGCGCGCGCCCGAGCAGCCGGTGCCGATCATGCTGGCCGCGCTGCGCCCCGGGATGCTGCGGCTGGCCGGCCGCGAGGCCGACGGCGCCATCACGAACTGGCTCGCCGCCGACGACGTGCCCAAGGTGCGCGCCGAGATGAGCGGCGGCGAGCTGGCCGCCCGGATCTTCGTGTGCCCGACCGAGGACGCCGACGCCGCCCGCGCGCTGGGCCGCATGCTGATCAGCACCTACCTGACCGTCCCCGTCTACGCGGCGTTCCACGACTGGCTCGGCCGGGGCGAGGCGCTGCGCCCGATGCACGAGGCGTGGGCGTCCGGCGACCGGCGTGGCGCCGCCGCGCTCATCCCGGACGAGGTGGTGGACGCGCTGATCGTGCACGGCAGCGTGGACGAGTGCCGCGCGCGCGTGGCCAAATACGCGTCCAACGGCGTCGACACGCCCGTCATCGCCCTGCTGCCCACCGGCGCGGACCAGTTCGACCTGGTGCGCGCGCTGGCGCCGGGGGCCTGACCGTGGCGCGGCGGACCGGGGCGACGCCCGAGCGGATCGTGGGCGCGGCCGTGCGGTTGTTCGCCGCCAAGGGGTTCGACGCGACGACCGTGCAGGAGGTCGTCGAGGCCGCCTCGGTCACCAAGGGCGCGCTCTACCACTACTTCGGCTCCAAGGACGACCTGCTGTTCGAGATCTACCGCTCCCTGATCGGGCGGCAGATGGCGGACCTCGACGCGATCGTGGCGGCCGGGCTGGACGCGGCCACCACGGTGCGGCGGATCGTGGTCAGCCTGGTCGAGACGACGGCCGACAGCGTGGACGAGACCGCGGTGTTCGTGCGCGAGATGCACCGGCTCGACGCGGACCGGATGGCCGCCTTCCGGTCCGAGCGGCGGCGCTACCACGAGACGTTCCGGTCGGTGGTCGAGCAGGCCCAGCGGGACGGCGAGTTCGGCTCGGCCGTGCCCGCCGACACGGTGGTCCTGATCGCGCTGGGCGTGGTCAACCAGCTGCCGACCTGGTACCGGCCGGACGGGCCCAAGTCGCCGGCGCGGCTCGGCGCCGAGATCGCCGACTTCGTGCTCGCCGGGCTGCGGCCGTGACGGCGGGGGTCAGCCCGCGCGGTTGGCCCGTTCGCGCAGCGCGGTCAGCGCCTTGTCGGCGTGCGCGTTCATGGCGAACTCGGATTTGATGACTTCGATCACGGTGCAGTCGGTGTCGATGACGAACGTGTGCCGCTTCACGGGCAGCGGGCCGAAGCGGCGCTTCACGCCGAACGCCGCGGCCACCTCGCCGTCGACGTCCGACAGCAGCGGGTAGTCGAAGTCGTGCAGGGCGGCGAACTGGTTCTGCCGCTGCACGGAGTCCGGGCTGATGCCCACCCGCTGCGCCCCGACCTGGGCGAACTCGGTCGCCAGGTCGCGGAAGTGGCAGCTCTCCGCGGTGCACCCGGAGGTCATCGCGGCGGGGTAGAAGAACAGCACCACCGGCCCGTCGGCGAGCAGGTCGGACAGCGCGCGCGACGTGCCGTCCTGGTCGGGCAGGGTGAAGTCGGGTGCCTGGTCGCCGGCCTTCATGGCAGTCCTTCCGCAGGGTGTCGATCACGTCTCGCAGGGTGCTCGCGACGAGGCAACCGTACGGTTCTCGCTAATCTCGTACCAGGCCGGGAGGTGTGAGTTGACGAGCATGTCCGACGTGGCGCGGGCCGCCGGTGTGTCCGCGGCGACGGTGTCGCGCGCGCTGCGCGGCGAGCCCGGCGTGTCCGACGCGACCCGCCGGTACGTCACCGAGGTCGCCAAGCGCATGCGGTACGCGATCGCCCGGGACGCCTCCAGCCTCGCGGGCGGGCGCCGGTACGCCGTCGCGGTGCTCACGGCCGACGTCGGCCGCGGCGACCTGCTCGCGGGCGCTGAGGGCGCGTTGCGGCAGGCCGGGTACGACGTGCTGCTCTACGTGCTGCGCGACGACGAGGCGCGCGAGCGGTTCTTCGAGGAGCTGCCGCTGGCCCGGCGGGTCGACGGCGTGCTGGCGCTGGCGGTCAACCTCACCGACGCCGAGGACGCCGCGCTGGCGGGCCTGGACGTGCCCGTGGTCGCGGTGTGGGACGACGACCTGCGCGAGGCGCTGCGACTGGCCGTCGGCCACCTCACCGCGGTGGGCCACCGGGACGTCGCGCTGGTCCTCGCCGGCGACATCGACGAGTCCTACGACGAGGTGCTCCTCGAGCGGGGCCTGGCACTCCGTCCGGAGTGGACGCTGTGGTCGTCCTCGACGGTGGCGGGCGGCGAGCAGGTGGTGGACGCGCTGCTGGACGGCGAGCGCCTGCCGTCCGCGGTGATCAGCACGAGCGGCGAGGTGGCGCTCGGCGTGTTCCTGCGGCTGCGCCGCGACGGGCGCGACGTGCCCGGCGACGTGTCGATCGTCAGCCTGGAGGGCACGGACCTGGCGCGCGCCGTCGGCATGACGGCGGTGGAGGGCGCGTGGCGCGAGCGCGGCGAGCACGCCGTCGAGGTGCTGCTGACCCGGTTGCGCGGCGAGCGGGACGAGACCGAGCCGCCGTCGGTGCGGCTCGTGGTGCGCGAGTCGACCGGTCCGGCGCGCGAAGTGTGACCGTCGAGGTTTGGACGTCACTCGGCTGGGTTATCAACCACGGGCAACCTCCTGCAACCTTCGGGTGACCACCTGTCACCGGTCTGGATTCGAACCGACGGGGAAGGCGAAGCTGTCCGACGTGGACGACGAGCTCGCGGCACTGGCCGAGGCCCACGGCGTGGCCACCCACTACGAGGACGCCAACCAACGCCGAGCGGACGTCGACCCCGACGTGGTCGTCGCGGTGCTCGCGCAGCTGGACGTGGACGCCTCGACGCCGGAGGCGGTGCGACGCGCGCTCGCCGCGCCGAAACCACCCCCGAGCACGGTCGTCCTGCGCGAGGGCGAGGTGCTGGACGAGAGCGGCCCGGAAGGAACCCGCACGGTCGAGCTGGAGGACGGCGGCCGGGTCGAGCTGCCCGCCGCGCTGCCGCTCGGCTACCACCGGCTCGGTGCGCGGACCGTGATCGTCGCGCCGCGCAAGCTCCCGCCCGTCCCCCGGGCGTGGGGTTGGATGCTCCAGCTCTACGCGATGCGCTCGGCGCAGTCGTGGGGCATGGGCGACTACGCCGACCTGGCGACCCTGGCCCGGCGCAGCGCGACCGAGCTCGGCGCGGGCGTGCTGCTGGTCAACCCGGTGCAGGCGATCAGCCCCACCCTGCCGGTGGAGCGCTCGCCCTACTCGCCGTCGAGCCGCCGCTTCGCCAACCCGCTCTACCTGCGGATCTCCGACATCCCGGCCTACCGGGCCGCCGACGCCGCGACCCGCGCGGAGATCGACGCGCTGTGCCCGCCCAACGACACCGAACTGATCGACTACGACGCCGTGTGGACCGCCAAGGCCAAGGCGCTCGAACTGCTCTGGCGGCACGAGGAGCACCGCGCGCCCGAGGGCGACCTGCTGGACTTCGCCCGGTTCTGCGCGCTGGCCGAGGCGCACGGCCCCGACTGGCGCGAGTGGCCGCCGGCGCAGCGCGACCCGGCCACGGCCACCGCCGACCCCGAACGGGTGGCGTTCCACGCGTGGTTGCAGGAGCTGTGCGAGCAGCAACTTGCCGCCGCGCGCCGGGCCGCGCGCGACGCGGGCATGCCCGTCGGCGTCGTGCACGACCTGCCGGTCGGCGTGCACCCCGGCGGCGCGGACACGTGGGCGGTGCGGGACGCGTTCGCCGCGGACGTCACGGTCGGCGCGCCGCCGGACGCGTTCAGCCGCCTCGGCCAGGACTGGGGCCTGCCGCCGTGGCGGCCCGACCGGCTCGCCGAGCAGGGCTACGAGCCGTTCCGGGCCGTGGTGCGCAGCGTGCTGCGGCACGCGGACGGCATCCGCATCGACCACGTCGCGGGCCTGTGGCGGCTGTGGTGGATCCCGCCGGGCGAGGCGCCCGGGCGCGGCACGTACGTCCACTACGACCCGGACGCGATGCTCGCCGTGCTGACGCTGGAGGCGCACCGGGCGGGCGCCGTCGTCGTGGGCGAGGACCTGGGCACGGTGGAGCCGAAGGTCACCGAGGCGTTGCACGAGCACGGGATGCTCAGCTCGGCCGTGCTGTGGTTCCAGCGCGAGTACGACCTGCCGGACCACCCGCTCATCCCGCCGGAGAAGTGGACCGCGTCGGCGATGGCGAGCATCTCCACCCACGACCTGCCGACGGTGGCCGGGTTCCTCGCCGCCGAACACGTTCGGGTGCGAGCCGAGCTGGGGCAGTTTGACGGGCCGGTGGACGGGGAATATCAAGCAGCCGAGCGAGAGCGGGCCGAGTTGCTCGAACTCCTCAAGCAGGAAGGTGTGCCTGCCGATGACTTGGTTACCGGGTTCCACGCTCTGCTCGCGAAGGTCCGTTCCGTGCTCGTGCTGACATCGCCGCAGGACGCGCTGGGCGAGACGCGCCAGCCGAACCTGCCGGGCACCACAGACCAGTACCCGAACTGGCGCATCCCGCTGCCCCTGGCGCTCGCCGACCTGTTCGACGACCCGGGCGTGCGGCGGGTGGCGGGCGCGCTGGCGGGCTCCCGCCCGTCCGCGGCGGGCGGGTCCGGTGCGCGGTGAAGCGCAACGTGCACGTCACAGCGCGCGGCCCGGCCGCGGAGTATCGTCAGCCAGTCACCCGCGCCATGGTTGGAGGTGGCAGTCACCCGTGAACACCGACTTGATGTCCCGCACCGGGCTCGTGCCCGAGCAGATGGTTCCCCAGAGCAGTCCGGTGGGCGTCCTGGAGGCGGCCGTCGAGAAGGTCCTGGTGGACGTCCGGCCGTCGAACCTGGCCGACCCGCTCGCCGGGGTCCGGGCCGCCGAAGAGTCCTTGAAGGACGCCCTGAGGCGCACCGACGCCGGGTCGGACGACGCGCTTACCCAGGCGGTGGCCTGCGCCGAGGCCGCCTGCGAGCACCTTCGCTACGGCGAGCTGCAGGAAGCGAGGCTGCTCCTCGTCGCCGCGCGCGGCGAGCTCGTCAGGTCGCACGCCGGCCGGACGTGACCTAGAACGGTACGGATCGGCTCGTTCCAGTTCGTCCGGAGGAAACCCTGTGCGGCCCTGGCCCGGAACCCCCTACCCGCTCGGCGCCTCCTACGACGGCGTCGGCACCAACTTCACCCTCTTCTCGGAGGTCGCGGACTACGTCGAGCTGTGCCTGTTCGACGACGACGGCGCCGAGACGCGCGTGCGGCTGCCCGAGGTGGACGGCTTCGTGCACCACGGCTACCTCCTCGGCGTCGGCCCCGGGCAGAAGTACGGCTACCGCGTGCACGGACCGCACGACCCGGAGCGCGGCCTGCGCTGCAACCCGAACAAGCTGCTGATCGACCCGTACGCCAAGGCGATCACCGGCGACGTCGACTGGGACGAGTCGCTGTTCGGGTACCGGTTCGGCGACCCGGACGCGCGCAACGACCTCGACTCGGCGGGCCACGTGCCGCTGTCGGTCGTGGTCAACCCGTTCTTCGACTGGGCGAACGACCGGCCGCCGAAGACGCCGTACAACGAGTCGGTCGTCTACGAGGCGCACGTGCGCGGCCTGACCATGCAGCACCCCGAAGTGCCGCAACGGTTGCGCGGCACGTACGCGGGTCTGGCTCACCCCGTGGTGATCGACCACCTCAAGGGGCTCGGCGTCACGGCGCTCGAACTCATGCCGGTGCACCACTTCATCACCGATCACGGGCTGGTGGAGAAAGGCCTCCGCAACTACTGGGGCTACAACACCATCGGGTTCTTCGCGCCGCACTCCGGTTACGCGGCGATGCCGGAGTCGGCGAACCAGGTGCAGGAGTTCAAGGGCATGGTGCGCGCCCTGCACGAGGCGGGCATCGAGGTCATCCTCGACGTGGTCTACAACCACACCGCCGAGGGCAACCACCTCGGTCCCACGGTGTCCATGCGCGGCATCGACAACCAGGCGTACTACCGGCTGGTGGACGACGAGCCGCAGTTCTACACCGACTACACCGGCACCGGGAACTCGCTGAACGTGCGCAGCCCGCACACGTTGCAGCTGATCATGGACTCGCTGCGGTACTGGGTGACCGAGATGCGCGTGGACGGGTTCCGGTTCGACCTGGCCGCCACCCTGGCCCGCGAGTTCTACGACGTCGACCGGCTGTCGACGTTCTTCGACCTGGTGCAGCAGGACCCGGTGGTCTCGCAGGTGAAGCTGATCGCCGAGCCGTGGGACGTCGGCCCGGGTGGTTACCAGGTCGGCAACTTCCCGCCGTTGTGGACGGAGTGGAACGGCAAGTACCGCGACACCGTGCGCGACTTCTGGCGCGGCGAGCCGGCCACGCTGGGCGAGTTCGCCTCCCGCATCACCGGGTCGTCGGACCTGTACCAGGACGACGGCCGGCGGCCGTACGCGTCGGTCAACTTCGTCACCGCGCACGACGGGTTCACGCTCAACGACCTCGTGTCGTACAACGAGAAGCACAACGCGGCCAACGGTGAGGACGGCCGTGACGGCGCGGACGACAACCGGTCCTGGAACTGCGGGGTCGAGGGGCCGACCGACGACCCCGAGGTGAACGAGCTGAGGGCCAGGCAGCGGCGCAACCTGCTGGCCACGACGCTGCTCTCGCAGGGCGTGCCGATGCTGCTGCACGGCGACGAGCTGGGGCGGACGCAGCAGGGCAACAACAACGCCTACTGCCAGGACAACGAGCTGTCCTGGGTGGACTGGACGCTGGCGGAGAAGAACCGGGACCTGGTCGAGTTCACCTCGGCGTTGACCGAGTTCCGCAGGCAGCACCCCGTGCTGCGGCGGCGCCGGTTCTTCCAGGGCAAGCCGATCCGCAAGGGCGACGAGCTCCGCGACATCGCCTGGTTCACACCTTCGGGTGAAGAGATGACGGAGCAGAACTGGGGCGACGACTTCGGCCGCTGCGTCGTGGTGTTCCTCAACGGCGAAGGCATCCCCGACCTCGACCCGAGGGGGATGCGGGTGCTGGACGACTCGTTCCTGCTCGCGTTCAACGCGCACCACGAGGACATCGAGGTCACCCTGCCCGAGGAGGGCTACGGCGCGAGGTGGACGGTCGTGATCGACACGGCGACGGGCGAGGTGACGCCGCCCGAGCAGGGCGAGGTGGTCGCCGGTGGCGGCACGCTCACGCTGGTCGCGCGGTCGCTGGTCGTGCTGCAACGGCTGGAGCAGGAGTGACGGAGCTGCCTGAACCGCCGAAGCTCTCTGAGCCGCCGGACCTGTCGGGCCCGCCGAAGCTCTCGGAACCGCCGAAACCGCCCCAACCGTCGGCCCTTCCGGAACCGCCCCAACCGTCGGCCCTTCCGGAACCGCCCCAACCGTCGGCCCTTCCGGAACCGCCCCAACCGTCGGCCCTTCCGGAACTGCCCCAACCGCCGGACCTGTCGGGACCGCCGAATCCGCCGGACCTGTCGGACCGGCCGGACCGCCCGGAACCGCCGGAATTGTCGGACCCCGCCGGTAAAATCGAAGCAGGGGACCCCCAGGGGGGACGCCTGCGCAGCGATGCGGTCGGGGCGGCGCCGGCGTCGACCTACCGGATCCAGTTCACGCCCGACTTCACCTTCGCCGAGGCGGAGGCCGTGGTCGACTACCTCGACGCGCTGGGCGTCGGCGCGCTGTACGCCTCGCCCGTGCTGGAGGCCGTGCCCGGCTCCACGCACGGCTACGACGTGGTCGACCCGACCCGGGCCCGCGAGGAGCTCGGCGGCGAGTCGGGGCGGGTGGCGCTGCACAAGGCGCTCCGGCGGGCCGGGCTCGGGTTCGTGCTCGACATCGTGCCCAACCACATGGCGGTAGGCCACGACGACGTCAACCGGTGGTGGTGGGACGTGCTCCGGCACGGCCGGGGGTCGCGGTACGCGAAGTTCTTCGACGTCGACTGGGACTCCGGGCCGCTGCTGCTGCCGTTCGCCGGCGACGAGGCGTCGGAGGAGGAGCACGAGCACTACCGGCTGGTGTTCTGGCGGCGCGGCAACACCGAGCTGAACTACCGGCGGTTCTTCGACATCACCACGTTGGCCGCGGTGCGGGTCGAGGACCCCGAGGTGTTCGACGCGACCCACGGCGAGGTGCTGCGGTGGGTCGCGGCGGGCGAGGTGACCGGCCTGCGGGTCGACCACCCCGACGGCCTGGCCGACCCCGGCGGGTACGCGCGGCGGCTCCGGGAGCGCGCCGGCGTGTGGCTGGTGGTGGAGAAGATCCTCGGCGCGGACGAGCGGCTGCCCGTGAGCTGGCCGGTCGACGGCACCACGGGCTATGACGCGCTGCGCGAGGTGTGCGGGCTGTTCGTGGACCCGGCGGGCGAGGCGGCGTTCACCGCGCTGGCCGAGGAGTTCGGCGTGCCCACCGACTTCGCCGCCGTCGAGCACGAGTGCCGCGAGCTGGTCACCCGCACGATCCTGCGCGCGGAGGTCCGCCGGATCGCGGCGCTGGTGCGCGACGCCGACCCGGCGGAGGCCGAACGGGCCGTCGCCGAGGTCATGGTCAACTTCCCCGTCTACCGCTCCTACCTGCCCGAAGGGCTGGACGCGTGGACGGCGGCGGTGACCGCGGCGACGTCGCCGGCGGTGCGGGCGCTGGACCGGCAGGTGCGGGCCGAGCCGCAGGGCGAGCTGGCCACGCGCATCCAGCAGACGTCCGGCATGGTCGTCGCCAAGGGCACCGAGGACACCGCGTTCTACCGGTACACCCGCTTCGTGGCGCTCAACGAGGTCGGCGGCGCGCCGGACCGGTTCGGGGTGCCGCCCACCGAGTTCCACGCGCGTGCGGCGGCACGTGAAGCGGGCTCGCCCGCGGCGATGACGGCGTTGTCGACGCACGACACGAAACGCTCCGAGGACGTCCGGGCCCGGCTCGCGGTGCTGGCCGAGCTGCCGCAGGAGTTCGGCGAGCTCGTGCGCCGGTGGACCGCCGCGCACCCGATCGACGAGCCGTCGTTGAACATGCTGGCGTGGCAGTCGCTGGTCGGCGCGTGGCCCATCACCGCCGAGCGGATGAGCGCCTACCTGGACAAGGCGGCCAAGGAGTCGAAGGTCCGCACCACCTGGGTCGACCACGACGAGGCGTTCGAGGCGGCCGTGGCGGCGTGGCCGGAGCAGGTGCTGTCCGGTCCGGTGGCGGCCGAGGTGGCGTCGTTCGTGGAGCGGATCGTCGCGCCGGGCTGGTCCAACGCGCTGGGGCAGAAGCTCGTGCAGCTCACCGCGCCCGGCGTGCCCGACGTGTACCAGGGCACCGAGCTGTGGGACCTGTCGCTGGTCGACCCGGACAACCGCCGACCCGTGGACTACGACGTGCGTCGACGGCTGCTGGCGCGGATCGAGGACGGCTGGCTGCCGGACGTGGACGACTCGGGCGCGGCCAAGCTGCTCGTCGTGCAGCGCGCGTTGCGGTTGCGCCGGGAACGGCCCGAGCTGTTCCGCGGCTACCGGCCGCTGGCGGCGTCGGGGCCGGCCGCACCGCACGTAGTCGCGTTCGAGCGGACCGGGCTGGTCGCGGTGGCCACCCGGCTTCCGGTGGGATTGGCGAACGCGGGTGGCTGGGGCGACGCGGTGCTGCCGCTGCCGCCGGGGGAGTGGACCGACGTGCTCACCTCCCGCCCGGCCGCCCCTCGACTGGCGGACCTGCTGGACCGCTACCCGGTGGCGCTGCTGGTCGCGGACTGAGCCGGCGGACGGATCGAGTCGGCTGGGCCGACGAGCGGACTGGGTCGGCTGGGCCGACGCACGGACTGAGGAGAGCTGTGGGTTTCGCGGTGTGGGCGCCGGCGCACGAGCGCGTCCGGGTGCGGGTCGACGGTCGGGACCACGAGATGACGGCCGGTGACGGCGGGTGGTGGCACTCGGACGCCGAGGGGGTCGACTACGGGTTCCTCCTGGGCGACTCCGACGACGTGCTGCCCGACCCGCGGTCGCGGTGGCAGCCGGACGGCGTGCACGGGACGTCCCGGGTCTACGACCACGCGGCGTTCGAGTGGACCGACCAGGCGTGGACCGGGCGCGCGTTGCCCGGCGCGGTGGTCTACGAGCTGCACATCGGCACGTTCACGTCCGCCGGCACGTTCGACGGCGCGGTGCGGCGGCTGGACCACCTGGTCGACCTCGGCGTCACGCACGTCGAGGTGATGCCGGTGAACTCGTTCGACGGCACGGCGGGCTGGGGCTACGACGGCGTGCTGTGGGGCGCGGCGCACGAGCCGTACGGCGGGCCGGACGGGTTCAAGCGGTTCGTGGACGCCTGCCACGCGCGGGGCCTGGCCGTGCTGCTGGACGTGGTCTACAACCACCTCGGGCCCTCCGGCGCGTACCTGGACCGGTTCGGGCCGTACTTCGCGGGCAGCAACGACTGGGGACCGGGCCTGAACCTCGACGGCGAGGGCGCCGACGAGGTCCGCCGCTACGTGATCGACAACGCGGTGGGCTGGCTGCGCGACTTCCACGTGGACGGGCTGCGGCTGGACGCCGTGCACGCCCTCGTGGACCGCAGCGCGCTGCACCTGCTGGAACAGCTGGCCGTCGAGGTGGACGCCCTGTCGGCCGCCGTGCGCCGGCCGCTGACGTTGATCGCCGAGTCGGACCTGAACGACGCCAAGCTCGTCACCGCGCGGGAAGGCGGCGGCTACGGCCTGCACGCCCAGTGGGACGACGACCTGCACCACGCGCTGCACGTGGCGTTGAGCGGCGAGACGTTCGGCTACTACCCGGACTTCGAGGGCGCGCTGGGCAGGACGCTGCGCGAGGTGTTCCTCCACGCGGGCACGTGGTCGTCGTTCCGGGGCAGGCGCCACGGCCGTCCGGTGGACCGCGACCGGCTGCCCGGCCACCGGTTCCTCGCCTACCTGCAGAACCACGACCAGGTCGGCAATCGCGCCACCGGCGACCGGCTGTCGGCGACGGTGCCGTGGCGGCGGCAGGCGGTGGGCGCGGCGATCGTGCTCTGCTCCCCGTACACGCCGATGATCTTCATGGGCGAGGAGTGGGCGGCGAGCACGCCCTGGCAGTTCTTCGCGTCGTTCCCGGACCCGGAGCTGGCCGAGGCCGTGCGCACGGGGCGGCGGCGGGAGTTCGGCCGGCACGGGTGGGGCGAGTCCGAGGTGCCCGACCCGATCGACCCGGAGACCGTGCGGCGGTCGACGCTGCGCTGGGACGAGGTGTCCGAGCCCGGCCACCGGGAGCTGCTCGACCTCTACCGGGCGTTGATCGCGCTGCGCCGGTCGCGCCCGGAGCTCGCGGACCCGCGGCTGGACCGGTTCGCGGTGCGCGAGGAGGGCTCGGTGCTCGTGCTGCACCGGGGTTCGCTGCGGGTGCTGTGCAACCTCGGGGAGGACGCCGTGGTGCGGCTCGACGTCGAGGCGGGCGAGGTGCTGCTCGCGTCGGCGGAGGTGGAAGTGGACGGGCAGGCGGTGCACCTGCCCGCCGACTCCTTCGCCGTCGTCGACGGCGCGTCGGTCACGCACCCTGGTCGGGGACGAGCCAGCCGACCTCGGTGAGCTTCTCGGCCAACAGCCGACCGGCCGACTCGACCTGGTCGGCCAGCTGTCTTCGCACCTCCGGCCGGTCGTCGCCGGAGTGCTGGGCCGCGTCGTAGGCCGCGACCAGCCCGCGTGCCGCGTTCACCACCTCGACACCGGGCCACTCGGCGGCGGCGACCTGGCCGTCGCCGGGCTCGGGTTCGGCCTCGGCGGACGCGTGGACGGCGCGCACGGCCTGCCGCGGTCCGAGCTCGGTGGAGAGGTCGAGCAGCTTCAGCGCGATCGTGTGCAGCTTCACGTTGTGGTGCTGCGACATCCGCACGAGCAGCTGGAACCCCTCCTGGGGCGTGCAGCCCTGCACCGCGGATATCAGGCCGGTGGCCTGCCCGATCACAGTGCGCGTCTGCACCGCTTTGCGCAGTCCCACGATCTCGGCCTCGAGGCTGGCGATCCGCGCG
Source organism: Actinosynnema sp. NPDC037264 (assembly GCF_055603705.1). Classification (NCBI taxonomy): domain Bacteria; kingdom Bacillati; phylum Actinomycetota; class Actinomycetes; order Pseudonocardiales; family Pseudonocardiaceae; genus Actinosynnema; species Actinosynnema sp. NPDC037264. The sequence goes on along the minus strand of NZ_JBVJVK010000061.1, from coordinate 1,073 downwards.
GTCAGCGAATCGTCACGCCCGTTGTCCCCGACCACGGTCGGGCTCCTCTCTCGCACGTCGGTACCGGTCAGCCAGGCCAGCGGTGCGAGAGCGTCCGGACACGCGGGTGCCAGCACCCGGCAAGCCCGACAGCTCTCGCTGACCCTGGTGCCCTCGCGGGCGCCGGGTGGCTTGCGGCTGGCTTTTCAACCGCGTAGACGATCACCGTAGTAGAGGACGGGTGGCGCGGTGCAACTGGCAGGGGTTTTCCGCGTGGCGCGCGGCGGGTTTCAGCTCGGCGGCAGCACGCAGAACTCGTTGCCCGCCGGGTCGGCGCACACCACCCACGGCAGTGCCGGGTCGGCGTCGACCACGCGCGCGCCGAGGCCGGTGAGCCGTGCCACCTCCTCGTCGCGGTCGCCGTCGGCGGCGAGGTCGAGGTGCAGCCGGTTCTTGGCCTGCTTCGGCTCCGTGACGGGCTGTAGCACGAGCATCGGACCGGCGCCCCTCAACTCGGTGTACTCGACCCCTTTCGGGTCTTTCCAGCGGCGTTCGACGCGGTACCCCAGTGCCGTGCACCAGAAGTCCTCCACGACGCTGACCAGCTTGGACGGGCAGTCGACGGCAATGGCGAGGATGCGTGCGGTCATGCCGTCGGAGTTTCCCCGTTCGGGCGACGGGTATCCGTCGGGGGACGGAGAAGTCCCGACGAGAGGAACGGTCATGGGGACCGACGACAAGGTCAGCAACAAGGCCGAGGAACTCAAGGGCCGGGCGAAGGAAGCGGTCGGCGACGCCACCGACAACGAGCAGTGGCAGGCCGAGGGCCGCGCCGAGAAGGCCAAGGGCTCGCTGAAGCAGGCGGGGGAGAAGGTCAAGGACGCCTTCCGTGGCGACGACCGCTAGTCGCACCGGCACCTCCAGCGCCGCCGGGTTCGTGCCCGAGGGCGCGGACCTGGCGGCGCTGCGCCGTGGGGGGGGGGGGGGGGGGGGGGGGGGGGGGGGGGAGGAAGGGAACAAAGAAGGGGTGGGAGGGGGGGAGGGGGGGAGGGGGGTGGGGGTGGGGGGGGGGGAGACCGGAGGAAAGGGAGGAA
>NZ_JBVJVK010000060.1:12870-48460 GCF_055603705.1 Actinosynnema sp. NPDC037264 | reverse complement strand
TAGAACAGCGTGGGCGCGACGGTGCTGATGTTCATGGCCTGCTGGGGCGCCGAGGCCATCTCGGACCAGTTGCCGAAGAGCCCGAAGTTCATCGAGCCCCAGCGCGTGCCGGTGTCGTGCGTGGTCGCGTAGACGAGGTGCTTGCCGTTGTACGGCACGTAGGTGAAGTCCTTGAGCGACACCCAGCCCGACCTCGGGTTCGCCAGCACGCCCGTCGACGACCAGCGGTACGTCGACGGGAGGGAGCACTGGCCGGGCGTCGTGGTCGTGGTGGTGGTCGTCGTCCCGCCGCCGCCGACGCGGACGAGCTGCCACTGCTGGTTGGCGCCGCCCCAGTCGCTGTACTGGACGACGTTGCCGCCGTCGGCGGTGGACGCGCCCTGGACCTCGACCGCCTTGTTGCTGTTGCGGTTGATCAGGCGGACGTGGCCGCCGTCGGAGTCGGCGAGGCGGAACTGCTGGTTGGTGCTGTTGTTGTCGGCCCACTGGACGATGTTGGCGCCGTCGGCGGTGGAGAAGTTGTAGACGTCGAGCACCTTGCCGGACAGGCGTGACTTCACCCGGTAGTAGCCGCCGCCGGAGTCGACGAACTGCCACTGCTGCTGGTTGCCGTCGTTGCGGGTCCACTGGGTGATGCGGGCGCCGTCGTTGGTGGCGAGGTTGTAGACGTCGAGCGCCTTGCCGCTGTTGCGGTTCACCAGTACGTACCACGCGGTCGTGTCGATGACCCCGGGCTGGCTCGAGCCCTCGTTGAGGGCGTTGAGCACGGCGGTGTAGGCGGGCTTCTTGTTGCCCGAGGCGTCGAACAGCAGCGGGTTCTGGCCGGTCCGCCACGAGTCGCTGTCGCGGATGCCCCAGACGGTGATGCCGGTGCACCGGGCGACCGCCAGGCACGCGCGGGTGACGGCGCCGAACGCGTTGGCCTGGTTGGAGCCGGAGATGTCCAGCTCGGTGATCTGCACGTCGACGCCGAGGTCGGCGAAGCGCTGGAGGTTGGCCTGGTAGTCCGACGGCGCCGAGTTGGTCAGGTGGGACTGGAAGCCGACGCAGTCGATGGGGACGCCGCGGGCCTTGAAGTCGCGCACCATGTTGTAGATGCCGGTGCTCTTGGCGTTGATGCCGTCGGTGTTGTAGTCGTTGTAGCAGAGCTTCGCGCCGGGGTCGGCGGCACGCGCGGCGCGGAAGGAGGCCTCGATCCAGTCGTTGCCCGTGCGCTGGAGGTTGGAGTCGCGACGACCGCCGCTGGTGCCGTCGGCGAACGCCTCGTTCACCACGTCCCAGGAGTGGATCTTGCCCCGGTAGTAGGTCGCGACGCGGGTGACGTGGTTGAGCAGGGCCTGGCGCAGCGCCGAGCCCTCCATGCGCTGCATCCACCCCGGCTGCTGGGAGTGCCAGGCCAGGGTGTGGCCGCGCACCTTCATGCCGCGGCTGATGGCGTGGTTGACGATCCGGTCGCCGTTGGTGAACGTGAACTGGCCCTGGTTGGGCTCGGTCGCGTCCATCTTCATCTCGTTCTCGGCGGTGACCTGGTTGAACTCCCGGTTCAGGATCCCGACGTAGGTCGAGTCGCCGAGCTTGCCCGCCGCGACGGCGGCGCCGAAGTACCGGCCCTTCTCCGCCGCCGAGGCGCCCAGGGTCGTGCCGGCCAGGGCCAGGCCGTCGAACGCCGCCGTCATCATGGTGGCGACGAGTCCCACGACGAGCAGCAACGCCGTTGTTCTCGACCGACGCACCGGCGTCGGTCGAATGACCGCTCGTATCGAATGATTCATCACGTGTCCTCACGGATCGGCACACCGCAAGCCGTGGCGTCGCGGTGGCAGGGGGCACTTGCCGACGCCCGATCGATCTTTTGTTAGCGCTAACAACTTCGCGGTTGAACATCCCACGTGCAAAGGGGATGGCAGTGAAGTGCGGTCGTCGTCGCGATGAGCGCGCGTCGTGCCTCTCCGACTGTGAAGGATGGCACACGCCGGGTCAAGACGTTACGAAAATCTTTCGTGCAGGTAGGGCGCGGTATCGCGCTGGTGATGGGCACCTGACCGGTCGGTGTCGGGCCTCTTGGGCCGCATGGTCAGGTCGAATGGCGTTCGACTGTTAATAGCCCGCGCCTTGCTAAAGTTAGCGCAAACATTTTAGCTACCGGAACGGTGGCCTCGAATTGAGATGGAAGCGGCTGTCCCGAACGTTCGGATCGAGCACGCGCAATGGGCTGAACGGAGCAACTCCGGGTGGCTAAAGTTAGCGCTCACAGGTTTAGCTTTGACGATGTCGTCGGGACGTAGTTTCATGGGCACGACAATCAAGGTCACTCCGTTCCCGGCGGGCTCCCGCCGCGCCGAGCGCCGCCGTGGGTGCGCTGTCCTGTGGAGTCGCAACGGTCAGCACGGGAAGTGGACCCGGCCTGACGGTGGCGAACGTCGCGACGGATTCCGATGCCCTTCCGGAGGTTCTGGTGAAATCGACACCGTTGGTCGCGGCGCTGCTGCGGCGGGTGGGCGCGTTGCTCGCCGCGGTCGTGTGCGCGTCGGCCCTCGCGCCCGCGATGGCCAAGGCGGACAACCCGATCGTGCAGCACATCTACACCGCCGACCCGGCGCCGCTGGTCCACAACGGACGCGTGTACCTCTACACGGGGCACGACGAGGACGGTTCGACCTGGTTCACCATGAAGGAGTGGCGGGTCTGGTCCTCCGACGACATGGTGAACTGGACCGACCACGGCTCGCCGATGAACGTGGGCACGTTCTCCTGGGCGAGCAAGGACGCGTGGGCGGGGCAGGCGATCGAGCGCAACGGCAAGTTCTACTGGTACGTGCCCGTCGTCAACCGCGCCACCGGCCGCATGGCGATCGGCGTGGGCGTCGCCGACAGCCCCACCGGCCCGTTCCGCGACGCCATCGGCCGCCCGCTGGTGGAGAACGGCGAGATCGACCCGAGCGTCTTCATCGACGACAACGGCCAGGCGTACCTGTACTGGGGCAACCCGAACCTGTGGTACGTGCGGCTCAACGCCGACATGACGTCGTTCTCCGGCGGTCCCACCCAGATCCCGCTCACCGCGGCCGGGTTCGGCTCCCGCACCGGTGACGCCAGCCGCCCCACCCTCTACGAGGAAGGGCCCTGGGTCTACAAGCGCAACGGCGTGTACTACAACGTGTTCGCGGCGAAGTGCTGCTCGGAGTTCATCGCCTACTCCACCGCGCCCAGCCCCACCGGGCCGTGGACCTACCGCGGCACGGTCATGCCCACCCAGGGCGGCAGCTTCACCAACCACGCGGGGATCGTCGACTTCAAGGGCAGCTCCTACTTCTTCTACCACAACGGCGCGTTGCCGGGCGGTGGCGGTTTCACCAGGTCCGTGGCGGTGGAGCGGTTCACCTACAACGCCGACGGCTCGATCCCGACCATCAACATGACCACGGGCGGCGCACCTCAAGTGGGCACGCTCAACCCGTTCGTCCGCCAGGAGGCCGAGACGATCGCCTGGGGTTCGGGCATCGAGACCGAGCGTTCCGCCGAGGGCGGGATGAACGTGGGCTGGATCGAGAACGGCGACTACCTCAAGGTGAAGGGCGTCGCGTTCGGCTCGGGCGCGCGGACGTTCAACGCCCGCGTGGCCTCCGGCACCTCCGGCGGCACCGTCGAGGTCCGGCTGGACGGCCCGAGCGGCGCGGTGGTGGGGCGCTGCGGCGTCTCGGGCACCGGCGGCTGGCAGAACTGGGCCACGGTCTCCTGCCCGATCAGCGGCGCGACGGGCACCCATGACCTCTACCTCCGGTTCACCGGCGGCAGCGGCTACCTGTTCAACGTCAACTGGTGGCAGTTCGCGGCGTGACGGCGCGCGGTGGTCGCGGTCGCCGGCGGCGAAACCGCGCCCGCGACCACCGGGCTCACTGAACGTTAGATAGTTCGCGTTCACAAAGTGTGTTGTGAAGAGTCCACTGACGGAGGTCTTGCTTTCGCGTTCTCGGGCGGCACAAGGTGTTCTTGACGGCCCTTGTGACACAGCTTACTGTCGTGAGCGCTAACAATCGGAGTTGAGACCGAAACTTTCGGCCGCACGGTGCGGCAGGCTCTCGACCCGGTTCACGCGATCGCCGACCGGCGGTGGTCAACCGCATGGTGGCGGTGCCGCCTGTTCTCGCACACCTTGGAGAAGCGCTGTGAAACTCCGCTTGCCCCTGCTCCGCGCCGCCGCGGCCCTGGCCCTGCTCACCGCCTGCACACCCGGCACGGGCGGTGGTGGGGGAGGGGACGGCAAGTCGTTCGAGTTCTGGTCGTTCTCCGCCATCAACCAGAAGCTGACCGTCGACGCGTACAAGGCGAAGCACCCGGACATCGACATCAAGCTGACCGAGGTCGGCACGTCGACGGAGACCGCCCAGTCGCTGACCACGGCGCTGGCCGGCGGGAAGGTGCCGGACCTGGTGCTCATCCAGGGCGACAACCTGCCGCAGTTCGTCGACCAGCCGCAGAACTTCGTGGACCTGCGGACGCTGGGCGCCGACGACATCAAGGACGAGTACCTCGACTGGGTGTGGAAGCAGAGCGTCGCCAAGGACGGCGAGGTGCTGGGCGTGCCCACCGACGTGGGCGGCATGGCCGTGGCCTACCGGACCGACCTGTTCGCCGCCGCCGGCCTGCCCACCGACCGGGAGTCCGTGAGCGCGCTGTGGCCGACGTGGGACGCGTTCATCGAGACCGGTAAGCGCTACAAGCAGGCCACCGGCAAGGCGTTCACCGACAACGCGGCGACCAGCGTGTTCTACCAGGCGGTCAACCAGGTCTCGGAGAAGTACTACAGCGCGGACCGCAAGCTGGTCTACAGCACCAACCCGCAGGTCAAGGCGGCGTTCGAGCTCGGCATCAAGGCGGCCACCTCCGGGATCACCGCCGGGCAGTCCTCGTTCGAGAGCGCGTGGAGCGCCGGCATGGGCCAGGGCGCGTACGCCGCGGTGTCCGCGCCGTCGTGGATGCTCAACAGCATCCGCACCACCGCCCCCGACACCAAGGGCAAGTGGGACATCGCCAGGATCCCCGGCGGCTCCGGCAACTGGGGCGGAAGCTACCTGGCCATCCCCAAGGGCGCGAAGAACCCCCAGGCCGCCTGGAACTACATCAAGGAGATGCAGTCGCCCGCGGGCCAGCTGGAGCACTTCAACCGCGTCGGCGCGCTGCCCTCCACGCCGGAGGTCTACCAGGACGCCAAGCTCACCGACGCGAAGGACCCGTTCTTCTCCGACGCGCCGACCGGCAAGATCTACACCGACTCGCTGCTGGGCCTCAAGCCGTTCTACATCGGTCCCGACAGCGCCGCCATCGGCCAGGAGTTCCTCGACGCCATCACCAACGTCGAGCAGGCGGGCGGCGACCCGGCCACCGCCTGGGACGACGCGCTGCGCAACATCAAGACCGCCATCGGCGAGTGACGACCGTGACCGCCACGCTGACGCCCGCGCCGTCGGCCGCACTGCCGCCCCCTGCCTCCCCGAGGGGCAGGGGGCTCGCGGAGCGCCTGTCGCCGTACGCCTACATCGCCCCGTTCTTCGTCCTGTTCGGCGTGTTCGGGCTGTTCCCCCTCCTCTTCACCTTCTACGTGGCCCTGTTCGACTGGAACCCCATCGGCGACCAGGTGTTCATCGGCACGGACAACTTCACCCGCATGTTCGCCGACCCGCGGTTCTGGAACGCCGCGGGCAACACGGTGAGCATCTGGGCGCTGTCCACCGTCCCGCAGCTGCTGCTGGCGCTGGTGCTGGCGCACGTGCTCAACCACGCCCGGCTGCGGTTCGCGCTGTTCTTCCGGATGTCGGTGCTGGTGCCCTACATCACGTCGGTGGCGGCCACCGCGGTCGTCTTCGCGCAGCTGTTCGACCGGGACTACGGGCTGCTCAACTGGGTGCTCGGGCTGGTCGGGATCGAGCCGGTGGACTTCGTCCAGTCCACTTGGGGCAGTCACGTCCTCATCGCCACGATGGTGACCTGGCGGTGGTTCGGCTACACCACGCTGCTCTACCTGGCTTCGCTGCAATCGGTGCCGCGGGCGGTGTTCGAGGCCGCGGCCATCGACGGCGCGGGGCCGTGGCAGCGGTTCCGGCACATCACCATCCCCTCGCTGCGACCGGTGATCATCTTCACCGTCGTCACGTCCACCATCGGCGGCCTGCAGATCTTCACCGAGCCGCTGCTGACCGGCTCGGGGCTGACCTGCGGCGCGGTGCGCCAGTGCCAGACGTTGACGTTGTTCCTGTACGAGCAGGGTTTCGGGCAGTTCGAGTTCGGCTACGGCTCGGCGATCGGGGTCGCCCTGTTCGTCATGGTCGTGGCGATCGCCGCGGTCAACTTCGTGCTGTCCACCCGGATCAAGGCGGATCGATGACGAGCACCGCGACGCGCAACCGAGGCCCCGGCCGGGTCCGCTGGTGGACCTACCTCATGCTGGCCGCCGCCACGGTCGTGTGCCTGTTCCCGCTGTACTGGATGTTCATCGTCGCCACCACCGACACGGCGGCCGCGACGCGGATGCCGCCCGAGGTCGTGCCCGGCGGCAACTTCTTCCACCTCGCCGGGCTGGTCCTGGACACGGTGCCGTTCGTGCAGTCGCTGCTCAACAGCCTCGCCGTGGCCACCGCGATCGGCGTCGGTCAGGCGGTGCTGTGCTCGCTGGCGGGGTTCGCCTTCGCGAAGCTGCAGTTCCCGGGCCGCAACACCCTGTTCGTGGTCGTCGTGCTCACCATGACGGTGCCCACGCAGCTCTCGGTCATCCCGCAGTACATGATCATGTCCGAGCTGGGCTGGGTCGACACGCTGCAGGCGCTGATCGTGCCCGGCCTGGCCAGCGCGTTCGGCATCTTCTGGATGCGCCAGCACATCTCGGCCACGATCAGCGACGAGCTGATGCAGGCGGCCCGCATCGACGGCGCGAGCACCGCGCAGGTGTTCTGGCGCATCGCGTTCCCGATCGTGCGGCCGGCCGCGTTCGTGCTCGGCCTGTTCGGGTTCATCACCGCGTGGAACGACTTCCTGTGGCCGTTCATCGTGCTCAAGTCGCCCGAGCGCTACACCGCCCAGATCGCCATCAAGGCGCTCCAGAACAGCCTCGACGTCGACCTCGGGCTGGCCATGTCCGGCTCCTTCCTCGCCACGATCCCGCTGGTCGTGCTGTTCGTCGTGGTCGGACGCCGGATGGTCGCGGGCATCCTCGAAGGCGCCTTCAAGGGCTGACGCCCTCGCACAACAAGGAAAACCATTGACCTCACCGAAGTCCGAGGCGTCGTTCTACGACAACCCCGTGATCCCCGGGTTCCACCCCGACCCCAGCGTGTGCCGGGTCGGCGACGACTACTACCTGGTGTGCTCGAGCTTCGAGTACTTCCCGGGCGTGCCGCTCTTCCACAGCCGCGACCTGGTGAACTGGCGGCAGATCGGCAACGTCCTGGACCGGCCGTCCCAGCTGCCGCTGCCGGCCGACGCGATGGCGTCGGACGGGATCTACGCGCCCACGATCCGGCACCACGACGGCCGGTTCTGGATGATCACCACGAACGTCTCGCACGGCGGCAACTTCGTCGTCACCGCCGAGCGACCCGAAGGCCCCTGGTCGGACCCCGTGTGGCTCGACCTGCCCGGCATCGACCCCGACCTGGCGTGGGACTCGGACGGCAACTGCTGGTGCTCCTTCGCGGGCGCGCACGGGCCCACGTTCAACGGCGTGCAGGTCGCCCGGGTCGACCCCGAGGCGGGGAAGGTGCTGGAAGGGCCGTTCCCGGCCTGGGCGGGCACCGGGTTGCAGTGGCCGGAAGCGCCCCACCTGTACCAGGTCGGGGAGTGGTGGTACCTGATGATCGCCGAGGGCGGCACCGAGCGCGGCCACACCGTGGCCATGGCCCGAGCCCGCTCGCCGCGCGGTCCGTGGGAACCGGCGCCGGTCAACCCGATCCTGTCGCACCGCAGCACGAGCCAACCCGTCCAGAGCACGGGTCACGCCGACCTCGTCACCACGCCGGACGGCGAGTGGTGGATGGTGCTGCTGGCCACCCGCCCGGTCGGCTACAGCCCCAAGTTCCACGTCCTGGGCCGGGAGACCTTCCTGACCCCGGTCCGGTGGGAGGACGGCTGGCCCCGCGTCGGCCCCGTCAACCTGAGGGAACGGGCGCCGGTCGGCGCACAGGAGCCGCAGGCCGCCCCGGAGCGGGACGACTTCGACGCCCCCGGGCTCGACCCCCGGTGGATCTCGCCGCGGGCGCGGCCGGACGGCTCGTGGTCGGTGACCGAGCGGCCGGGGTGGCTCGCGCTGCACGCCACCGGCTCCACGCTGGACCGGCCGGGCTGCACGTTCGTCGGCCGGCGCCAGCAGCACGTCGAGAGCCGGACCGCCGTCCTCCTGGATCCCGCCGCCGGTCGCGCCGGCCTGTCGGTGCGCCTGGACGAGGGCCACCACTACGACCTGGAGGTGGCGGACGGGCGGGCCGCGGTCATCGCCCGCATCGGACCCCTGCGCCAGAGCGTGGCCACGAGACCCGTGCCACCGGGCCCGCTGACGCTCGTGATCACCACCCGCTCGGCCCGCCGGTGGCCGGCGGGGGAGGAGCCGGCGGGCCTGCACGTCGCCGCGCCGGACTACCTCGCCTTCCACGTCGGTGAGGACCCGGAGCCGCTGGCCGAGCTGGACGGCCGGTACCTGTCCACGGAGGTCGCCACCGGCTTCACGGGCCGGGTGATCGGCATGTACGTCACCGAGGGCACCGCCTGGTTCGACTGGTTCGACCACGGTCCGCTCGACGCCGCACGGCCCTGACCTCGCCCGGTCGTCCCGGTCCGCGGCGAAGCGGCCGGGACGACCGGAAGTGGGGGCTCAGGTGATCAGCGGGAGGCCGTGCCCGGTTCGGCGACGGGCTGCCACGCGCCGTGCAGGCCGTCGAGCATGTCCGCGACCGTGTGGGCCTGCACGTCGGTGGGCGGGTCGGTGGTGAACCGGCTCACGACGGCGCGCACGTGACCCTGGGCGGGGCCCGCGAGGCCGTCGTAGACGGCGGTGAACAGGTTGCGGGCGGGTTCGCGCAGCCAGCCCGGCGGCAGCAGCTCCAGCGGCAGGCGCGGGTCGAGGATGGGCAGGCGGCGGTAGGTGTCCATGACCTCGGTGCGGGCGCGGACCGCTTCGATCCCGGTGATCCGGGAGGCGCGGATGTCGGGCAGCAGCGGCCGCCAGCGCCGGATGAACGCGTCGTAGTGGCGGGCGATGGCGGTGGTGTCCCAGGCGTCGAGGGGGTTGCGGCCGGTCCGCTCACCGAGGTCGACGTGGCGGGCGCGGAAGACGGTCATGGTGCCGGCGGCGAGCTCGGCCAGCTGCGCCCTGGCCTTGTCGGTGAGGTCGTGCGGCGAGATCCAGAGGCCGTCGTAGAGGGGCGCGCAGCCGAACCAGCGCAGCCGGCTGCGGACCTCCCGCCGCCGCGCGACCTCGTCCTGCGGCAGCGAGAAGGCGATCAACGTCCACCGGTGGTCCCACGGCTCGGCGGCGGCCGCCGCGGCGACGATGGACCGACCTCCGGCGGCGAGGTCGAGGGCGGCGGCCGAGGTGAGCCGGTAGGAGCTGTTGCGGCCCTGCTTGCTGCCTTCGAGGACACCGCGACGGGCGAGCCGGCTGATGGTGGTGCGCGCCCCGGCGTGGCTGACACCCGCCTCGGCGAGCAGCGCCACGATCGCGGCCGACGGCAGCCAGGCGCCGGTCCGCAGCGTGTAGTCGGCGAGCAGGGTCACGGTCAGGCCCTGCGGTGAGTTGCCGGACTGCCGCCGGGGAAGCCGGACCGCGTCGTCCGGGAAGATCTCCTCGATGTCGTACGGGCTGGTCACGGCGGCTCCGGCGGTGGCTCGGACAGGTCGTCACCACCGACCCTAATCGGGCGCGATCCCGTCGCACGGCCACACCGACCGGGCGAGACGGTCGATTGACAGTTTCTCGACCGGGCGGCACTCTAAGTGTCACACGATGGACGGCGTCCGATCAGCCGAGTCCGTGCGCTCGATCGCATCGGCTGGTCACCCGCCGGACACGTCCACGCGTGGCTCTCCCTCCGCCGCACCGCGGGTCGCACCCGGCCCGCTGCCAGCACCCTGTCCGGCCGTGCGCGACACAAAGGAGTCAAGCGCATGAAGGTCAAACCGAGCCTGCTACTCGCCGCCGCGACGTCACTCGTCGTGGCCGGCCTCGTCTCCGTCGCCTCAACGCCCGCGTCCGCGGCGTCGTTGACGGAGGTCACCAACTTCGGCTCCAACCCCGGTGGGATGCGGATGCACGTCTACGTGCCCGATTCCCGCCCGGCCAACCCCGGGATCGTCGTGGCCATGCACGGCTGCGGCGGCTCGGGCCCCGGCTTCTACTCCGGCAGCGAGTTCGCCTCGCTGGCCGACCGGCACGGTTTCGTCGTCATCTACCCCAGCGCCGAGCAGCAGGCCGGGTTCGGCAAGTGCTTCGACACGTGGTCCGACGCGGCCAAGCGCCGCGGTGGCGGCAGCGACCCCGTGTCGATCGTGTCGATGGTCAACTACGTCCAGCAGCGCTACGGAGGCGACCCCAACCGGGTCTACGCCACGGGATCGTCGTCCGGCGGCATGATGACCCAGCACATGCTCGCCCTGTACCCGGACGTGTTCAAGGCGGGTGCGTCGTTCATGGGCGTGCCCTTCAACTGCTTCGCCAACGCCGCCGACTTCCCGCCCGGCAGCAGCAAGTGCACGGGTAACGGGGGAGCGAACCGCACCCCGCAGCAGTGGGGCGACGCGGTGCGCCAGGCCTACCCCGGCTACACCGGCGTGCGGCCGCGCGTCCAGCTCTGGCACGGCACCAACGACACCCTCGTGCCGTACGCGCTGCTCCAGGAGAGCATCGAGCAGTGGACCAACGTGTTCGGCCTGAGCCAGACGCCGTCGTCCACCGACACCCCGCAGACCAACTGGAACCGGCGCCGCTACAACGACACCTCCGGCACCACCCAGGTCGAGGCCTACAGCATCCAGGGCGCCGGGCACAGCCTGCCCGCCGGCGGCATGGCAGCCCAGGCCATCGCGTTCTTCGGCCTGGACCGGCCCGGTGGCCCGACCAGCACGACCACGACGACGACCACCACGAGCACGACGACGTCCACCACGACGTCCACCACGACGACGACCACCACGCCGGGCGGCTCGGAGTCGTGCCGCGTCACAGGCACGGTCAACGCCTGGAACACCGGCCTCACCGAGAACCTCACCATCACCAACACCGGCTCCACGGCGATCAACGGCTGGTCGCTGGTCTTCACGTTGCCGAGCGGGCAGACGATCACCTCCGGCTGGAGCGCCACCTACTCGCCCACGTCCGGGCAGGTGACCGCGCGCAACGTGGCCTACAACCCCGTGATCGCGCCCAACGCCTCGATCGGCATCGGCTTCCAGGCGACCCACAACGGCAACACCGCCAAACCGGCCTCCTTCACCCTCAACGGTGCGCCGTGTTCCACCTCCTGAGCGACCGCGAACCCCGACCCGACAACGGGAGGAGCAGTGCGATGACAAGGCGAAGGTCGATCCTGGGCTCGGTCGCGGCGGCGGCGCTGCTCGTCGTGGCCTCCATCGGCACGGTGTTGAGCGGCGACCTCGGCGAGCGCACCTCGGCCGCGGCGGTCGGCGCCGCGGCGGCGACCGCGGGCTGCGGCAAGGCGCCGTCGCTGCGCAGCGGCACGATCACGATCCAGAGCAGCGGCAAGTCCCGCAGCTACATCCTGCGGGTCCCGGACAACTACGACGTGAACCGCCCCTACCGGGTGGTCTTCGGCTTCCACTGGCTGAACGGCTCGGCCACCGACGTCGCCACCGGCCGGACCGTGCAGACGGACGTCTGGGCCTACTACGGGCTCCAGCGCCTGGCCGACAACAGCACCATCTTCGTCGCGCCCCAGGGCCTGAACAGCGGTTGGGCCAACTCCGGCGGCGAGGACATCACGCTCGTCGACGACATCAACCGGCAACTCGACGCCGGCCTCTGCGTCGACACCACGCAGCGCTTCGCCGTCGGCTTCAGCTACGGCGCGGCCATGAGCTACGCCGTCGCCTGCGCCCGGCCGGACGTCTTCCGCGCGGTCGCGGTCTACGCCGTGGGCCAGCTCAGCGGGTGCAGTGGCGGCACCCAGCCCATCGCCTACTTCGCCGCGCACGGCCTGCGGGACAACGTCCTCGGCATCTCGGGCGGCCGGTCGATGCGCGACCGCTTCGTCCGCAACAACGGGTGCGCCGCCCAGAGCCCGCGTGAGCCGTCGCAGGGCAGCCTGACCCACGTGACCACGACCTACTCGGGGTGCCGCGAGGGCTACCCGGTGGTCTGGGCTGCGTTCGACGAGGGGCACATCGCCGCGCCGCAGGACGGCGCACCCGGCGACAGCGGCTCCCGGACCTGGTTGCCGGCCGAGACGTGGCGGTTCTTCACCCAGTTCCAGAGCGGTCCGACGACGACGACCACGACCACGACGACGAGCACCACGACCACCACGACGACAACCACGACCACGACGGGTCAGCCGGAACCCGGCACCTGTCGCGTCACCAACACCACCAACGCCTGGAACACCGGGCTGACCGCCGACATCACCATCACCAACACCGGGACCACCGCGGTCAACGGCTGGACCCTGACCTTCACCCTCCCACCGGGTCAGGCGATCACCTCCGGCTGGAACGCCACCTACTCGCCCACGTCCGGACAGGTGGCCGCGCGCAACGTCTCGTACAACGCGACCATCGCGCCCGGCGCGTCGGTGGGCATCGGCTTCCAGGCCACCCACACCGGCAACACCGGCAAACCCACCGCCTACACCCTCGGCAACGCCACCTGCACGATCGCCTGACCACGGCCGTCGAGGCACGACCCGCAGACGACGAGGCGGCCCGGGAACTTCCCGGGCCGCCTCGTTCATGCGGTCACGCCGTCAGCGACAGGAGTGCGCGTCGTACGGCGCGGTGAGCCCGAGCGACACCTCCTGCCCGTCCACGGTGGCGGTCGCCGTGACCGCCGCCGCCCCCGCGTCCACGCTCGACCGCCGTGAGTTGAACGGGTGGGACCGGCTCTTGCCCGGCTCGACGTCGTCGAACGACTTGGCGCCGAACGGCGTCTCGACCACGACGTCGACCGGCACGGACTCGTTGTTGGTCACGTGCACGGTGAGCTTGACGTGCGGGCCCGCGCACCGGGTGTCCGCACTGGTCGCGACCTTCAACGACGGCTTGGCGAACCGCCAGCTGTCGACCTCGACCAGGTCCTTGCCGTCGGGGCCGACGAACGTGAAGTACACGTCGTGCACGCCCGACACGCCGTCGAGCTCGGTGCCGACCTCGGCCCACTCGCCGACCGGCGCGTCGACCGGGATGGTGGCGACGACCGGCCCGGCGCGGTCGTCCAGGCGGACCTGGATGCTCGTGCCCGCCGTGAGCGGCTTGACGCGCGCCGACACCCCGGTGGCCCCGGACCCGAAGTCCGCCGAGGCCAGCGACGTCCAGTCACCGTTGTCGACGTCGTGCAGGGCCAGGTTCGGCAGGTCGTTCGGCGCGGTGAGCCGCTTGGTGGCCAGCCCCTGCTGCCAGGCGATGGTCTCCGCCTCGACCACCCGGTAGGGGTCGAGGTGGCGGATCTGCTCGACGCCGTCGAAGGTGCCGAGGACCTCCTTCACGGTGCCGTCGGCGTTGAACTCCAGCTTCGCGATGTGCGGGCTGCGGAACCCCTGCGTCGCGCCGCCGGTGATGCGGCGGTTCAGCGTCTGGGCGTGGTAGGTGAAGTAGTGCTCGCCGTTCAGCTCGAAGACCGACTGGTGGTTGTTGCCGCCGGCGCCGAAGTAGACGCCGGGGTTCTTGAAGATGACGCCCGCGTACTTGTCGGGCGTCCACGGGCCCATCGGGCTGTCGGCCATGAGGTAGGCGATGGCGCCGGTCGGCGGGCCGTTCGGGTCGATCGGGCCGCCGAACCCGAAGTTCGACGAGTACGAGTAGTAGTACTTGCCCTCGCGCTTGAAGACGTGACCCGCCTCGAACATCAGCGGCGCGTCGATGGTCTCGGCCGACCCCACGGTGCTGATCATGTCGTCGCCGAGCTTGATCACGCGCGTGGACTTGGGGTGGTTGGTGTTCTCGGCGGAGTTGGAGCCGTCGTTCCCGCCGCCACCGAAGTAGAGGTAGGCCTGACCGTCGTCGTCGACGAACGCGCCCGGGTCGAACAGCCAGTTGCGGCCGTCCGAGGCGCCGGGGGTCTGGCTGGTGATGAGCAGGCTGCCGCGCTCGTCGCGCCAGGGGCCCAGCGGCGAGTCGCCGACCAGGACGCCGGTCGCGGCGCCGTTGTTGGCGAAGTACAGGAAGAACTGCTCCTTGCCGCCGACGACGCGGCTCTCGACCGCGGGCGCCCAGGACTGCGAGGCGTACTTGGCGAGGCCGTTCGGCCCGGCCACCGGGATCTCGCCGTGGTCGGTCCAGTTGACCAGGTCGTCGGAGGAGATGACGGTGATGGTGTTGATCCCGCCGTAGGTGTTGGTCGGCGAGGTCCCGTCGGGGCCCGGGTTGTACACCTGGGTGTCGTTGGTCATGTACACGTAGACCCGGCCGTCGTGCACGAACGCGTTGCCGTCCGCGCCGAACTTGTGGGAGATCAGCGGGTTGCCCTCGCCGGGGTTCTTGCCGAGGACCTCGATGGTGGTCGACGGGGTGAACTCGCGCAGGACGACGTCGTCCACCTTGAAGTCCATCAGGTGGGTGGCCGGCGCGGCACCCGGGTCGGCCGTCCACGGCGTCTCGACGAAGACGCGGGGCGTGGTGACGGACTGCCCCGCGGGGATCGTGAACGTGCCCTGGAGCAGGCCCCACTGCCCGCGCGGCACCGTGCCCGTGCCGAGGTTGGTGTAGGTCGAGCCGCCGTAGTGCATGGTCACGAAGAACTGCTTGGTCGCGGGGCTGGCCGCGTTCTCGTACTTCACCCACGCGGTGACCGTGTAGGTCTTGCCGGCCTGCACCCTGCCGGCCAGGTCCTGCGCCGGTCCCGAACCGGTCGTCTTCCGGTTGGTCACCTGCACGGCGCCCGAGCCCGAGTGGGCGTCGGCGGTCGTGGACAGCACGGCGCCGTCGGTGGCGTTGCCGCTGTTGACGGTCCAGCCGGTGAGGCCGTCCTCGAAGCCGGGGTTGGTGATGAGGTTCGGCTCGGCGGCGGTCGCCGCCGGGGTGGCCGCGAGACCGGCCGCGAACAGGGCGCCGACGGCGGCGAGGACGACTGCTCTTCGCCGTCCCGACCGCTGCGGACGTTGTCGATCCACGAGATTCTCCTTGTGCTGGGTACCGCGGGTTACTTGCAGGCGTGCGCGTCGTGCGGTGCTTCGAGCACGACCGAACGCGGCTTGCCGTCGACCGTCGCCGACGCGGTGACCGAGGCCGATCCCGCCGGCACGCTCGACTGCCGGGTCATGAACGGGTGCGAGCGGGTCTTGCCGGCCGGGACGTCGTCGAACGACTTCGTGCCGTACGGCGTCTCGACCGAGACGTCCACCGGGACCGCCTCGTGGTTGGTGAACTCGACGGTGAGCACGACCTTGGGCCCGGCGCACCGGGTGCGGGCGGACACCTCGACCGCCACCGGGAACCGCGCCACCCCGAGCCGGGCCAGCTCCAGGCTCAACGCCCGCTCGGGCGCGTCGACCTGGTTCTGCGTCCCGAAGGTGGACGCCCGCGCGGCTTGCGCCTTGCCCAGCGCGTCGCGCATGGCGGACCACGCCGCCGCGGGGTAGTGGTGCTCGTCCAAGGTGGACGCGTGGGCGATCGCCGCGTCCAGGTCGCCGGTGTCGAGCGGCTCGCCCGCCGCGGTCAGGGTGTCGCTGAGCAGGAAGTGGTCGAAGTCCACGCTCCCGCCCGCCCGCTTGGTCGCGTAGTCGAACAGGCCCCACCGGTGGCCCATGAAGTGGGCCAGGCTGCCGTCCAGCGTCTGAGGCCCGACGCGGTTGCCCAGCTTGTGCCAGGCGCGGCCGTCCAGGCTGTAGTAGAACGTGGTCCAGCCCTGACCGGTCGGCGCGTCGAACTCCACGTCGCCCTTGAGGTGGACCACCGTGGCGTCGTCGAGCGGCACCTCGGTCCCGGGCACGAAGCTCTCCGCCGTCGACTGGTCGAACGTGACCGGGAAGGGCTGGACCCGGTTGACCACCCCGAGGGTGTTGCGGCCGTCGACGCGCTTCACCGCGACGTAGGAGAAGCCGCGGTTGTACATCGCCAGGCCCGCGACGTCGCCGTCACGCATCCCGGAGAAGTCGAGCTTGGTCTCCGCCGAGCCCTTCGGGCCGAACGTCCGCTGCGAGAGCGTGTTGCGCGCCTCCTCGAACCACGTCAGCTCGGCCCGGTTCGACAGCTTGGTGTAGAGGTAGTCGCCGGTGACGACCTTGCCGGTGGTGAGCCGCAACCAGCCCTCGCGGTCGGTGAGGGACCAGTGCCGGTTGTCCGGGGCGTGGTTCCACTCCCAGTGCAGGCCGAGCCGCGAGCCGTTGGGCCTGATCTCGTCCTCGGACGGGTGCTCGGTGGTCACCGGCTGACCCACGACCGAGACGTCGTCGAGCAGGTACTCGACGCTGGACGAGGGCGGCTGCGGGTTGGCCCACGGCGTCTCGACCGCGAACTTCACCTTGCCGGTCGCGGCCGTGCCCGGCACGGTGAACCGGCCCGAGACCGTCGTCCACCGACCGGCCGGGACGTCCCCGGACGCCATCACCTGGACACCGGCGCCCCAGTCGGCGACGAGGTTGAACCGCACGGTCGCCGGGCCGGCGGCGTACTTGACCCTCGCCGACACCGCGTACGTCACGCCGCGCTGCAACACGCCGTCCAGGGACTGGTTCGGCCCCGAGCCGTTGACGGTCCGGTCGGCCACCCGCAACGCCGTGGAGCCGTCGGCCGGCTCCAGGCTGAGCCGCGCGCCGAACTGGGCCGCCCACGGCGACACGGCGCCGGACTCGAAGCCGGGGTTGCGCACCAGTTCCACGCCGATGAGCGACTCGTCGACGACGGGCGGGGTCGGGATGGTCCACCGCTCGTCCATGTACGCCTTGTGCGGCGCGTCGTTGGCGAAGTCGTCCGAGGCGACGAGGCTCTTCTGCCGCTCCAAGGCCTCCTGCGCCGGGCTCAGCCGGATCGGCTTGTCGAACACCCCGTTCACCGGCACCACGCCGGCGTCGCCGAAGGTGGGCCAACCGTCCTGCCACGTGGCCGGGATCAGCGCCGGGATGCGGCCGACCGGGAACGAGTCGCGGAAGAACATGCCGTACCAGTCGGTCCGGCCGCCGTCACGCGCGATCGGCACGAGGCTGCCCTGCGCGAAGCCGTTCGAGTTCAACGCGCCGCGCGCCTGGTACGGGTTGCTGCCGTCGGCCGTCGCGTAACGCCCGAGCAGCTCCGGCGAGCGGAAGAGCGCCACCTGGCGGCCCTGCCCCGCCGGCCAGGTGATGATCACGATGTAGTAGTTCCCGTCGATGTACTGCACCTGGGCGCCCTCGAACAGCCCGCCGAGGAACGGTGATCCCGGGTAGTCCGACGGCCGCAGGATGTTCGGGTACTCCGCCACCACCCGGGTCAGGGTGCTGTCCAGCTTGACCGCGCTGGTCGAACCCGACCCGTAGAAGATGTACGGCGTGCCGCCGTCGCGCTCGTCGAAGTACAGCGACGGGTCGTGGAACGCGCGCCCCAGCGGCATCCGCGTCCACGCCCCGTCCTCGATGTCGTCGGTGCGGTAGAGGTAGGAGCCGCCGAGGTTGTTGGTGTTGAAGGCGACGTAGAACTGCCCGCGGTGGTAGCGCAGCGACGACGCCCACTGGCCCTGGCCGTAGGAGTTCTGGCCGTTGCGCAGCGAGAACGAGTCGCCGATGTCCGCCCGGTCGAAGACGTAGTTGACGATCTCCCAGTTCACGAGGTCGTAGGACTTCATGATCGGCGCGCCCGGGCTCAGGTGCATCGTCGTGCTGATCATGTAGTAGAGGTCGCGGCCCTCGTCGTTCTCCGCCGCCGGGACGCGCTCCACGCTCACGTCCGGCACGTCGGAGTTGACCAGGGGGACGGAGTAGGTGCCGTCGCCCTTGTCGGTCGACGTGTACGACGGCTCGGGCGTCCACTCGTCCGCCGCTTGGGCCGGTGGGCCGACCGAGGCGAGGGCCGCGCCGATCAAAGCGGCCACCGCGACCGCCGTGGCGACGAGCCGCAGTGCGCGGTTCGGGCGCCGGGTGCGCGGGCGAGCGTGGGCGGTCACGGGCATGGACGACTCCAGACGCGGTTGTGGCGGAAGGCGTGGGGCGAAGCCCCGGGCGTGGCGACAACGCGGCCCAGCCCGTGGGGTCTATTACCGCGAACGTCAATCGGAAAGTGGCATGACGTTCCTTCACGAGGGCATGAGGGGGTGGATGTGATCGCTAACATCGCCGCCCGAGACGGCCTGGTTCCGGTGAGCTGGCAGCGGCAACATCGTGCTGCGGGACAGTGTTAGCGATAACACAAATGGGTGTCAAGACTGTTCCCGCTCGAGGACGCGCACGAAACACTTGCGGAAGGGTCGGTCACTGCTCTGCGTTGCCGTGGCCGGTGGGAGCTAAAAATCGGACTCGAATATTTAGCATTCACGCGCGTTGACCGGCGGGCGGAAATATGGCTACATTGACTTGCTGATCATCGTCGATCGGCCGCGATGTCGACTGCCCGGCGCCAATCCCGATGTGCGTGGTCGTTTCGGCGTGCCGTCCCGACCACCGACCGTGCCCGGCGTGCCGCGGCGGTCAGCGGCCGTCCGCGGTCGGTCTACCTCGCGGCCGGTTCCGCGCAGATGGGACCATTAGTGGGGAACAGGACTTCCAGTGCGCCCGCGATGGCCGACGTCGCCCGGCTCGCCGGGGTTTCGCACCAGACGGTGTCGCGGGTGCTCAACGGGCACCCGTACGTCCAGGAGCAGACGCGCTTGCGGGTCCAGGCGGCGATCGAGGAGTTGGGCTACCGCCCCAACCGCGCCGCCCGCGCACTGGTGACGGGCCGCTCGCAGCTGATCGGGGTGGTGGCCCAGAACACGACCCTGTGCGGGCCGATCTCGCTGCTGGCGGCGTTCGAGCAGGTGGCGGTGGAGGCCGGGTTCGTGGTGACCGCGCACCGGGTGAACGTGCTGGACCGCGAGTCGATCACCACGGCCCTGGAGCGGCACCGCGACCAGCGGGTGGCGGGGATCGTCGTCATCGCACCGACCGCGTCGGCCCACGACGCGGTGGACACGGTGTCCGCCGGCGTGCCGCTGGTGATGGTCGACGGCGACGCCGAGCGCTCGACCCCGCTGGTGACCGTCGACCAGGCGGCGGGCGCGTTCGCCGCCACGTCCCACCTGTTGCGGGCGGGTCACCGCACGGTGTGGCACGTCTCGGGCCCGCCCGACTGGTTCGACAGCGCCGGCCGGATCGAGGGCTGGCGGTCGGCGCTGGAGGCCGTGTCGGCGGAGGTGCCGCCGATCATGTCCGCGGACTGGAGCGCCGCGTCCGGGTACCGGGCGGGTCAGGTATTGGCGCGGATGCCCGAGGTCACGGCGATCTTCGCGGCGAACGACCACCTGGCGCTCGGCATCCTCCGGGCGATGAGCGAGCGCGGCAGGCGGGTTCCCCACGACGTGAGCCTGGTCGGCTTCGACGACGTGCCCGAGGCCGCGTACTTCATCCCACCGCTGACCACGATCCGGCCGGACTTCGCCGCGGTCGCCCGGGACGCCCTGGACCTGCTGATCACCCAGATCGAGGGCAGGGCGGTCGACGAGCCCCGCCGCACGTCCAGCCCGACGCTCGTGTCGCGGGACAGCGTCCGACCGCCGTCGGCCTGACACCGGGTTGGGCGGCACCTCGCCCGACCGCCGCTGATCCGCACCGCGACCTCCTCGGGCCGCGATCGGTCGTGGTGCACGGCGCTCGAACAGGTGCTTCACCGCGCCACGCTGCCAGCCGGGCCGTTCGCCCCTCGTGCGGTCGCGCCCTACCGCCGACGAAGCACGCCGAGCGCGGACGGGTGGTCCTCCGCGAACGAGGCGTGCGACGACCCCGGAAAACCCGCCGATCACGTGTCGGTTCCGACTCCTCGGATACCCCGGTGGCACGGGAGTGCGCGGAGAGCGGAGGTGGGCGATGACCAGCCCGGACGTCCTGAAGAGCCCGGAGAGCGCGATCGGCCGCGGTGCGGTGGTCGTCGGGTTCGACGGCTCGGAGCGGTCGCGGCGGGCCGCGTACTGGGCGGCGCGCGACGCGGCGAGCCGGGGGGCGCGCCTGGTCGTCGTGAACGTCATCCGCGGGCCGTTCCCCGAGGTGGTGGTCACGCCCGTGTCCATGCCGATGCCGCAGCTCGTCGGCGAGAAGGCGGTCCGCGCGTACACCAGGGACCACCTCGCCGAGCTCGCCGCGCAGTGCCGGAGCGTCGCGCCCGGGCTGGACGTGGACACCCGCGCGTTCGACGGGCACCCGGCCGCCGTGCTGGCCGAGGCCGGCCGGGAGGCGGCGCTGCTCGTCGTCGGCTCCTCCGGCGCGACCGGGTTGGCCAGGGTGTTCGCGGGTTCGGTCACGGCGGACCTGGCGCACCACTTCGCCGGACCGCTCGTGGTGGTCCGCGACGGCGGCGACGGGACCGACGACGGGCGGGTGGTGGTCGGCGTCGACGGCTCGGAGCCGAGCGACCGCGCGATCGACTTCGCGGTGGACCACGTGTCGCGGCACGGGGGGACCCTGGTCGGCGTGCACGCCACCACCGGGCTGCCGGTGGACGCGATGACGCCGGGCGGCGCCTGGGGCCAGGGCCTTGGGCTCGGTCTGGACGTCGAGCAGCTCAGGGCGTCCGCGGACACCCTGATCGCGAGGTCGTTCGAGGCACCGCTCGCCCGCCACCCCGAGGTGCGGGCGGAGCGGGTGGTGTCGCTGGCCCGGCCCGCCCAGGTCCTGGCCCAGGAGGCGGAGGGCGCGGCGCTGCTGGTCGTGGGCAGCCACGGGCACGGCGCGGTGCGGCGCGCGCTGCTCGGCTCGGTCAGCCACGCGATGCTCCACCACGCGCCCTGCCCGCTGGCCGTCGTCCGAGGCGCCGGGCCCGAGCACTGACGAACCGCGGCACGTCGCGGATGGTAGGAAGACCTGGTGAGCAACTGGGATGACGGTGCCGGGCTGCGGCTCGCGCAGGACGAGGTCGTGTCGCTGACCAGCGAGCTGATCAGGATCGACACGACCAACACGGGGGATCCGGACACGGTCGTCGGGGAGCGCGCGGCCGCCGAGTGGGTCGCGGAGAAGCTGGCCGAGGTCGGCTACGAGACCACCTACGTCGAATCGGGGGCCAAGGGCCGCGGCAACGTGATCGCCCGCCTGGCCGGCGCCGACCCGTCCCGGGGCGCGCTGCTGGTGCACGGCCACCTGGACGTGGTGCCCGCCGACGCCTCCGAGTGGTCCGTGCACCCGTTCTCCGGCGCGGTCCAGGACGGGTACGTGTGGGGCCGCGGCGCGGTCGACATGAAGGACATGGTCGCGATGACGCTCGCCGTCGCGCGGCGGTTCAAGCGGGACGGCGTGGTGCCGCCGCGCGACCTCGTGTTCGCGTTCGTGGCCGACGAGGAAGCCGGTGGCCTGTTCGGCGCGAAGTGGCTGGTGGACAACCGGCCGGAGCTGTTCGAGGGCGTCACCGAGGCGATCAGCGAGGTCGGCGGGTTCTCCATCACGCTCAAGGACGACGTCCGGGCGTACCTGGTGGAGACCGCCGAGAAGGGCATCCGCTGGCTCAAGCTGCGCGTGCGCGGCACCGCCGGGCACGGCTCGATGATCCACAACGACAACGCGGTGGCCAAGCTGGCGGCGGCGGTCACGAAGCTGGGCAACCACCGGTTCCCGATCATCCTCACGCCGTCCGTGCGCGAGTTCCTGGCCGGGGTCTCGGAGATCACCGGGCTGGAGTTCCCCGAGGACGACATCGAGGGCTCGGTCGGCAAGCTCGGCGCGTTGTCGCGGATGATCGGGGCGACGCTGCGCGACACGGCCAACCCGACCATGCTGTCCGCCGGGTACAAGGCGAACGTGATCCCGTCGTTCGCCGAGGCCACCGTGGACTGCCGCATCCTGCCGGGCCGCGAGGAGGCGTTCGACCGCGAGCTGGCCGAGCTGCTCGGCCCGGACGTGGAGCGCGAGTGGCTCGGGCTGCCGCCGGTGGAGACGACGTTCGACGGCGCGCTGGTCGACGCGATGACGGCGTCGATCACCGCCGAGGACCCCGGTGCGCGGGTGCTGCCCTACATGCTCTCGGGCGGTACGGACGCCAAGTCCTTCCAGGAGCTGGGCATCCGCAACTTCGGCTTCGCCCCGCTGAAGCTGCCCGCCGACCTGGACTTCTCCGGCCTGTTCCACGGCGTCGACGAGCGCGTGCCGGTCGACGCCCTGCGGTTCGGCGTCCGCGTCCTGGACCGCTTCCTGCGCAACTCGTGAGCAGACGGGCGCGGTCCGCCCGGACGTGACCGCGCCCGTCGACCGCGTGGTCCGCGGCGGTGCCGCCGCGCGATCGCACGCGGCTCGCGGCCGTTCGGGAGTCGTCCCTGACCGCCGCGGTCCGGCGCGCCACGCGCCCGCCGCGGTGCGAGGCCGGTCCGCCGCAGGGGATTGACGGCGGGCAGCGGGTGTTGCATGGTCTGAACCAGCAGGCCGTGAGAGCGCTCTCTCGCCGACTTGCCTCGGGTGCTCGGCCGACCTGCATCGGCCGGTGCGCCTCCCTGCGGACAAGGAGGACCGCGTGCGAATGACAACGTTGACGAAGATCGGTGTGGCCGCCGCGCTGGTGGTGAGCGGGCTGGTGGTCGCGCCGACCGCCCAGGCCGCGCCCGCGCCGGAACCGCTGTCGCCGGGACTGGTGTCCGCGATGCGGACTGCCTTCGGGCTGACCGAGCAGCAGGCCCGGACCAGGCTCGACCTGGAGGCGAAGGCCACCCGGCGGGCGCCCTCGGCGCGCACCGCGGCCGGGTCGTCCTTCGGCGGCAGCTGGTTCGACCAGGACAAGGGCGTGCTCGTGGTCGGCGTGACCGACCCGGCGGCGGCCGACCGGGTCCGGGCAACCGGCGCCGAGGCGCGGCTGGTCGGCCGGACCGCGGCCGAGCTGGACCGGGTCAAGGACGGCGTGGACGCGCTGTCGGCGTCCGGCGCGGTGCCGGCGGCCGTGACCAGCTGGCACCCGGACCCGCGCAGCGGCGCGGTGGTGGTCGACGTCCAGCCCGGCGTGCAGACCGCGGAGGTCGAGCGGTTCCTGGCCGAGGCGCGCGAGCTCGGCCCCATCCAGGTGAACACCGAGGGCGTCACCGCGCCCGTGCCGTTCGCGGCCGGGACCGTCGGCGGCGACCCGTACTACACCGGCAACGTCCGCTGCTCCATCGGCTTCTCGGTGCACGGCGGCTACGTCACGGCCGGCCACTGCGGCGGCACGGGCGCGCAGGTGTACGGCTGGGACCGGTCCTGGCAGGGCCAGTTCGCCGGCTCCTCGTTCCCCGGCAACGACTACGCGTGGGTCCGCACCGGCGGCGGCTGGTGGAACGTGCCCGTCGTGCTCGGCTGGGGCACGGTGCCCGACGCCTTGGTGCGCGGCTCGTGGGAGGCGCCGGTCGGCACGTCGGTCTGCCGTTCGGGCTCCACGACCCGCTGGCACTGCGGCGTGATCCAGTCCCGCAACGAGACCATCCACTACGCGCAGGGCGACGTGCACCAGATGGCGGGCACCAGCGTGTGCGCCGAGGGCGGCGACTCCGGCGGCTCGTTCATCACCGGCGACCAGGCGCAGGGCGTCACGTCCGGCGGCTACGGCAACTGCTCGTCCGGTGGCCGTACCTGGTTCCAGCCGATCAACGAGATCCTGTCCGTCTACGGCTTGCGGTTGCTCACCGCGTGATTCGCTGACCGACCGCGGACCCGTCCCTCCGGGGGCGGGTCCGCTGCCGTTCAACCCCGAACGGCGCGGTCACGCCGGCGAGAAGGGTTCCGGTGCGCGCGACTTCAGGCCTGCCCAGTCTTGTTAACGCTAACATTCGTAGACCCGCGAAATACGTTGGGAACGCGGCGGCGTCACAGTCCTAAACCGGATGACGTGCGCGTGTCAAGGTGTCCTTGTCAAGTGAATTAGCGTTAACAACGTTCACTCGCGCAGTCTGTTGCGTCCGTCACGGCCGGCCCTCTAGGGTCCCTGTCGAAGCGCTTCGATGGCGGGGAGCTCCGCGCTCCCCGAAGACGAAGGGGGACGACCGGTGTCGAGGGTCCGCCGCACGCTGTTGTTGCCGCTGGTCGCGTTGCTGCTCGCGGCGCCGCTGCCGGCGCACGCCCGGGAACTCCCGTTCCGGGACCCCGACCTGCCGCGCGCCGCCCGGATCGACGACCTGCTCGGCCGGTTGACGGTCGACGAGAAGGTCTCGCTGCTGCACCAGTACCAACCACCGATCCCCAGGCTCGGGATCGGCGCGTTCAAGACCGGCACGGAAGCGCTGCACGGCGTGGCGTGGCTCGGCGAGTCGACGGTGTTCCCGCAGGCCCTCGGCCTGGCGAACACCTGGAACCCCGAGCTGGTCGAGGAGGTCGGCGCGGTCACCGGGCGCGAGGCGCGCGGGTTCCACGCGATGAACCCCGCGTCGAACGGCCTCAACCTGTGGGCGCCGGTGGTGAACCTGTTGCGCGACCCGAGGTGGGGCCGCAACGAGGAGGGCTACTCGGAGGACCCGTACCTGACCGGCCGGATCTCCACCGCGTTCGGCCGGGGCGTCCAGGGCGACCACCCGGACTACCTGCAGGCCGCGCCCACCCTGAAGCACTACGTCGCCTACAACGTCGAGGACGACCGCATCGACGTCGACTCGATCGTCCCGCCGCGGATCCTGAAGGACTACGACGAGGCCGCGTTCAAGCCGGCGATCTCGGCCGACGCCGCCACCGGCGTGATGGCGTCGTACAACCTGGTCAACGGCCGCCCGACGCACGTCGGCCCGGAGCTGGACGAGACCGTGCGCTCCTGGACCGACGAGGACCTGATGATCGTCGGCGACGCGGGCGGCGCGTCGAACGTCGCCGGCTCGCAGCGGTACTACCCGAACGAGGTCGAGGGCAACGCGGCGGCCATCCGGGCGGGCCTGGACAACTTCACCGAGGACAACCAGAACTCCGCGCCGACCACGACGTCGATCAAGACCGCGATCGACCGGGGCCTGATCACGGTGGCCGACGTCGAGGACGCCGCCCGGCACGTGCTGTCGATCCGGTTCCGGCTCGGCGAGTTCGACCCGGCCGGGCGCAACCCGTACGCGAGCATCACGCCGGACGTCATCGACGCGCCCGAGCACCGCGAGCTCGCCCGCGAGGTGGCCGCCGAGCAGGTCGTGCTGCTGCGCAACGACAAGAACACGCTGCCGCTGTCCACTGCGGACACGAAGAAGGTCGCGGTCGTCGGTCAGCTCGCGGACACGCTGTACGAGGACTGGTACTCGGGCACGATGCCCTACCGGATCACGCCGGTGCAGGGCCTCGCCGAACGGGCCGACGTCACGTCGAGCGAAGGCGTCGACCGCATCCGGTTGAAGGACCTGGCGACCGGCAAGTACGTCACGGCGTCCACTGCGGACTCCGGCGCCGTGCTCACCGCCACCGAGGCGACGCCGACCGACGCGAGCGGCCTCGACGTGTTCGACTGGGGCGAGGGCACGGTCACGCTGCGGACCGCGGCGAACGGCAAGACGGTGTCGTTGGGTGATGGGCGCGGCCTGGTCAACAACGCGGCCCAGCCCCACGGCTGGTTCGTCCAGCAGCAGTTCCGGTTCGTGGCCCGGCCCGACGGTTCCTTCGTGCTGGAGTACACCGGCAACGACGTCACGCAGTCCTGGTTCGGGCGGAACAAGTACGTCCTCGTCGGCGCGGACGGCAGGCTGACCGTGGCCGCCGAGACGCCGGAGGCGGCGACGAAGTTCGGCCGCGAGGTGGTGCGCAGCGGCGTGGACAGCGCGGTGGCGGCGGCGAAGGGCGCCGACGCGGCCGTCGTCGTGGTCGGCAGCATGCCGTTCATCAACGGCCGTGAGGACGACGACCGCCAGACCACCGTGCTGCCGGCCGGCCAGCGCGCGGTGATCGACGCGGTGCGCCGGGCGAACCCGCGCACGATCGTCGTGCTGGAGAGCAGCTACCCGTACGCGGGCGACTGGGACACCGCCGACCTGCCCGCGGTCCTGTGGACCACGCACGCGGGCCAGGAGACCGGGCACGCGATCGCCGACGTCCTGTTCGGCGACCACAACCCCGGCGCCAGGCTGACCCAGACGTGGTACCGCTCGGACGCGGACCTGCCGGACAAGCTCCGGTACGACATCTCGAAGTCCGGGCACACCTACCAGTACTTCAAGGGCAAGCCGCTCTACCCCTTCGGGTACGGGCTGAGCTACACGTCGTTCCGGTACTCCCGGCTCGAGCTGGACCGGACCGTGGTGGACGCCTCGGGCGAGGTGAAGGTCCGCGTGGACGTCACGAACACGGGCCGCCGGGCCGGCGCCGAGGTGGTGCAGCTGTACTCCCACCAGAAGAAGTCGCGGGTCCAGCAGCCGATCAAGCAGTTGCGCGCGTTCGAGCGGGTGGAGCTGCGGCCCGGCGAGACGAAGACGGTCGAGCTGACCGTGCGCGCGGCGGACCTGGCGTTCTGGGACGTGACGCGGGAGAAGCCGGTGGTCGAGAGCGCGCCGCACGAGCTGGCGGTCGGTCCGCTGACCCGCACGATCAGCGTGCGCGGCGAGACGATCCCGCCTCGCGACCTGCGCAAGACCACGCGGGCGCAGAACTTCGACGACTACTCGGGCGTGACCCTGGTGGACACCACCAAGGACCGCGGTACCGCCGTCGCCTCGACCGCGCCCGGCCAGTGGATCTCGTTCGAGGACGTCGACCTCGGCCGGTCGTCGCGGACGCTGACGGCCCGGGTGGCGAACCCGGACGCGCCGACGACGGTCGAGGTGCGCCTCGGCGGTCCCACCGGCAGGCTGGTGGGCACGCTCACCGTGCCGACCACGGCCGACAAGTACTCCTGGACCACGGTCTCGTCGCCGTTGCGCGGCGCGACGGGTCGGCAGGACGTGTGCCTGGTCTTCACGGGGAAGGCCCGGATCGACAACCTCACCGTGGAGGGATCATCCTGATGTCCAAGCGTCTTCTGGTGGCCGCGGTCGCGGCCGTGCTGGCCGTGGCCGGCTGCGGGGGTTCCGACGGGGCCTCCGACCCCAACACCCTCAAGCTGTGGCACTACGAGGGTCCGGACAGCGCCATGGGCGTGGCGTGGGCGGAGGCGATCAAGCAGTTCGAGGCCTCGCACCCGGGCGTGAAGGTGGAGTTCGAGGAGAAGGGCTTCGAGCAGATCCAGAAGACGGCCTCGATGGTGCTCAACTCCAAGGACGCGCCGGACATCCTGGAGTACAACAAGGGCAACGCGACCACCGGCCTGCTGTCCAAGCAGGGCCTGCTGACCGACCTGAGCGAAGAGGTCGCCAAGCGCGGGTGGGACAAGAAGCTCGGGCCCGGCATCGACACCACGGCGAAGTACGACGACCGCGGCGTGATGGGTTCCGGGAAGTGGTACGGCATCCCCAACTACGCCGAGTACGTGATGGTCTACTACAACAAGACCATGTTCGACCAGCAGGGGCTGGCCGCGCCGAAGACGCTGGACGAGCTGACCGCCGCGATGGCGAAGTTCGCCGCCGCCGGCGTCACGCCGCTCGCGCTCGGCGGCGCGGAGTACCCGGCGCACCAGGTGCTCTACCAGCTCGCGCTGACCAAGGCCGACCGCGAGTGGGTGGACCGGTTCCAGCGCTACACCGGTGACGTGAACTTCCACGACAACCCGTGGGTGTTCGGCGCGGAGACCTTCGCCAAGTGGCTGCGCGAGGGTTACATCTCCAAGGACTCCGCCGGCGTGAAGGCCGAGGACATGGGCCTGTCGTTCATGCAGGGCAAGCACCCGATCATGATCAGCGGCAGCTGGTGGTACGGCCGGGTGCAGGCGCAGGTCAAGGACTTCGAGTGGGCCTCGGTGCCGTGGCCGGGCATGACGGCCGGGTCGAGCGGCAACCTGTGGGTCGTGCCCCAGGGCTCGAAGAACAAGCAGCTCGCCTACGACTTCATCGAGATCACCATGTCGCCGGCGATCCAGGACAAGCTGCGTGACGCGGGCGGCATCGCGGTCGCGCCGAGCGGGACCCCCGCCACCGACCCGAACACCCAGCGGCTCAACGAGGACTTCAAGGCGATCGCCGAGGACGACGGCCTCGCGTTCTACCCGGACTGGCCCGCGCCCGGCTTCTACGACGCCCAGGTGTCGTCGGTGCAGAAGCTCATCACCGGGGACCTCGGACCGCACGAGGTGCTGACCGAGATGGCGGACTACTACAAGGAGAACACGGCGAGCGTCGGCAAATGAGCCTGGTACCCACCTCGATCCGCGACCGCGGGTCGTACCTGCTCTTCCTCATCCCCGGTGGCCTGCTGCTGCTCGCGGTGATCCTGGTGCCGTTCGGGATGAACATCGGCATCAGCTTCACCGAGTGGTCCGGCGCGGGCACGCCCGAGTGGATCGGGCTGGACAACTACACCCGGCTGATGTCGGACGGCACGTTCTGGGCGTCGTTCCGGCACAACGTCGGCCTGGTGGTGGCGATGGCGATCCTGCCGACCCTGGCGGGACTCGTCATCGCCGCCGCCCTGTTCGACTTCATCGGCAAGCACTTCGGGTCCAAGCACGCGAGCATCCTGCGGGCGTGCGTCTACCTGCCGCAGGTGCTGCCGATCGCGGTGGCCGGGATCGTGTGGAGCTGGATCCTGGCGCCGCGGGACGGCGCGCTGAACGAGGTGCTGCGCGCCGTCGGGCTGGACTCGCTGGCGCAGAACTGGCTCGGCGACCCCGATCTCGCGCTGTGGTCGGTGATGGCCGTGATGCTGTGGATCCAGGTCGGCTACCCGGTGGTCATCTTCATGGCCGGGATGCAGCGGGTCGACCCGTCGCTGCACGAGGCCGCGGAGCTGGACGGCGCGTCGTGGTGGGGCCGGTTCTTCCACGTCACCGTGCCGCAGATCCGCCCCGAGATCTTCGTCGTGCTCCTGACCTGCACGATCGCCGCGCTCAAGGTGTTCGCGCCGATCTACGTGCTGACCAGGGGCGGGCCGGGCGGCTCGACCAACGTGCCGTCGTACTACTCGTTCCAGAACTTCTTCGAGAAGACCCAGGTCGGCTACGGCGCGGCCATCGCCACGGTGCTGACCGTGCTGATCCTGATCCTCACGACCGTGTTCCTGCGCGTGCAGAACCGGGGTGAGCGATGAGGCGGCACGCGGTGCTCTGGTCGTTGGTCCTGCTGGCCGCGGTGATGCTGGCGCCGTTCGTCCTCGTCGCGCTCAACGCGGTGAAGACGCCGGCCGAGTACTCCACCGGTGGTCCGCTCGACCTGCCCAGCGGGGTGTCGCTGGACGGCATCGTCGCCTTCTGGGAACGGGTCGACTTCGGCGAGAAGCTGCTCAACAGCGTGGTGATCAGCGGGTCGGTCGCCGTGCTCGCGGTCGTCGTGTCGGTGTTCAACGCCTACGCGCTGGGCATCGGCCGGGTGAAGGGCCGGTTGTGGATCCTGGTGGTGTTCCTCATCGCGAACACCCTCCCGCAGGAGGCGCTGGCCTACCCGCTGTACTTCCTGGCCAACGCGACCGGCCTGTACGACACCAAGCTCGCCGTGATCATCATCTTCACGGTGATCCAGGCCGCGTTCGGCACCTACCTGCTCACCTCCACGCTCGGCGGCTTCCCGCGCGAGCTGCTGGAGGCCGCCCGCATCGACGGCGCGAACAAGTGGCAGACGCTGGTGCGGATCGTGGTGCCGATCAGCCGACCCACGCTGGGCGTGCTGTTCGTGTTCTTCTTCATCTGGACCTGGAACGAGTTCTTCCTCCCGCTGGTGCTGCTGATCTCCAACGAGAACCAGACCGTGCCGGTCGCGCTGGGCGTGCTCCAGGGCCAGCGGATGATGGACGCCACCATGACCAGCGCGTCGGCGCTGCTCGGCGTCATCCCGGCCATCGTCTTCTTCCTGATCTTCCAACGCGCGTTGACCCGCGGCATCACGGCGGGAGCGGTCAAGTGAGGCGGTCGGCGTCGAACGGCCGCCGCGCCCCGGGACGGGCGCACCCGCCGTTACCCGTGGAGCCGGTTCTCGCGGTTCCACCGGCGCCCCGCCGGATCATGCGGCGGCGCACCCTCGTCGACCATCAGTTCATGGCCGCCCACGGCCAGGCTTTTCGCCGATTGGAGTTCGGGTGAAGTTCAGCGACGGGTACTGGCTGCTTCGGCCAGGGGTCGAGGCCGCCCATCCGGTGGAGATGCGCGACGTCGCCACGGGGAACGGAGAGGTCGTCGTGCACGCGACGACCCGCCCGATCCGGCACCGCGGCGACATGCTCAAGGGCCCCGTGGTCACGTTGGGGCTCACCTCGCCGATGGCCGACGTGATCGGCGTGCGGATCACGCACTTCTCGGGTGAGGAGCCCAAGGGCCCGGCGTTCTCGCCGGCGTCCGACGGCGCGCACGAGGCCAAGGTGGTGGAGGACGACGCCGGTGTGGTGATGACCGCCGGCGCGCTGTCGGTGCGGGTGCGCCGGGGCGAGGAGTGGCGGGTCGACTTCACCGCCGAAGGCCGTCCGCTGACCAGCAGCGGCGCCAAGGGCATCGGCTTCATGACGGTGGACGGCACGCACCACGTCCGCGAGCAGCTGGTCATGGGTGTCGGCGACACCGTCTACGGGCTGGGCGAGCGGTTCGGGCCGCTGGTCAAGAACGGCCAGACCGTCGACATCTGGAACGCCGACGGCGGCACGAGCAGCGAGCAGGCGTACAAGAACGTCCCGTTCTACCTCACGAACGCGGGCTACGGGATCTTCGTCAACCACCCCGGGCACGTGTCGTTCGAGGTGGGTTCGGAGGCGGTGTCGAAGGTCCAGTTCAGCGTCGAGGGCCAGTCGCTGGAGTACTTCCTGATCTACGGTCCGACGCCGCGCGAGATCCTGCGCAAGTACACCGCGCTCACCGGGCGGCCCGCGCTGCCGCCCGCGTGGTCGTTCGGCCTGTGGCTGTCCACGTCGTTCACCACGGACTACGACGAGGAGACGGTGTCGGGCTTCATCGACGGGATGCTGCAGCGCGACCTGCCGATGAGCGTGTTCCACTTCGACTGCTTCTGGATGCGCGAGTTCCACTGGTGCGACTTCGAGTGGGACCCGCGCACGTTCCCCGACCCGGTCGGCATGCTCGAACGCCTGCGCGCGAGGGGCCTGCGGATCTCGGTGTGGATCAACCCCTACATCGCGCAGCGGTCGCCGCTGTTCGCCGAGGGCAAGGCGAACGGCTACCTGCTGCGCAGGCCGAACGGCGACGTCTGGCAGTGGGACCTGTGGCAGCCGGGCATGGCGCTGGTCGACTTCACCAACCCGGCCGCCCGCGCCTGGTACTCGGCCAAGCTGGACGCCCTGCTGGCCCAGGGGGTCGACTGCTTCAAGACCGACTTCGGCGAGCGCGTGCCGACCGACGTCGTCTACCACGACGGCTCCGACCCGGAGCGGATGCACAACTACTACACCCACCTGTACAACCAGACGGTGTTCGACGTGCTGCGCAAGCGGCGCGGCGAGGGCGAGGCGGTGGTGTTCGCCCGGTCCGCCACGGCCGGCTCGCAGCAGTTCCCGGTGCACTGGGGCGGCGACTGCGAGGCCACGTACGAGTCGATGGCGGAGAGCCTGCGCGGCGGGCTGTCGCTCGGCCTGTCCGGTTTCGGCTACTGGAGCCACGACATCGGCGGGTTCGAGGGCACGCCGTCGGCGGCGTTGTTCAAGCGGTGGATCGCGTTCGGCCTGCTGTCCTCGCACAGCCGGTTGCACGGCAGCGCGTCCTACCGCGTGCCGTGGCTGTTCGACGAGGAGTCCGTGGACGTGCTGCGGCACTTCACGAAGCTGAAGCTGCGGCTGATGCCGTACCTGCACGGCGCGGCGCGGCAGGCCAGCGCCGAAGGCGTGCCGGTGATGCGGGCGATGGTGGTGGAGTTCCCGGACGACCCGGGCTGCACCCACCTCGAACGGCAGTACATGCTCGGCGACGACCTGCTGGTCGCGCCGGTGTTCTCGGACGAGGGCGACGTGTCGTACTACGTCCCCGAGGGCACCTGGACCCACCTGTCGACCGGTGAGACCGTGCAGGGCCCGCGCTGGGTGCGCGACCGCTGCGACTTCCTCACCGCGCCGGTGCTCGTGCGCCCGAACACGATCCTGCCGGTCGGCGCGGTCGACGACCGGCCGGACTACGACTACGCCGAGGGCGTCACGCTGCGGGTCTACCAGCTGTCCGACGGCGATCACGTGACCGCGGTCGGGGACACGACGTTCCGCACGCGCCGCCAGGGCGACGAGATCCGGGTCGAGGCCGAGGGCGCGCCGTCGAGCTGGCGGCTGCTGCTGGTCGGCGCCGACGGGGTCGACGCCGTCGACGGCGGTGCGGTCGGCTCGCACCCGGACGGGGTGCTCGTCGGCGCCGAGGGCGCCGTCCTGACCCTGCGGGGTATCCGATGAGGCTGTTAGCCGTGGCGCTGGTGTTATTGGGCTCGCTGGCCGCGACCACCCCGGTGGTCGCGGCCCCGGCCTCCGCCGAGGAGCGGCACGTGGTCTCCTACGACCGGTACTCGCTCACCGTGGACGGCGAGCGGGTCATGCTGTGGTCGGGCGAGTTCCACTACTTCCGGCTGCCCAGCCCCGAGTTGTGGCGCGACGTGCTGGAGAAGATCCGGGCGGCCGGGTTCACCGGCGTGTCGCTGTACTTCCACTGGGGCTACCACTCGCCCTCGCCGGGCGTGTACGACTTCACCGGCGTGCGCGACGTGGACCGGTTGCTGCGGATGGCCGACGAGCTCGGCCTGTACGTGGTGGCCCGGCCGGGGCCGTACATCAACGCCGAGACCAGCGGCGGCGGCTTCCCGGCGTGGCTCAAGACGGTGGAGGGGCGGGCCCGGTCGAGCGACCCCGGCTACCGGGCCGCGTACACCGAGTGGCTCGGCCGCCTCAACCCGATCATCGCCCGGCACCAGGTGTCGCGCGGCGGCTCGGTGATCGCCTACAACGTGGAGAACGAGTACGCGGTCAACGTCGACCCGGCCTACATGGAGGACCTCCAGCGGCAGGCCCGCGCCGCCGGCATCGACGTGCCGATCGTGCACAACAACTGCTGCGGCGGGAACCTGGCGAACTGGTCGTCCGGCCAGGGCGCGGTGCAGATCCCCGGCGTCGACGACTACCCGCAGTCGTTCGAGTGCCACAACCCCGACGCCTGGGGCCCGTGGGGCGACGGCGTCACGCGCAGGCTGCGCGACGACGCGCCGGTGTACGCCGCCGAGTACCAGGCGGGCGCGATCGACCTGAACGACGCCGGGTACGACAAGTGCCGCGAGCTGACCGGCCCGAGCTACATGAAGGTGTTCTACAAGAACAACGCCATCTCCAGCGGCGCCACCATGTACGGCTACTACATGACGTTCGGCGGCACGTCGTGGGGCTGGCTGCCTCAGCCGAACGACGTCTACACCTCCTACGACTACGGCTCGGCGATCACCGAGTCGCGGCAGCTCACCGCCAAGTACGACGAGTTCAAGCGGCAGGGCTACTTCATGACCACCGTCGCGCCGCTGACCGAGACCGACGAGGCCGCCGCCCCGGCGCCCGCCGACCCGGCCGTGCTCGCCCGGGCCCGCGCCAACCCCGACACCGGCACGCAGTTCGTGCTGGTGCGCCAGGCCGAGCTCGCCGGCGCCGCCGACGTGTCCACGACGCTGGACTGGTCCACCCCGGACGGCCGCTACCAGGTGCCGGTGCGGGTGAACGGCCGTGACGCCAAGATCCTCGTCGCCGGGTACGACCTCGGCGGCCAGCGGCTGGTGTGGTCGAGCTCCGAGATCCTGACCCACGTGGACGTCTCGGGCCGCGACGTCGCGGTGCTCTACGGCCGTGACGGCGAACAGGGCTCCACCGTCCTGCGCTACCGGTCCGCGCCCACGGTCAAGGTGCTCGACGGCCAGGTCCGCAGCTCCTACGCCGACGGCGACCTGCGGCTGGACTACACCCACACCGGACTGGCCCGCGTGCTGGTCACCGGCGGCGGGCGGCAGCCGCTGCTGCTGATGCTCGGCACCGACGAGGCCGCCGCCCGGTTCTGGCGGCAGGACACCGCGGCCGGACCCGTGCTGGTCCGCGGCACGTCGCTGGTCCGCTCCGCCGAGATCCAAGGCGGCCGGCTGGCGCTGCGCGCCGACACCGACCGCGCGGGCGACGTCGAGGTGTTCGCACCGGTCCGCCACCTCTCCGTGGGCGGACGCCCGGTGCCCGTGCGCCGGACGTCGAGCGGTTCCCTGCTCGGCTCGCTGCCCGGCCCGGAGCAGGTGCGCCTGCCCGAGCTGACCGACTGGCGCTACCGCCCGGAGGCGCCCGGCCAGGGCGAGTCCGGCTGGACGACGGCGGACAAGACCACCACGGCGAGCCCGATCAAGCCCAAGACGCTGCCCGTGCTGTACGCCGACGAGTACGGCCACCACAACGGCCACGTCTGGTACCGCGGCCGGTTCACCGCCACCGGCGCCGAGAAGACCATCACCGTGAACGCCATCACCGGCAGGCGCGGCAGCTACCAGGTGTGGCTCGACGGGCGCTACCTCGGCTCGGCCGCGGGCGGCGTCCAGGCCGACTCCGAACCGGTGAACCCCGATCCCGGACGCGGCGAGTTCGCCGTGCCCGAAGGGCTGCTGGCCGCCGGGCGGCAGGCGACGTTGACCGTGCTCGTCGGGAACATGGGCCACAACGACGACTGGACCGCCGACGACGTCCGCCACAAGCAGCCGCGCGGCCTGTTCGGGGTGGTGGTCGAGGGCTCGACCGCGCCGATCTCCTGGCAGATCCGGGGTTCCCGCCCCGTGGACGGCGAGCGCGGTCCGATGAACACCGGCGGCCTGTACGGCGAGCGCGCCGGCTGGCACCTGCCCGGCTCCGGCGGCTGGCAGCGACCACCGGGCGAGCTGACGCCCGGCGTGTCCTGGTACCGCACCGACTTCGAGCTGGACCTGCCGCGCGGGCACGACGTCTCGCTCGGCCTGCGGTTCGAGGACACCACCGCGCGCGGCTACCGGGTGCTGATCTTCGTCAACGGCTGGAACATGGGCCAGTACCTCAACGACGTCGGCCCGCAACGGGAGTTCGTGCTCCCCGACGGCGTGCTGCGCGACCACAACACGCTCACCTTCGCCGTGATCGCGACCGAGGCGGCGCAGGGTGACCCCGGGAAGGTGAGCCTGGTGACCCTAGGGAACCACCGGACCGGTGCTGCCGCGGACCGCTAGCCGGGGCGGCAGCAGCCGGACCTCGGGTTCGGCGGGGCCGGGGGGGGGGGGGGGGGGGCAGCGACCGCACGCACCCCGCACGACCACCAGAGAGCAGCGCACCCACACAAAGCG
>NZ_JBVJVK010000060.1:0-12860 GCF_055603705.1 Actinosynnema sp. NPDC037264 | reverse complement strand
CAGCAGCGTCCCTTCCCCCTCCCCCCCCCCCCCCCCCCCCCCCCTCCCCCCCCCGCCCCCCCCCCCCCCCCCCCCCCCCCCCCCCCCCCCCCCCCGCCCAGCCGCCCGAGGTCGACGGCCGGCAGGTCCACCGAGGACAGCGGCACGGCCTGCGCCTGCGCCACGTCCGGCGGGCAGACCGCCAGCACGGAGATGTCACGCGGGACGCTCAGGCCCCGACGCGCCAGCTCCGACAGCAGCGGGCCGAGGATGGCCTCGTTGTGCACCACCAGTCCGGTGACGGGGCCGTGACCGGCGAGCAGGCCGTCCAGGCACTCCCGGACGCCGTCGTAGGTCGGCACGCAGGCCAGCGTCGCGGCCTCGACGCCGAGGCTGGCGGCGGTCCGCCGGAACCCGCTCAGGAACCGGCCGGCGTAGCTCGTGCCGCGCCGGTAGACGGCGGGGGAGGGGCCGATGAGCGCGATGTCGCGGTGACCGAGGTCGGCGAGGTGGTGCACGCACTCCGACCCGGCGGCGGTGAAGTCGAGGTCGACGCAGGTCAGCGCGTGCGGGTCGTCCGGCACGCCGATCAGCACCGCGGGCCTGCCCAGCTCGCGCAGCACCGGCACGCGGGGCTCGGCCGCTTCGACGTCCATCACGATGATCGCGTCGGCGAGCGAGGAGGCCACCACCCGGTGCAGGCCGTCCGCGCCCTCGTCCGCGGTCAGCAGCAGCACGTCGTGGTCGTGGGAGCGGGCCTCGGTGACGGTGGCCGCGACGAACTGCATCACCACGGGGACGTTCAGGTCGACGCGCAGCGGCACGACGAGGGCGAGCACGTTCGTGCGGCTGCTCGCCAGCGCCCGCGCGCCCGCGTTCGGCCGGTAGCCCAGCGCGCGGATGCTGTGGTGCACGCGACGGCGGGTGGTCTCCGAGATCGAGCGCTTGCCGGACAGCACGTACGACACGGTGCTGGGCGAGACTCCCGCCGCCCGGGCGACGTCGGCGATGGTGACCATCGGTGGATCATAGTACGTCGGAGTCGTTCCGGAGCCTTCCAGAGGTCCATTGTGGACGACTGGATCGGGGTCGTTAGTTGGGAACGCTAACAGAATGGGTGTTGCGGGTCACAGTCTGGTGGCGAACTTGATCCTTCACGAAATCAACCGGGCACTGCGCGTCGCGCGAAGCTCACGCTCAGGGTCTTCGGTTAGCGTTAACACAACGTGGATCGGTCAAGCCTTGACAGGGTGGAAAGCGGTTACCGCCCGGTGTGGCCGGTGCTCCCCGCTGCCTCAGGCGGGCAAGGTCGCGCCGGGCGAATCGGGGGCGACCGAGTAGGGCGGCCGGGCGCCGTTGACGTTGAACAGCAACGTGTAGACCGACGTGGTGGCGGTGATGAACAAGCGGTTGCGCTTGGGGCCGCCGAAGCACACGTTCGAGACCACCTCGGGCACGCCGATCCGGCCCAGCAGCGTGCCGTCGGGGTGGATGCAGTGGACGCCGTCGCCGGCGGCTGCCCAGATCCGGCCCTGGTCGTCGAGGCGGATGCCGTCGAACTGGCCGTTCGCGCAGCGGGCGATCTCGTCGCCGCCGCGCAGCCTCGTGCCGTCCACGTCGAAGCGCCGGATGTGGTTGCGGCGCGTGTCCACGATGTAGAGCCGGGTGCCGTCGGGGGAGAAGGCGAGGCCGTTGGGTCGCACGAAGTCCTCCGCGACGGCCTCCACCGCGCCGGTCACGGGGTCGGCCCGGTAGACGTGGCAGGCCCCGATCTCGGACTCCGCGCGCACGCCTTCGTAGTCGCTGAGGATGCCGTAGGGCGGGTCGGTGAACCACACGCCGCCGTCGGCCGCGACCACGACGTCGTTGGGGCTGTTGAACCGCTTGCCGTCGAAGCGGTCGGCGATGACCGTGGTCGAGCCGTCGTGCTCGGTGCGCACGACCCGCCGCTCGCCCTGCTCGCAGGTGACGACGCGGCCCCGCGCGTCGAGCGTGCGGCCGTTGGCGTAGCCGGCCGGTGAGCGGAACACCCCGACGTGGCCGGTGGTCTCGTCCCAGCGCAGGACGCGGTCGTTGGGGATGTCGCTGAACAGCAGGTAACGGCCGGCGGGGACGTAGGCGGGGCCCTCGGTCCACTTGCACCCGGTGGCGAGGCGCTCCAGCAGGTCGTCGCCGAACAGCAGCAGCCGGTCGTCGAACGATTCCACCGTCGTCGGGATGACGTCCATCGTTTCCCCTTTAGCTCCGAATCACATCCGGTGGACAACCTATACTGCCAGATGACATCAGGTGAGGGTGGGAGAGATGGACGACACGGATCGGGCCGTGCTGGCCGCGCTGCGGACGGACGCGACGCAGTCGTACGCGGTGTTGGGCGCGCAAGTCGGGCTGTCCGCCGCGGCGGCGCACGAGCGGGTGCGCAAGCTGCGCGAGCGGGGTGTGATCAGGCGGACGACGGTGGAGATCGACCCGATCGCGCTGGGGCTGGACGTGCTCGCGTTCGTCCTGGTCGACTCGTCGGCGTGGGTCGGCTCGCCGGAGACGGCCGCCGCGCTGCGCGCCCTGCCCGCGGTGGAGGAGGCGCACATCGTGGCGGGCACGGCGTCGCTGCTGCTCAAGGTGCGCACGACGGATACCCGCGCGTTGCAGGCGGTGCTGAAGGACGTGCACGACATCGCCGGCGTGTCCGGCACGAACGCGATCGTGGTGCTGGAGACGTGCTTCGAACGGACGCCCGACCCGAGCCCTCCCCGCGCGTAGGCCGGGCGAGCGGGACCGGTGGCCGGGTTCACCGGACCCCCTCCGGTGAACCCGGCCCTCAGGCGGCCGCGTCGAGGCGTCGGCGCTGGTCGCCGGTCAGCTCCAAGGACACCCCGGCGAACGCGTCGTCCAGCTGCTCGACCGCGCTGACGCCGACGATCGGCGTGACGTCCGTGCCGCCGCCGGTCAGCCACGCGAGCACGACCTGGTTGCGGTTCGTGCCGGTCTCGGCGGCGATCTCGTCGAGGACGGCCAGGCGGTCGGTGGTGCCGGGGTGGTCGTACTCGGCGGGCAGCGGTTTGTCGGTGCGGGTGTACCGGCCGCTCAGCAGCGGCGTGTAGGACCACAGCGCCATGTCGGGGTGGTGTTCAAGGTAGTGGATCACCTCGTCGCCGACGGCGCCGAACCGGTGCACCACCGTGGGCCGCGTCCCGGGGCGCGGTTGCAGGTACGTGTGGTGCTGCTGCACCGCGGTGTAGCCGACCCGGCCGTCGGCCAGGGCGAGCTGCCGCGCCCGTTCGACCTGCCAGACGGGGTAGTTGGAGCAGCCGAGGCGGCCGACCAGGCCGGCGGACACCAGCTCGTCGAACGCGGCGACCGTCTCCTCCAGCGGTGTCACCGGATCGGGCTTGTGCGCCCAGTACAGCTCGACGTGGTCCGTGCCGAGCCGCCGGAGGCTCGCCTCGATCCCGTTCTTGACGACGCCTGCCGACAGGCCCTCGGCCGTCTCCGGGAACCGGCCCGCCTCGGTCGGCTCGCAGCCCACCTTGGTGCTGATCCGGACGCGGTCGCGCACGCCGGGGCGGCTCGCCAGCCACCGTCCGAGCAACGCCTCGCTCTGCCCGCCGAACCCGCTCGGGTCCGCCCAGAACGCGTAGCAGTTCGCGGTGTCGATCCAGACGCCGCCTGCGTCCACGAAGCGGTCCAGGATCTCGAACGACCGCCGCTCGTCGGTGGCCGTGCCGAACAACATGGCCCCAAGAGCCAACTTCTCAACCATGACCGTCACCGTAGGCGGAGTCGGCTCGGCAGTACGCTCCAATCCCGTGACGGTTTCCCAGACCAATTTCGCGTGGGCGACGCTCCTGGAGGTCGGTGGGCGTGGCCGCCTGCACGACCGCCTGGCGCATGCGCTGCGTGCCGCGATCCGGGACGGCCGGCTGGCGGAGGGCGCCGCCGTGCCGCCGAGCCGGGCGCTGGCCGAGGACCTCGGCTGCTCCCGCTGGGTCGTGACGGAGGCGTACGGGCAACTGGTCGCGGAGGGCTACCTCACCGCGCGGGTGGGTTCGGCCACGCGGGTCTCGTGGTCACCGGCGGCAGACGCCCTGCGCCCCCGCGCGCAGGGCGCACCGGCCCGGCCGGCGATCCGGTACGACCTGGCGCCCGGTCTGCCGGACCTGCGGGCGTTCCCGCGCCGTCGGTGGGCCGACGCGGTCCGCGCGGTCATCGGCTCGGCCGTCCACTACGACCTGGACATCCCGGACCCGGCCGGGCACCCGGCGCTGCGCGGCACGCTCGCGGACTACCTGCGACGGTCGCGCGCCGCGGACGCCGACGCCGCGTCCGTGTTCGTGTGCGCCGGCGTCACCGACGGCCTGGTCCGCACGTGCCGCGCGTTGCACGCGGAGGGGATCAGGGACGTGGCCGTCGAACACCCGGGTTGGCCGCGGCTGCGCGCCGCCGCGACGAGCACCGGCCTGCGCGTGCACCTCGTGCCGGTGGACCACGACGGCCTGCGGGTGGACGACCTGGCCCGCACACCGGCCCGGGCGGTCGTGGTCGGCGCGGCGCACCAGTTCCCGACCGGCACGGTGCTGTCGCCGGCCCGCCGGGCGCGCCTGGTGCGGTGGGCCCGAGAGGTCGACGGGTTCGTCATCGAGGACGACTACGACGCCGAGTTCCGCTACGACCACCACCCGGTCGCCGTCATGCAGGGCATGGACCCGGGCCGGGTCTTCCTGCTCGGCACGGTCAGCAAGACCCTCTCACCGGCCCTCGGCCTCGGCTGGCTGGTCGCGCCCGCGACCGTGATCCCCGCGCTGCGGACCGCGAACCCGGTGGCCGTCGCGCCACCGGTCCTCGACCAGTTGGCGCTGTCCACCTTCATCGACCGGGGCTGGTACGACGCCCACCTCCGCGCCGCCCGCCGCCGCTTCCGCGCCCGCCGCGACCTGCTGCTCAAGACCCTCGCCGCCGAAGTGCCGGAGGGCCGTCCGGCCGGCACCGCCGCGGGGCTGCACGTCCTCCTGCACCTGCCGGACGACACCGACACCCGGCGCGCGGTCCAGGTCGCGGCGTCCGCCGGCCTGCGCCTGGCGGACCTGGACGACTACCGCGCGGAGGAGTCGCCGGGACGCGCCCTCGTCCTCGGGTACGGCAACATCGGCGACACCGAGATCCCGGCGGCCGTCACGCTCCTGCGCGACGCGCTGCGGTCGGCCACTCGACGGACCCCGACCTCCGCCTAGCGATCGGCGCCCAGTCGACCGACCGCCTCGTCGTGCCGGTTGCCCGGCCCCGCCCCGGCTCGGCCGGCAGGGTGCACCCGAACACCGCGTTCCGGCCGAACCCGGTCCGCAGGGGTGCGGCCGCCCGACGATCATCACCGTGCGTGCCGAATGCGCCGGAAACGGTGACGTTACGCTGATGTCGGGAGGTGGTGCGGGGTGCGGATGCCGTTCGGCGTGCACGAGTCGGTGCGCGTGGAGTTCGAGCGGCGGTGGTCGCGGGCCCGGGCGCTGGTGCTGCTCGGCTTCCTCGCGCCACCGGTGATCAGCCTGGTCCTCGCCCTGATGGCGCCCTGGTCCGGCCTGGCCGTGCCGGGCTGGGTCCTGCTGGTGATCGGCGCCGTCACGCCGGTGTGGTTCCTGGTCCGCCGGGTCTACGTGCACCGGCCGGGGTGGTGGGCCGGGCTGGTCCTCTACGCGGGGGCGGCGCAGGCGCTGGGGCTCGGCTTCCTCACCGGGAGCGCGCTGCTCGCCCTGCCCGTCGTCGTGGCGACGGCGGTCGCGGGCGCGCTGGTGACGAAGGCGAAGGCGGTGCTGCTGGACGCGTCCGGCGGCGCGATCGCCGGCACCACGCTCGGCGTGCGCAGCTCGTCGCGGCAGGTG
Organism: Actinosynnema sp. NPDC037264; assembly: GCF_055603705.1. Taxonomy (NCBI): domain Bacteria; kingdom Bacillati; phylum Actinomycetota; class Actinomycetes; order Pseudonocardiales; family Pseudonocardiaceae; genus Actinosynnema; species Actinosynnema sp. NPDC037264. Next base: position 7,011 of record NZ_JBVJVK010000060.1, on the reverse strand, counting down.
CGCAACGCCACCGGGCACCCCGTGCTCGCCCACGCCAACTTCGACGGCGAGCTGCTGCGCTGGCACGTGGTCACCGGACCGTCCACCCCGGACGTCTCCGGCGGCGAGCTGCCGTTGCGCGAGATCACCGACGTCTGGGTCGCCGACACCCGGGACGCGCCGGGCGGCGAGGTGGTCGTGGTCCGCACCGCCGCGGCGCACGACGTCGAACTGGTCGTCGGGCGCCCGCACGACTTCGCCGCCCTCCTCGACCGGAGGTTGGCGCTGCTCCGGCAGCCCGACTGGTCGTAGCGGCCGGCCGCGCGTGACGTCCGCCCTTGTTACTCGTTGGTCAAGTCGAGGTCCGACGACGGAAGGGGCAGCGGCCATGGCGACCGAGCGGTTGCGGCTTGAGGACGGCACGGAGCTGAACGTGGCACGCAGCGGCCCGCCCGACGCCGAGTTGACCGTGGTGCTCGCCCACGGCTACGCGTTGGACCACCGCAGCTGGCACCGGGTGGTGGCGGCGCTGCCGGAGTCCGTGCGGGTGATCGCCTACGACCACCGCGGCCACGGCGCGTCCTCTCCCGCCGACAAGGAGACCGCGACGATCGAGCAGCTCGGCGACGACCTGGGCGAGTTGATCGAGTGGCTGGTCCCCGAGGGGCGGGTCGTCGTCGCGGGTCACTCGATGGGCGGCATGGCCGCGATGGCGATGGCCGAACGCCGTCCCCGCCTCTACCGGCAGCGGGTGGCGGGCGTGGTGTTCGTCTCGACCGCCGCCACCGGGCTGGCGGAGACGTCGCTGGCCTGGCCCAAGGCGCTCGGCAAGCTGGTGCGCGAGCTGGAACGCGCGTTCGGGCCGCTGGTGCGGGCGGTGCGGGAGAAGATCGAGCCCGCGAAGACGGCCGGGTTGCGCTGGTGGCTGTTCGGCGACGAGCCCCGCGACGAGGACGTGGACCTCACGGCGGACATGGTGTGGTCGCACTGGCCGGAGACCATCGCGTTGTTCCGGCCGGCGGTCGACCGGTACGACCGCGAGGCCGCCCTGACCGTCGCGGGCGAACGCCCGGTGATCGCCATCGTGGGCGACGAGGACCGGCTGGTGCCCGAGTCCAACGCCAAGGCGCTGGCCGCGGCGGTCGGCGGCGAGTCGGTGGTGGTGGAAGACGCGGGCCACATGCTGCCGCTGGAAGCGCCGGCCGAGGTCGCGGCCCGGATCATGGAGCTGGGCGCCTAGCCCGCCCGCGCCCGGCGGCCGGGTGGCGGCCGCCGGGCGTCGGTCCGGTGTGGACCGGGTTCACGGCTGTCGGACTCACGCTTGCCGCTGTTCACGCGGGCGGCGTGGTCCGGTAGCTCTCGGTGTAGTAGTCGCCGAGGCGCTGCCGGTAGTCGTCGGGGTCGAACGTGTCCTCGTCGTACTCCGGCGCCTGCCGCACCTGGTCCTTGGTGCGGTCCACGAAGACCGTCTTCGCGTCGTGGTCGACCTTCGCCACCGCGCCGACCGGCAGCACGACCTTCAGGTGGGACAGCCACGTGCCGGCGTCGACCAGCAGGCAGTCGGCGGGCACGCGGGCGTTGGCCTGGTCGACCTCGCCGATCGCGCCGTCGAGCGCCTCGACCCGGTACCCGAGCAGGCCGATGTCCGGGCGGTCGTGGCGGTCGGCGGACCGGGTCGCCTCGTCGGCCTCGGGTGAGTCGGTGTCGCGCCCGTCGAGCAGGTCGCCGACGTTGCGCCAAGCCCACGGCATGAAGGGGATGGGGAGCGGGTGCATCTCGGCCTCCTTGGTCGGATGGACCACGGGGGAGTACCCGTTCGGGTGGCTTCCGAGACCTTTCGTGAATTGTTATCATGATAGCTTCAGTGCTGACCGAAAGTAATCATCAAGCCGATCCCGCGCTGTCGCGTTCGGACAGACGCCCGGACGTCGCCACGTTCGAAGGACCCTCGCTCGGTTGGCCTCACTGAACGTGATGAAAGCTCGCCTCGGGCTGATGACGTTCGTCCCCTAACGGGGCGGGCATCGCGACGGTCGTCGGTTCGCGCGCATCCGGGGTGTAGAGAGGGATTGACCGGCTCCGGCCGGGGAGCCCGGTGACGCTGTGCGCTGGAAGGTGGTTGCGATGACGGGTGGCGGGCACGATCACGGCAACGGCCATGGCGCCGACGGGATGTCGGCGGAACAGGCCGCGCTGTTCCTGACCGGCGGGCCGGCGGGGCGGCAGCTGCGGGAGGGCAGCCACGAGGCAGGTGGTCCGCGGGAGAGCATGACCACGACCGCGCCGGTGCTCGAGCTGCACGTGTGCATGGGGCTGAACGCCTGCAAGGGCCACGACGAGTCCGGCAACGCGAAGCTGCCGGGCGCGGGCACCTGCGCCACGGCGTTGCACGTCTGCCACGGCGACAACCACTGCCGCGGGCAGGGCGGGTGCGGTTACGCCGGCAGCGAGTTCGAGCAGACCAAGCCGGGCGAGCAGTCTTGCAGCGCCAACGGCAGTTGCGCGAGCCCGATCAACGAGTGCCGGGTGGCGTCGGCGGGCCCGTTCAAGGGCACCAGCGTGTGGAAGCTGGCGCGCACGCGGTTCGAGGCGCGGATGTGGGACGCCGGCGTGGCGTTCGACCCGGCGCCCGGCGAGGGCTACCCGAACGACAAGGTGCCGCCGTACGAGACGGATCGCGCGCAGCTCTTCGCCACCCTGAGCGCGAAACCGACCGCGACCGCGAAGGCGGGGAAGGCCAAGGGAACCGGGAAGAGTGAGGAGACCGGGAAGACCAAGAGGGCCGGCAGGACGAAGCGGGCCGCGGAGCCCGGGAAGGCCGGCGAACTCCCGCGCTACGTGGGCCGCACCTGATGCCGGCGCCCGACCGGCTCGGCCTGCCGGAGCTGGGCTTCGGCGTCGGCCTGCGCTCGCGTCATGCCGACGAGGTGCTGCGGGGGCCGTCCGGGGTGGACTGGTTCGAGGTCATCACGGAGAACGTCCTGGACAACGGCGGTTACGCCCGGTACCTGCTCGACCAGGTCGCCGAGCGGTTCCCGGTGGTGCTGCACGGGGTGTCGCTGTCGATCGGGAGCACCGACCCGCTGGACCTGGACTACCTGCGCCGCGTGGGGTGGCTGGCCACCTCCGTGCGCGCCGCGTGGGTGTCGGACCACCTGTGCTGGACCGGGGTGCTCGGGGTGAACACGCACGACCTGCTGCCCCTGCCGTTGACGGAGGAGTCGTTGCGGCACGTCGTGCGCCGGGTCCGGGTGGCGCAGGACGTGCTGGAGCGCCCGCTGGTCCTGGAGAACCCCAGCACGTACCTGGGTTTCACGGAGTCGACCGTGCCGGAGTGCGAGTTCCTGGCCCGGTTGGCGGAGGAGTCCGGGTGCGGGTTGCTGCTGGACGTGAACAACGTCTACGTGTCGGCGGTCAACCACGAGTTCGACCCGTACGACTACGTCCGGGCGCTGCCGGCCGACCGGGTCGTGTACGTGCACCTCGCGGGGCACGCGGACCGCGGCACGCACCTGATCGACACGCACGACCGGCCGGTGGCCGATCCGGTGTGGGACCTGTACGAGTTCGCGACCGGTCTGCTGCCGTCGGTGTCGGTGCTGCTCGAGTGGGACGACCGGATCCCGCCGTTCCCGGTGCTGACCGCCGAGTTGGACAAGGCGCGCGAGCGGGCGGCCCGTGTCGGCTGAGGGGTTGCGCCGGCTGCAGGGCTGGTTGCAGGGCGCGATCCTGGATCCGGAGGGTGTCGGTGAGGTGGCGGACGTGGTGGTGGGGACGGCGCGGCTGCCGGCGGCGCGGCGGTTGGCGATCTACCAGCACGGTTACCGCGCGCGGTTGGTCGACTGCCTGAGCGCGCACTACCCGGTCGCCCGGCGCCTGCTCGGTGCGGAGTTGTTCGAGGAGTTCGCGCGGGAGTACCTGCGGTCCCGTCCTTCGCGCAGCTACACGTTGGAGGCGCTGGGCGCGGGGTTCGCGGACCACCTGGTCGCCGGTCGGCCGGATGTGGTCTCGGGGGAGCGGGAGCCCTGGATCGACCTGCTGGTCGACGTCGTCCGGTTCGAGCGGGCGTTCACCGAGGCGCACGGTGCGGCCGGCGCGGAGTTCCGCGATCCGCCACCGGCCCCGCCTGTGTTCGGCTCAGCCGCGTGGGGCGGCACCGTGGTGTCCACTGTGGAGTGCCTGCGGCTGGTGCGGGCGGGTTTCCCGGTGCACACCTTGGCCGTGGCGGTGCGCGCCGTGCAGGATCCGCCGTTGCCGCGGCCGGTCGAGGTCCGGTTGGTGGTGTCGCGCAAGGACTTCGTGGTGACGGTGGCGGAGCTGGACGAACCGCGCTTCCGGCTGCTGGCGGCGCTGCGGGCCGGCACGCCGCTGGGGCGGGCCGGTGACGAGGCGGGGTTGGCCCCGCGGCAGACCGACGCGTGCCTGCGGGACTGGCTGGCCGAACGACTGATCGTCGGACTCAACGGAAGGACGTCGCACCGATGACCACCACCCACACCGCTCTGCCCGGGGGTTACCGGGTCCCCAGGGCCGACAAGCCGATCGACTCGGTCGATTCGCTGTTCTCGCACCTCTACGACGCGGCGCGGCTGGAGCTGTCGACCATCCCGCTGTACCTGTACGCGGCGTACTCCATCAAGACCGACAACGTGTCGCAGTGGTCGGCGGGGCCGGGCGCGTTCCGGTTGATCAAGAGCGTCGTGGTCGAGGAGATGCTGCACCTGTCCCTGGTGCGCAACCTGATCGTGGCCATCGGGCGCGGTGACGACATCAAGTTCCAGAACCCGGACTTCGTGCCGGCGTACCCCTCGGACATGTTGCACCGGGTGCCGCGGCTCGAGCTCGACCTGGCCCCGCTGACCACGGACCTGGTCAAGGACGTCTTCATGCCGCTGGAGCTCCCGGCGAAGGTGGGCGCGCCGGGGCAGTCGGGCGAGTACCAGACGATCGGGCAGTTCTACAAGGCGATCTACGACGGTTTCGAGCGGTTGTGCGGTGTCGACCCGACGGCGCCGACGCGGCACGGGCCGGGCGACGAGCAGGAGCGGGAGCTGTTCAAGCACAACAGGTTGGACTTGCAGTACACCAACACCTACTGGAACGAGGGCGGTGGCGGCGAGCCGATCATCGTGCACGACCTGTACACGGCGCTCACCGCGATCAACGTGATCGTGGAGCAGGGCGAGGGCATGGACCCGGACCAGCAGGAGGTGTCGGACAACCCGGACGACCCGGACAAGGCGAAGCAGGGCCTGTTCGAGTTCCCGCACTACGTGAAGTTCAAGCGCATCGCCGACGGTTGGGAGCTGATCGGCGACGTCCACCCGGTGCCGCGGAACCCGCGCGTGGCCGAGTACCCCGAAGGCCCGGTCCGTGACCTGGGGCAGTTGGCGTGCGCCGCCTACACCTACGTGCTCGCCCTGCTGGACGAGCTGTACAACACGTCAGGGAAGGACGTGAAGCCGGGCGCGACGAGCGCGCGTTACGGGTTGGAGCGCGTGTTCATCGCGGCGATGCAGGGCCTTCTGTTCGGGGTGATCAAGGAGTTGGTCCGGACGCCGATCACCACGGGGCCCTACAAGGGCATGCAGGCCGCGCCGACGTTCGAGTACTACGAGTTCCCCGAAGGGGAGTCGATGACCCGGCACCTGAAGGAGTTGTGCGAGCGGGTGGTGCCGCACTACCCGGCGCTGGGCGGGGACAACAGCGTGCTGTGGCTGATCAGCGACCAGATGCCGAAGGACCTCTAGTGGCGTGGTGGACCGCGTCGGCCGTGGTGGGCGATCCTCCCGGTGGCCGACGCGGTCCGCGGCGCTACGTCGTCTTCAGCCTGGTGAGGACGTTGGACGTCGGGTGGGGGAAGGTGTAGTGGTTGTCGCGGATCACGAGGTCGAGGACGATCCGCTGCGTGTAGGCGAGGATGTCGTAGTTCGTCCCGCCGTCGAGTGACATGAGCCAGTAGTCGGCGGCGTAGCCGGCGATCGCCGCCCGGCGCTGCTCGAAGGGGATGTTCATCACCGCGCCGCCGTTGCCGGTGTCGACCTGGCAGTGGATGTAGTCGCTGATGCCGTGGCCTGCTCCGACGAGGTCGAGGATCGCGGCTTGCAGCGGCAGGGTGATCTGCTTGGTCAGCGCGGGTTGGGGGTTCTGGTAGTTGCCCTGGTCGGTGAGGGTGTCGTCGTACACGGAGGTGTCGAGGCCGCCGGGGGTCGGCAGCGGCGGGTCCGCGTCGGGGATCAGCGGCGCGAAGAGGCCGTCCTTGGAGTAGCCGAGGGCCAGGACCGAGACGCCGTGCGGCACCGAGATCTGCTTGCAGATCGTCTGGGTCGGTGGCTGCGGTTCGGGTTCGCCGGGTTCGGTGGCCGGGTTGTCCGTCGGGTAGGGGTAGGGCCCGATCTGCTGCTTCTCCGTCTGCAGGTGGAGCCACGCCCCGTTCTCCTCGTGGACGATGGTGTTGATGCCGGGGCCTTCGGCGAAGCGGATCTGCTGGTCGTAGAACAGGACGTAGGGTGATTGCTGGTAGGTGCCGCCGCGGTTCGGCGCTTCCACCGGACTGGCCACGTCGTCCATGCCCTTGAAGACGATGGTCTCGTAGTAGGTGAAGTTCTTGAGGATGTACCCCAGGTCCATCCCGTTCTGGGGGGACTGCTGCGGCAGGGGCATGACGTTGTAGGAGTACGGGCTGTTCGGGCCGCCCTTGCCGGTGCCGGGCAGGTCCTGGTTGGTCCAGGTGCCGATCAGCAGTTGCTGGAAGCGTGACAGGTCCGCGATTTGTGCCTTGAGTGGCATCAGGCGCTCCAGGTGTGTTCGCCGTCCCCCTTGGGGCATCGTCGGCCGTGGCCGTCACGCTGTTCAAGGCAACCCTGGCGGCGTCACCCGTCATCGCAGTCCCGTCACACGATCGAAGACGGGTCCGTCGCGTGGCGCGACCGCCGGGCTAGGGCGTGTCCGCCGGGTCATGATCGGGTTTTGTCTGGTGCGGCTCGGATCCAGTCGATGGTCTCGACGATGTCGTTGGTGGCCTGCCAGTGC
>NZ_JBVJVK010000059.1:0-48907 GCF_055603705.1 Actinosynnema sp. NPDC037264 | reverse complement strand
CATCGCCCGCGAGGTCTACTCGGTCCTCTGCCCCGCTACGCCTACCCCAACCGATCTTGAAACCGCAGCTTGACATCCATAGGAGCATCCCCCGCCTGAGCCCGTGCCCCGCGATCCGAGGGCCGGCGGTTCGGCGTGGCTTCGATTGTTAGCGCTAACACGACGCGCAGCCCCTCACTCACTGGAGAGGAGTCCGGGATGCGGCATCCCGCACGACTTCGCACCCACCTGTCCGCCCTCGCCATCGCCGGCTTGGCCCTGACCGGAACGACCGTCGCGCTGTCCGCGCAAGCCGCCGAGGCGGCGGGCTGCTCGGTCGAGTACTCGGTGACCTCGCAGTGGTCCGGCGGGTTCGGCGCGAACGTCTCCGTCACCAACCTCGGAGACCCCGTCTCCGGGTGGACGCTGACCTGGTCCTACCCGGCCGGCCAGACCGTCACGCAGGCGTGGAACGCCACCGTGTCGCAGAGCGGCGCCCAGGTCAGCGCCAGGAACGTGAGCTACAACGGCGGCATCGCCACCGGCGCGAGCGTCGCGTTCGGGTTCAACGGCTCGTGGACCGGCAGCAACCCCGCGCCGACCGCGTTCTCCTTGAACGGCACCGCCTGCACCGGGAACGTCGGCCCCACGACGACCACGCCCACGAGCACGACCACCGGCACCACGACCACCGGTCCCACCACGACGACCACGGCTCCCACCGGCAGCCTGCCGTCGAGCTTCCGCTGGTCCTCCAGCGGGATCCTGATCAGCCCGAAGCCGGACGCGACGCACGCCAACGTGGCGGTCAAGGACCCGAGCGTGGTCTACCACGACGGCAAGTGGCACGTGTTCGCCTCGACCTACACCACCGGCTACAACCTGATGTACACCAGCTTCACCGACTGGTCGCAGGCGTCCTCGGCGCCGCACACCTACCTGGACCGGACCGCGATCGGCACCGGGTACAAGGCGGCGCCGCACGTGTTCTTCTTCGCGCCGCAGAAGCTGTGGTACCTCGTCTACCAGACCGGCGACAACGCGTCGTACTCCACCACGACCGACATCGCCGACCCGCAGTCTTGGAGCGCGCCCAAGAAGTTCTACGCCAACGGGATGCCGCAGATCATCCGGGACAACATCGGCAACGGCTACTGGGTCGACTTCTGGGTCATCTGCGACACCGCCAAGTGCTACCTGTTCTCCTCCGACGACAACGGCCACCTGTACCGGTCGGAGACCACGGTCGCCAACTACCCCAACGGGTTCACCAACACCGTGATCGCCCTGCAGGACTCGGACCGGAACCGGCTGTTCGAGGCGGCCAACGTCTACAAGGTCGCGGGCAGGAACCAGTACCTGTTGGTGCACGAGGCGATCGGCTCGGACGGCAGGCGCTACTTCCGCTCCTGGACCGCGCCCGCCATCACCGGGCCGTGGACGTCGCTGGCCGACACCGAGGCCAACCCGTTCGCCCGCGCCAACAACGTCACCTTCCCGAACGGCGCCTGGACCCGTGACATCAGCCACGGCGAGATGCTGCGCTCCGGCTCCGACCAGATCATGGAGATCAGCCCGTGCGACCTGCGCTACCTGTACCAGGGCATGGATCCCAACGCCGGCGGTGACTACAACCGGCTGCCCTGGCGGCTCGGCCTGCTGACCCAGACCAACTCCACCTGCTGATCCCGAGCGGGGGGCGCGGGACGTCGACCCGGCGTTCCGCGCCCGGTCGGCGTGACCGCGCCGGCCGTGACGACGAGCGGCGGACGAGGACTGTCAGCCGAGTCCGATCGTGTAGTCCATGAACTCCCAGGAGATCTCCAGCTTGCGCATGCCCAGCGTCCGCCCGTCGGTGCTGGCCGTGGTCCAGCACCAGTCGAACGAGTTCCAGGGCAGGTGGGTGAAGAACTGCTGACTGGACCACCGCGGACTGAGGTCGTCGGCCTCGGCGAACCAGAAGAACTTCTCCCCGCCGACCCAGCCGGTGTAGACCTTGACGGTGCCGCCGGGATCGACCTGGTACCACCCCTTCTTCGCCCAGTCGACGCCGCCCTCGCACCCGGGGGCGTGGTAGGCGTACGCCACCCAGAGCCGCTCGTTGCTCCGGTTCTTGAAGTACAGGCCCATGTCACACCGCCTCCGGCGAATCGGGCCGCGACGGCGGATCCGGCCGCGCGGGGCGCTCCGGGCTGAGGCGGTCCTCCTGGTAGTCCTCGTCGCCGGGTCGGTGCTCGGCCCCGCCCGCCGCGCGACCGGAGACCAAGGGTCTGCGGTGGGTCGTCCGGGCCTCGGGGAGGTCCTCGACGGAGTCCTTCGCCTCCGTCGCCACTTCTTCCGGCGTCCACTCCCGGGAAAGTCGTTCGAATGCCATGGATACCTCCGCAAACGACGCCCGCGCTCGCGCCCCGCACCGCGCGGAATGGCGCACTTGGGCGGTTCAGGACGCTCAGTATCCCGCCGGGACCCGTGCGGGTGAAGCCGCACGATGTCACTCGATGGAGTTAATCCCGGTGCTCGCCAACGGTCGTTCGACCGCGCGGACGGCGGCATAGCGAAAAAGGGATGGCGGAAACGTTATGACGCAAGCGGATCAGCCGAATTCCCCTGGCAACGGTCAAGCCTCGAAGGAAATGCCACCGAGGCGCTAGACACTGTGTTGTCCATCGAGGCCGCCACTCGGGATCTCCCTGCATTGCCTGAGGAGTTGGCGTGAAACGCAGAATCGGCGCATACCTCGCCGTGTGCCTGACAGCCCTGTCCGTCGAGGCGGCCACCGCACGAGCGACGCCGGCGGCACCGCCGAGCCCGCTGACGCTCGCGGTGCGATCGGCCGACCAGGCCGCCGCGTCCGGGCTCGACGCGCTGGCCAAGGGGCCGCACGAGCAGTTCCGGCGGCGGGCGGTCTACCAGGGCGGCGTACCCGGCCGGAAGGACCTGTTCTACGTCTCCTACGACCGCACCTACGACGGGTTGCCGGTCATCGGCGGCGACGCCGTGGTGGCCACCGACGCGGCGGGCCACGTGCTGGAGACCGTCGCCGCTCCCCTGGGCGGCCTCGCGGTCGACACCACACCGACCATCACCCCCGCACGAGCGGCGGAGGTCGCCGGAGCTCAACTGTCCACGGTGGACGATATCGGGAGCACCACGCTGTCGGTGCTCGCCGGAGGGCACGGCACGCTTGTCTACGAGACCGTCGTCTCCGGCCGCAAGGACGGCGTGCCGAGCCGCCTGCACGTCTACGTCGACGCCCGCACCGGCGCTGTCGCGGGCAGTCAGGACGACGCCAGGGCGGGCACCGGCACGAGCCAGTGGAACGGCCCCAACCCGTTGTCCATCGACACGAGCAACAACAGCACGGTGGACGACACGCGACCCGGCGTGCGCTGCGTGGACTACGCGACCAACGCGCCGTTCAGCAAGGCAAGCGACTCCTTCGGCAACGGCAACGCGACCAGCAAGGAGACCGGCTGCGTCGACGTGCTGTGGTCGACCCAGAAGCAGTGGGAGATGATGCGGACCTGGTTGGGCCGCAACGGGATCGACGGCAACGGCCGCGGGGTCACGGTCAAGGTCGGCCTCAACGCGGTCAACGCGTACTGGACCGGGCAGCACATCGAGATCGGCCGCAACAACGCCAACCAGTGGATCGCCTCGATGGACGTGGTCGCGCACGAGCACGGGCACGCCATCGACCAGCACACGCCCGGCGGCGCGGCCCGCGAGGCCGGTCTCGGCGAGGCCACCGGCGACATCTTCGGCGCGCTGACCGAGGCCTACGCCGCGGAGCCCGCGCCGTTCGACACGCCGGACTACCTGGTCGGCGAGTCGGTGAACCTGGTCGGCCGCGGTCCCATCCGGAACATGGCGAACCCGTCGGCCGTCGGCGGTCACCCGAACTGCTGGTCCAGCGCCATCCCCGGCACCGAGGTGCACGCCGCGGCCGGTCCGCTCAACCACTGGTTCCACCTGCTGGCCGAGGGTTCCGCGGCCAGTCCGACGTGCGACGGCTCGACCGTGACCGGCATCGGCATCCAGGCCGCGGGCCGGGTGTTCTACAACGCCATGCTGCTCAAGACCTCCGGCATGACGCACTTCCGCTACCGCGTCGCGACGCTCACCGCGGCGAAGAACCTCGACCCGACCTGCCGGCAGTTCCAGGCCGTCAAGGCGGCCTGGAACGCGATCAACCTGCCCGCCCAGCCCGGCGAGCCGACGTGCGCGACCGTGCCGGACGACGACTTCACGCTCGCGCTCGACCCCGCGTCGGGCACCGTGGAGCCGGGAGAGAAGACGCAGTCGACCATCCGCACGACCACCACGTCCGGCGACCCGCAGACCGTGGCGTTCAGCGCCACCGGCCAGCCTGCCGGCGTGACGGTGCACTTCGCACCGTCCTCGGTGACCTCGGGCGAGTCCTCGACCCTCACCGCGGCCACGACGGCGGACGTCGCGCCCGGCACGTACCCGATCACCGTGCGGGCCGCGGGTTCCACCAGCCACACCGTGACCTACCACCTCACGGTCGGCGGCGAGCCGCCCGCGGACGACTTCGCCATCGCGCTCGATCCCACCGGCGGCAGCGCCGAACCCGGCGGCGCGGTGAGCACCACGGTCGGCACCACGACCACGTCGGGCGAGTCCCAGAAGGTGGGGCTGTCCGCGTCGGGCCTGCCGGCCGGCGCCACGGCGACGTTCGACCCGGCCACGGTCGCGTCCGGCGAGTCGTCCCGGCTGACGATCGCCACGTCGCCGGGCACCCCGGCGGGCACTCACCAGGTGACGGTCACCGGCGCGGGACCGGCGGTGTCGCACTCCGTCACGTTCACGTTGACCGTCGAGGAGGGCACGCCGGGCGGCTGCGCCGGACTGCCGGCGTGGAGCGCGACCCGGGCCTACGTGCCGGACGACGTGGTCTCGCACAACGCGCACAAGTGGACGTCGACCTGGTACTCCACCGGCGCCGAGCCCGGGGCGCCCGGCTCGTGGGCCGTGTGGCGGGACACGGGCGCCTGCTGAACCCACGCTGACGGGGTGGCCCCGGCCGCCCCGTCAGCGGTCCAGCGCCCGGGCGATGTCCCGCCACAGGTCGTCGGCGTCCTCGATGCCCACCGACAGCCGGATCGTGCCGCCGGTGATGCCGCTCGCCTTCAGCCGGTCCTCGTCCAACTGGCGGTGCGAGGTGCTCGCGGGGTGCAGCACCAACGTCTCCGTGCCGCCGAGCGACGGCGCGAGCCGGACCAGCTCGACGCCGGTGACGAACTTCCGGCCCGCCTCCACGTCGGCCACGTCGAACGAGAACGAGCTGCCGAAGCCATCCAGGAACCGGGTCGCGACGGCGTGGCTGGGGTGCGCGTCGAGGCCGGGCCAGTGCACCACGCGCACCGCCGGGTGCTCGGCCAGGCGGCGGGCCAGGACGGCGGCGTTCTCCTCGTGCTTGCGGACGCGCAGCGCCAGGGTCCGCAGGCCGCGGATGGTGAGCCAGGCCGCGAACGGGTCCGGGGTCACGCCCAGCTCGACCGAGTGCCGCCAGGTCGAGCGGTAGCGGGCGTCGTCGGCGAACACCGCCACGCCGCCGGTCACGTCGCTGTGCCCGCCGAGGTACTTGGTGGTCGAGTGGACGACCACGTCCGCGCCGTGCTCGATCGGGCGGCACAGCAGCGGTGAGGCGAACGTGTTGTCCACGACCACGAGGACGTCGTCCGGCACGGCGACGGCGAGCGCGGGCAGGTCGCTGACGTGACCGGTGGGGTTGGCGATGGTCTCCAGGTAGAGCACCTTGGTCTCGGGCCGGACCGCCGCGCGCACCTCGTCCGGGTCGTGGCCGCCGACGTAGGTGACCGCGACGCCCCAGCGCTCCTCCAGGTCGCGCAGCAGGGCGAGCGTGCCGCCGTAGAGCGCGTGCTGGGCGATCAGGTGGTCGCCGGACCGGAGGTTCGCGAGCAGCACCGCGTTGATCGCGCCCATCCCCGACGCGGTGGCCAGCGCCGCCGTGCCGCCTTCGAGCGAGGCCACGGCGCCCTCCAGGGCCCGGACGGTCGGGTTGCCGAACCTCGTGTAGACGAACGCGCCGTCCGGCCTGGTCATCGCGTCGGCGAGGGCGTCGAGGTCGTCGAACGCGAAGCTGGAGGTCTGGTAGAGCGGCACGGACAGGGGCGTGCTGGTCAACGCGGGGACCGAGGTGCGGGCAACGCGGGTGTCGGCATGCATGGGACGAGCATGGTTCAGGAAGTGGTATGTCTTTAGAGCCAATTCGCCTAGATTGGTCTCATCATGAAGCCAATCTCCGTGGACGACCTGGCGGGCCGGCTCGGGCGCTGGTCCGCCGGCCGGGGCTCGCTGTACCTGCTGCTGGCGGCGCGCCTGCGCGAGCTGGTCGACGAGGGCCTGCTGCCGCCGGGGACCGTGCTGCCGCCGGACCGGTCGCTGGCGTCGGGTCTCGCGGTCGGGCGGACGACCGTGATCGCGGCGTACGACCTGCTGCGGGAGGAAGGCCGGTTGACCCGGCGGCGCGGCAGCGGCACGTGGGTGTCGTCGGGTGGTCGTGCGGCGGCCCGCGAGGAGACCGCGAACCCGATGTTCGTGAACCTGCTGGAGCCGCCCGACGGCGTGCTCCAGTTCGCCTGCGCCGGGCCGATGGCGCCGCCCGACCGGCTGGTGCGGGCCCAGCGGCGGGCGGTGGAGCGGTTGGCCGGCGAGGACCTGGGCTACCACCCGTCCGGGCTCCCGGCGCTGCGCGCGGCGCTGGCCGACCGGTACCGCGACCTCGGCGTGCCGACGACCGCGGGTCAGATCCTGGTGACGACGGGGGCGCAGCAGGCGTTGGCGCTGCTGACGCGCGCTCTCGTGCGGCCGGGTGACGAGGTGCTGGTGGAGGCGCCGACCTACCCCGGCGCGCTGGACCTGTTCCGGGAGGTCGGCGCGGTCGTCCGCGCGGACGACGACCTCGCGGGCGCGCTCGCGCGTTTCACACCGGCGTTGGTGTACGCGATGCCCGCGTTCCGCAATCCCACCGGCTCGTCCCTGAGCCCGTTGGCACGCGCGCGCCTCACGAGGGCGGCCGGCGACGTGCCGCTGGTGTTCGACGAGGTGCTGGCCGACCTGGACCTGAGCGGCGCGCCGGCGTCGCCGCCCACTCCCGGCGCGATCACGGTGGGGTCGCTGAGCAAGGTGGTGTGGGGCGGGTTGCGGGTCGGCTGGGTGCGGGCCGACGCGGCGCTCGTCGCCCGGCTGGCCCGGTTCAAGGCGGTGCACGACCTGGGCAGCGCGGTGCTGGACCAGTGGGCGGCGGTGGAGCTGCTGGCGGACTTCGCGGCGGTGCGGTCGGAGCGCGTCACGGCGTTGCGGCGGCAGCACGACCACCTGTGCGCGCGGGTGCGCGAGGAGCTGCCGGAGTGGGAGTTCACGCCCGCCGAGGGCGGCCAGACGCTGTGGGTGCGGCTGCCCGACGCGGACGCCGCCTCGTACGCCCAGGTGGCGTTGCGGCACGGGGTCGCCGTGCTGCCCGGGGGTTCGCTGGACCCGACGGGCGGCAGCGCCGACCGGCTGCGGCTGCCGTTCACCGCCGAACCGCCGGTGATCAGCGCCGCCGTCGCCGCGTTGGCCGCCGCGTGGCGCGCCTTCGCCGCCGAGTCGACCCGCCGGCCGCTCGTGCCGTCCATGTCGGTGTAGGAACGGCCGGCGCCACCGTGGCCGCGGCGGCGCCGGCCAAGCCTCGTCGGACCTCGTCGGACGTGCGGCTCGAGCCTACGGCCGGCGCCCCGGCCGGGACCTCTCGCGGATTGCCCGTTCGGTCAGGACCCCGCGTCGAGGCGGTTGCGCCCCCCCCCGACCTCGCCGACGCGTGGTGGACCGGGTGCTCGTCGCCGCGCGACGAGCGCTGTCGGGCGCTCCCCGTCGTCAGGAGATGCCGCCGTCGCAGCCCTCGTCCCGGACACCGCCCTGGATCCAGGGCAGGTTCACCTTCCGGAACGCGATCGAGCGGTGCGAGGACGCGCTCGCCGAGGTGTTCTCGTTGACCTCGATCAACGCGCCGACGTGGTAGTCGGCGGTCTTGACGATGCTGGAGTAGCCGCCCTCGCGGTAGCTGCCGCCCTCGTCGGGCAGCGGCGCGTCGGAGAACGGTCGGCTGTAGGCCCACGTGCGGCCCTCGTCCTCGCTCATCCGGATCCGCATCTTGGTGCGGGTCTCGGTGCTGGCGGAGTTCACGAACGCGAGCCGGGCGGGCGCGTCGGCGTTGTAGCGCATGGTCGAGCCCTCGTTCACCGGGTCGAGCAGGCAGCTCGCCGCGGCGAACGGCCGGAAGCCGTTCTCGATCGTCCCTCGGGTGACCCAGCGCCGTTCCTGGATCTCCGCGGTCGCGGAGGTCGGCCGGTCGTTGCGGTACAGCTCGCCGTTGGCCAGCTCCAGCACGGTGGACTCGCCGGTCTGCTCCATCGACGCGCCCACCGTGGTGCGCAGCGGCGCGGACTTCCACGTCACACCGTGGTCGTCGCTGTAGAAGTTGCGGTGCTGCGCGGGGATCACCAGGCGGCCGGCGTCGCGGTAGGTGGTCTGGATGCCGACGCCGGGGCCGACCGCGTCCCAGTTCCAGCTCCGGCCGTCGGCCAGGGTCCGGGGCTTGAGGGTGGCGGACATGTTCGTCGGTGACGCCCAGGTGTTGCCGTTGTCGGTGCTGGAGGTCAGCCACACCTGCCGGTCGTCCCACGAGTCGACGGGCGAGTGTCCCTCGGGCTGGTGGTTGAGGAACAGCCAGATCCTGTTGTTGCCGCGGTCGACCACGGCGGTCGGGTTGCCCCACGTGCCCTGGCCGGCGCCCACCACCTCGCGCAGGTTCGACCAGGTCGCGCCGTTGTCGTCGGACACCTTGTAGACCAGGTTGATGTTGCCGAAGTCGGCGTTGCCCGCCGCACGCCCCTCGACGAACGCGATGAGCCGGTTGGTGTTCGTGCGGATCAACGACGGGATGCGGAACGAGTGGTACCTGATCCCGTTGAGCACGTCGTCGCCACCGCCGTCGAAGATGACCTTCTCGGAGTGCGACTGCGCGGCCGCGGCCTGGTGGCCCGACACGGGCGCCGCGGTGGCGACCAGCAAGGCGACGACGACACCGCAGATCCGCAACAGCGACACCCTGGCACTCCCCCGGCTCGGACGAAACTTCCGACCCAACATAGCCACGGTTACGAAAAATCGTAACCACGCGAGGTTGGCCACGACGTGAACGGCGCGTGACGACGCCGGCCGCCCGCCACGGGTGGGCGAGCGGCCGGCGTCGGACGCGGGGTGCGGGGCCGCCCGGTGTCGTAGGCGGCCCCGCGGCATCACCGGAACAGGCGCAGTGGCACGGCCTCCGCCATCGCGGCCATGCCGGCGTCGTTCGGGTGGAGGTGGTCGCCGCTGTCGTAGGCGGGCAGCAGGCGGTCGGGTTGCCCGGGGTCGCGCAGGGCCCGGTCGAAGTCGATCACGCCGTCGTACTCGCCGCCGGTGCGGATCCAGTGGTTGACGGTCTGCCGCGCGGCCTCGTTCTCCGGGCTGAAGAAGCCGAACGTGTCGTCGCGGAACGGCGTGATGGTGCCGCCGTGGATGCGCAGGCCCTGCGCGTGGGCACGGGCGATGAGCTGTCGGTGCGCGCCGATGATGTCCTGCGCGGTCACCTTCTCCGACAGCGGCGCGCTCGTGCCGGGGTGGCCGAGGTCGTTGACGCCGAGCAGCACGACGACGTGCCCGACACCGGGCTGGGCCAGCACGTCCCGGTCGAAGCGGCGCAGCGCTGCCTGCCCGAAGTACGCCGCGTAGCCCTCCGCCGGGTGCCCGACCGGCGGGTTGGGGTCGTGCAGCAGCCGGTTGCCGCTGATGCCCGCGTTCACCACGCCGAGGTGCCGCAGGCTTCGCTCGGCGGAGAACCGGCGGGCGAGGACGTCGGGCCAACGGCGGTTCGCGCCACGCGTGGTCTCCGCGCCGTCGGTGATCGAGTCGCCGAAGGCCACCACGGTCGAGCCGCGCTTGCCGCCCGTGACGCTGACGCCGGTGAGGAAGTGCCACTTGCCGAGCACGGCGGTCGGCGTGATCTCCGTGCGGCCGGTGACGTTGCCCGCCGCGACGTACCCGTCCTGGTACGGGAACGCGTGCACGGTGTTGCCCGCCGTGCGCCGCGGCAGGTGGATGCTGACCACGAGGTCGGAGTCGGCCGCGACGGGCAGCGCCACCGGGTCGCTGAGCAGCGGCGTGCCGGGCGGCAGGGTCGCGGACGGGCGCCCGCCGAACGTCAGCCGCCGGTCGCTGCCGGGCTCGATCGCCGAACCCCCGCCGGCCCGCCGTGCGACGTGCGCCTCGCCGATCACCAGCGGTTCGGCGCCGAACTCGTTGGACAGCCGCACGCGGACCGTGCCGCCGCCGACGCTCAGGTGCACGACCTGGCGCAGCGTCTGGTCCTCGAACGACGTCGTGTCGGAGGCGGGCACGGTGGTGGGCGAGGTCGCCCACGCCCCGACCCAGGTCGGCCGCGGTGACGCGGCGGCCGCGGTCGGCAGCAGGAGCAGCAGGGCGGTCAACGCCGCCGTCGTGGTGCGCTTCACGGTCGACCCCTTCAGCGGCGCGCGGGCCGGTCGAAGCGCCAGCCGTCGGCGCGCAGTTCGGGGATCAGCCTGGCCACCGCGTCCACGGTCTGGCCGCGCTCGTTCGGGCCGTCGTGCATCAGGACGACGGCGCCGTCGGTGAGGCCGTCCTTCACCCGGCGCACCAGCTCGTCCACGCCCGGCGGCTCCCAGTCGCCGATGGCGAGCTTCCAGCCGAGCGAGGTCATGCCGAGCTTGGCCGCGACCTGCGGGCTCTGCCCCCAGCTGCCGTAGGGCGCGCGGAAGTAGCGGATGGGCGCGCCCGGCGCGGCGCGGTGGATCGCGGCGCTGGTCTGCCTCAGGTCGGCCTCGATCTGCTCGGGCGTCCACTCGCCCATGTTGTCGTGGTGCATGCTGTGGTTGCAGAGGATGTGCCCGCCCGCGACGATCTTGCGCACCAGCTGCGGGTTCGCCTCGACGTAGTCGCCCCAGAGGCAGAACACGGCCTTGACGTGGTGGCGGCGCAGCACTTCCAGCAGGCGCGGCGTGTCGGCCGGGTTGGGGCCGTCGTCGAAGGTGAACGCGACCGTGCGGCCACCGTGCTTGGTGGAGTCGACGATCACCGGTTCGGCCGCGCTCGCCGGCGCCGAGCTCAGGCCGAGCACCAGGCCAGTGGTCAACAGCACCGTTCTCCACCGCATCGCGAAACCCCTTCCGTCGGACGAGCGCTGTCACTATCAGGTCGGGATCAACCCACCTACCAGACGTTTCGCGGAAGTTTCGAGTCTCAACTGGCTTGCGCCGCAACGGGAATCCGGCGGCTCAGCCGGGCTGGTTGGTGGCGATCACCACCGCGGCCCGCGTGTCCCAACCCAGGGACGCGTAGAGCGCCTGCCCCGCCACGCCGGCGAGCAGGATGCCGTGGTGCGCGCCGCGGGCGACCGCCTCCTCGGCCAGGGTGGCCATCACCACGCTGCCCAGGCCCCGGCGGCGGTGGGCCGAGGCGGTCTCGATCCGGTCGAAGACGGCGTCCCGGTCGGTGACGGCCACCTGACCGCTCGCGGCCTGCTCGTCGGACTCGTGCCGGACGTCGGCCACGACGACTTCCGCCTCCGACGTGGCGATCCGGTAGTGCGCCGGGACCGTGCGGCGCGGGTGGTCGGCCAGCGAACGGGTCATCAGCCACTCGCGCGCGGTCTTGAGGTGCAGACCGGCGTGGCGCAGCACCTCTTCGACCTCGTCGGGCCGCGTGGTGGGGACGGTCAGCCAGGTCGCCTCCTCGGCGGCGACGGCCTCGTCGGCCAGGGCGCGCAGGCCGGTGACGTCGTCCGGGCGCAGGGCGATGATCTCCCGGTGGCGGCCGGGGCGGTGCTGGAGCAGGTGCAGGGCGTCGCCGGTGTCCCGTGGCGCGGCCCAGCCGCGGCTCACGCTCCACCCCTTCTCCCAGCGGCGGACCAGGTCGGTGAGGCTCGTGCCCGTGGCGGTCGAACTCGTCGTCATTGTTGCCACGTTATGGCAATAGTCCGGGCGACCGCGCCCGATTTCGGCGGAGGGCGTCGAACGACGGCCGGGTGGCGGATTTACATCGTTGATACAACGTTGAAAAACTGGGTCCGCCGCCCAAGTCGACGACGACCGGGAGCCGACCATGTCCATGCGACGTCGCACGTTCCTCACCGCCGGCGCCGTGACGGCCCTCGGCGCGGCAGTGCGGCCGGCCGAGGCCGCCGCGCAGGCCGGCCCGTGGTACCCGCCTCACCGCGCGCCGCTGCGGCCGGCCGCTTTCCTCCGGCTGCCGCCGGGCGCGGTGCGTCCGCGCGGCTGGTTGGCGACCCAGCTGGACAAGCAGCTCGACGGCCTGAACGGGCGCCTCCAGGAGGTCTCGCACTTCCTGCGCTTCGACGCCACCGGGTGGGTGCGCCCCGAGCTGGGCGGCTGGGAGGAAGTGCCGTACTGGCTGCGGGGCTACGGCGACCTCGGCTACGTCACCGGGGACGCGCGCGTCCTGCGCGACGCGGAGCGGTGGATCGAGGCGGTGCTCGCGACGCAGGCGGCGGACGGGTTCTTCGGCCCGTCGGCGCTGCGCGGCTCGCTCAACGGCCACGCCGACCTGTGGCCGCACATGCCGATGCTGCACGCCCTGCGGTCGTGGGCGGAGTTCCACGAGGACACCAGGGTCGACCGGGCGCTGACCCGGTTCTTCGCCTTCACCGCGCGACAGCCCGACGCCGTGTTCGCCGACGGTTGGGGCGCCACGCGCTGGGGTGACGCGATGGACGTGGTGCTGTGGCTCTACAACCGCACCGGCGACGCCTCGCTGCTCGACCTGACCCGGCGCGTCCACCGGCACTCGGCGGACTGGGTCGGCGGCCTGCCGACCCTGCACAACGTGAACATCGCCCAGGGGTTCCGCGAGCCGGCGCAGTTCTCCGTGCTCTCCGGCGACGACGGCGACCGCGCGGCGGCCTACCGCAACTACGACACCGTGATGCGCCGGTACGGGCAGTTCCCGGGCGGCGGGTTCGCGGGCGACGAGAACGCCCGCCCCGGCTACGGCGACCCCAGGCAGGGCTTCGAGACCTGCGGCGTGGTCGAGTACATGGGCAGCCACGAGCTGCTCACCCGGTTGACCGGCGACGCGGTGTGGGCCGACCGCACCGAGGACCTGGCGTTCAACCTCCTGCCCGCCTCGCTCGACCCGTCCGGGCGGGTGGCGCACTACGTCACGCCCGCCAACGTCGTGCGGCTGGACGACGTGCCCAAGCGCCGCCGCCAGTTCCAGAACGGCTTCGCGATGCTGGCCTACAAACCGGGCGTCGACCAGTACCGCTGCTGCCCCCACAACTACGGCCAGGGCTGGCCGTACTTCGTGGAGGAGATGTGGCTGGCCACCGGCGACGGCGGGGTGGCGGCGGCGTTGTACGGGCCCTCGACGGTCACGGTGAAGGTCGCCGACGGCACCCCGGTCACGATCACGGAGGACACCGCCTACCCGTTCGGCGACACCATCACCTTCCGGGTCGCCACGCCCCGCCCGCTCGCGTTCGGGTTCACCGTGCGGATCCCGGGGTGGTGCTCCTCCCCCGTGCTGACGGTCGACGGCTCGCCGGTGGCCGTCCAGGGCGGTCCCCGCTTCGCCACCGTCCGCCGGACGTGGTCCGACGGCGACGTGCTCGTGCTGCGGCTGCCGATGGCCCCGCGCACGCGGACGTGGCCGGACAACCACGGCGCGGTCTCCGTCGAGTACGGCGCGCTGACGTTCTCGCTGCGCGTCGACGAGCGCTGGACCCGCTACGGCGGCACGGACGCGTGGCCCGAGTACGCGGTCGAGGCGGCCTCGGCCTGGAACGTCGGCCTGGTGCCCGGCCAGCCCGTCTCGGTGGCGACCGGTGGCGGCGACGTCGACGATCCCTTCACCGTCGCGAACGCGCCCGTCAGGCTCACCGCGAAGGCGCAGGAGATCACCGACTGGACCGCGGACGGCGAGCACGTCGTCGGCACGTTGAGCGACAGCCCCGTGGCGACGACCGCGCCGGTCCGCGACGTCACGCTGATCCCCGCCGGCGCGGCGCGTCTCCGGATCACCTCGTTCCCGCAGACCGGCGGGTCACGAGGCTGGGGCACGCCGGGCGTGGTGCTGCGCGTGCAGAACAAGCACAGCGGCAAGGTGCTCGCGGTGGCCGGCGCGTCGACCGCGAACTCGGCCGGGGTCGTGCAGTTCGCCGACACCGGCGCCGCCGACCACCGCTGGCGTCTGGTGGACCAGGGCAACGGCCTGGTGAAGGTGCGCAACGAGCACTCGGGCAAGGTGCTCGGCGTCGACGGCATGTCCACCGCGAACTCCGCGCGGGTGGTGCAGTACGACGACAACGGCACCGCCGACCACCTGTGGCGGGTCGTCCCCGAAGGCACGGTGAAGATCCAGAACCTCAACTCGACCAAGGTCCTCGCCGTGGACGGGATGTCGACCGCGGACTCCGCGCGCGTCGTGCAGTTCGCCGACACCGGCACCGCCGACCACCGCTGGCAGTTCCTGCCCGACGCCGACGGCTGCTTCCGCATCCGCAACGCCCACTCCGGCAAGGTGCTGGGCGTGGACCGGATGTCGACCGCCGACTCGGCGATCGTGGTGCAGTTCGCCGACAACGGCACGGCCGACCACCTGTGGCGGCTCCGGGCGAGCACGGACGGGCTGTGGCGGATCCGGAACGAGCACTCGGGCAAGGTGCTCGGGGTCGACCGCATGTCCTACGACGATTCGGCCCAGGTGGTCCAGTTCGGCGACACGGGCACCCCCGACCACCTGTGGCGGCTGCTGCCGGCGTGATGCAATCTCCGCGTGACGACGATCGACCGGCTGCGCAAGACCGCGCGGTCTCTGCCCGAGGTGGCCGCGGACGGCCGGGCGTTCACCGTGCGGGGCACGCGGTTCGCCTCGGTGGACGAGCACGACCGCGTCCACCTCCACCTGCCCGCCGCGGACGTGGACGCGGTCCTGGCGGCGCACCCGACCGCCGAGCGCCTGGCCGGCGGCGTGCGCGTCCCGCTCGGTGACGTCGACGGGCAGCGGCTCGACCACTGGGTGCGGCGGGCGTGGCTGTCGCGGGCCCCGGAGGATCTCGCCGCGCGGGCCGCCGGGGCCGAGACCGCCGAGCCGGGCGAGGTCGGCGACCTGCCCAAGGGCATCGGACGACCCGCCACGCGGGCGCTCACCGCCATCGGCGTCACCACGCTCGCCCAGGTCGCCGGCCTGAGCGACGCCGAGCTGCTGGCCGTGCACGGCGTCGGCCCGAAGGCCGTCCGGGTGCTCCGCGAAGCGCTCGACCGCTGAACGGCCTGCATCAGAACGTGTAGTTCACCACGAACGCCGGGTGGTCGGTGCGGTACATGGCGTACTCCTGCGTCGACACGAACGTCAGCGTGCGGGCGATGACGTGCTGCACGTCGCCGTCGCCCTTGCGGAACCAGCCCGACGGCACGCAGTTCTGCGCGTTGGTCGCCGAACCCGGGCTGTACTTGAGGTTCAGGTCGCCCAGGACCACGTGCCTGGTCGTGGCGGAGCCGGTCGGGTCGTAGCCCAGCACGATCGCGGGCACGAGTTCCTTGCACTGCGCCAGCGCCACGGTGCCGGTCGTGCTCAGGTGCGTGGTGCAGGCGGTGAACGCGCGCACCTCGCTCAGCGCGCACGCCCAGGCCCGGACCTCGGTGCCGCTGTCCTGCGCGGTGTACACGCCGTGGCCGCTGGTCCGGATGCCTTCCTTGACGATGATCCCGCTGCCGTAGGCGCCCCGGCCGTCGGTGCACTCGATGTTCGCGCCCGTGGTCTTCCGGCGCGCGAACGCGAACTGGTACTCGGCGCTCGCGCCCACGGCGGCGGTCAGCCGGGGCAGGTCGGACAGGCACACCTCGTTCACCGACACCACGTCCGGCACGCGGCGCTGGATCATCGTCACGGCCTCGCCCACGGCCAGCCCGTCCTGGTAGCACCCGGCGACGCCGCTGTTGCACAGGTTCAGCTGCAAGACCTTGAACGCGGTCGCGGCGGTGGCGGGCGCCGTCACCAGCCCGCAGAGCAGGAACACGGCCAGGACGAGGCCGGCGGTGCGGCGTGGGAGGCCCATGTCGACCATGCTCACACGGCAAACGCGCCGTGACCAGGGTTGATACCTTCCTCGCATGGCGTTCACGCTGGAGCAGCTACGGGGCTTCGTAGCCGTCGCCGAGGAGTTGCACTTCAGCCGTGCCGCCGCCCGGCTGGCGATGACGCAGCCGCCGCTGAGCAGGCAGATCCAGAAGCTGGAGCGGTCGGTCGGCGCGCGGCTGCTGATCCGCGACAACCGGCGGGTCACGCTCACCGCGGCGGGCGAGGTGTTCCTGGTCGAGGCGCGGCGGCTGCTGTCGCTGGCCGAGACCGCGCCGGAGCTGGCCCGGCGGGTGTCGTCGGGGTCGAGCGGCGTGGTGCGGGTCGGGTTCACCGCGGCGGCCACCTACGGCATCCTCGGCCGGCTGCTGGACGACATCGCCGCGCAGCTGCCGGACGTGGACGTGGAGCTGGTCGAGCTGGTCACCCGGGAGCAGGTGTCCGCGCTGGTGAACGAGGAGATCGACCTCGGGCTCGGCCGGCCGCCGTTCGACGACTCGACCTTCGGCTCACGGCTGCTGCACCGGGAAGGGCTGCTGGTCGCCGTGCCCGCCGGCCACCCCCTGGCGGCGCTGGGACGTGACGCGACGGCCGCCGACGTGGTCCGCGAGCCGGTCGTCATGCACTCGCCCACCGACGCGCGCTACTTCTACGACCTGGTCGTGCGCACGGTGCCGATCGCGTCGGAGAACACGGTGCACACGGTCAGCCAGGTGCTCACCATGCTGTGGCTGGTCGCGGCCGGCCGGGGTGTCGCGTTCGTGCCGGAGTCGGCGGCGCGGCTGCGCATCGACGGCGTCGAGTTCGCCCGGCTGGCGACCGCGGTGCCCGAGCCGGTGGAACTGCACCTGCTGTGGTTGAAGGCTTCGGCCAACCCGGCGCTGTGGCGGACGTTGAGCGTCCTGGAGGGCCGCACGCCGTTCGAGTGATGCCCTCCGGGTATTGCGCAATGCTAAATAACTCTTGGACAAGCATCACTCCTGGTCCATACGGTGGAGCCGTGACGAACCCCGCCGCTCTCGCCGACCGACTCGCCTCCGGGCTGCTGTCCTTCCCGGTCACCCACTTCGACGCCGACCTGCGGTTCGACGAGCACCGCTACCGCGAGCACCTGGCCTGGCAGGCGAGCTTCGACGTGGCGGGCCTGTTCGCCGCGGGCGGCACGGGCGAGGGGTTCTCGCTGACGCCCGCCGAGCTGGACCAGGTGGTCCGCGTCGCCGTGGACGAGGTGGGCGGCAAGGTGCCCGTCGTGGCGCCGGCGACCGGCGCCACCGCCGTGTCGGTGGCGCAGGCGCGTGCCGCCGAGGCCGCGGGCGCCTCCGGCGTGCTGCTGTTCCCGCCCTACCTCACCGAGGCCGGTCAACGCGGCCTGGTCGAGCACGTCTCCGCGGTGTGCCGGGCCACCGGGCTCGGCGTGATCGTCTACAGCCGGGCCAACGCCGTGCTGACCGACGCGACGGTCGCCGAGCTGGCCGACCGCAACCCCAACCTGATCGGGCTCAAGGACGGCGTCGGCGACGTCGAGCAGCTGACCCGCACCTACGCCCGCGTCGGCGACCGGCTGATCTACATCGGCGGCCTGCCGACCGCGGAGACGTTCGCCCTGCCGCTGCTGCAGCTCGGCGTCACCACGTACTCCTCCGCGCTGTTCAACTTCGTGCCCGAGTTCGCCCTCGAGTTCTACGCCGCCGTCCGCGCTCAGGACCGGACCGCCTTGTACGGGATGCTGCGCGACTTCGTGATCCCCTACCTGGACCTGCGCGACCGGGAGCGCGGGTACGCGGTGTCGATCGTCAAGGCCGGGCTGACCGCCGTGGGCCGCGACGGCGGCCCGGTGCGCCCGCCGTTGACCGACCTGACCGACGACGAGCGCGCCCGCCTCACCGCCCTGGTCCGGCAGCTCGCCTGATCGCCCGCGCCCGAGGAGAAGGAGCCCGATGTCCCCCAGTCCCGACCGGATCACGTCGATCACGCTGTCCTCGGTGACCCTGCCGCTGCCGACCGCGATCAGCGACGCCAAGGTGTTCACCGGCAGGCAGCGGCCGATGACCGAGGTCGCGATGCTCTTCGCCGAGATCCGCACCGAGGCCGGGCTGGAGGGCGTCGGGTTCGGCTACAGCAAGCGCGCCGGCGGGCCCGCCCAGTTCGCGCACGCCCGCGAGGTCGCGCCCGACCTGGTCGGCGAGGACCCCAACGACATCGGCCGGCTGTGGACCAAGCTGGTCTGGGCCGGCGCGTCGGTCGGGCGCAGCGGCGCGGCCACCCAGGCGCTGGCCGCGTTCGACATCGCGCTGTGGGACCTCAAGGCCAAGCGCGCGAACCTGCCGCTGGCCAAGCTGCTCGGCGCGCACCGCGACTCCGTCCGTTGCTACAACACCTCCGGCGGGTTCCTGCACGAGACCGTCGAGCAGATCAAGGACAACGCGACCCGCACGCTGGAGTCCGGCGTCGGCGGCATCAAGATCAAGGTGGGCCTGCCGGACCGGGCGGAGGACCTGCGCCGGGTCGCCGCCGTCCGCGAGCACCTCGGCGACGGCGTGCCGCTGATGGTCGACGCCAACCAGCAGTGGGACCGGCCCACCGCGATGCGGGTCGGCCGGGCGCTGGAGGAGTTCGACCTGGTGTGGATCGAGGAGCCGCTGGACGCCTACGACGTCGAGGGGCACGCGGAGCTGGCCCGGTCGCTGACCACGGCCGTCGCCTCCGGCGAGATGCTCACCAGCGTCGCCGAGCACTACGAGCTGATCCGGGCCGGCGCGGTCGACATCCTGCAACCGGACGCGCCGCGCGTCGGCGGGATCACCCAGTTCCTCAAGCTCGCCACGCTCGCCGACCACCACCACCTCCAGCTCGCGCCCCACTTCGCCATGGAGATCCACGTCCACCTCGCCGCCGCCTACCCGCGCGAGCCGTGGGTCGAGCACTTCGACTGGCTGCACCCGCTGTTCGACGAACGGCTGGAGATCCGGGACGGCCGGATGCACCTGTCCGACCGGCCAGGCCTAGGCATCACCCTCAGCGACCAGGCCCGCGCCTGGACCGTCGAGACCGCGAA
Organism: Actinosynnema sp. NPDC037264; assembly: GCF_055603705.1. Lineage (NCBI taxonomy): Bacteria > Bacillati > Actinomycetota > Actinomycetes > Pseudonocardiales > Pseudonocardiaceae > Actinosynnema > Actinosynnema sp. NPDC037264. The sequence continues at coordinate 29,673 of NZ_JBVJVK010000059.1, read as the reverse complement.
GGTCGGCTCGCCCCGGTGACGGGCGCCCGCGGGTGAACGCGGTCCTGTCGGGTTTCGCCACCCTCGTCGCGGTGATCGCGGTCGGCTGGATCGCCGGCCGCGCCCGCGTGCTCGGCGAGGGCGCGGCCGGCGTGCTGTCCCGGCTGTCGTACTTCATCGCCACGCCGGCGTTGCTGCTGCTGACCCTCGCCGACGCGGACCCGTCCGTGATGCTGTCCCCCACCTTGGTGGCCACCGCGGGCAGCGCGGTGATGTGCGCGCTGGTCTACCTCGTCGTCGCGTGGTGGCGCTGGCGGCCGCGCGCCGGCCACCTGGCCACCGGCGCGCTCGCCACGTCCTACGTCAACGCGGGCAACCTCGGCATCGCCATCGCGGTGTACGTGCTCGGCGACGCCTCCCTGGTGGCGCCGGTGCTGCTGTTCCAGGTGCTGGTGCTGGCGCCGATCGGGCTGACGGTGCTGGCCGCGTCACGCGACGCGGGCCCTGGCGGGCCGTCGCGGGCCCACCTGCTGACGCAGCCGTTCCGCACGCCGCTGGTGATCGGCTGCGCCCTGGGCCTGGCGCTGTCCGCGCTCGACTGGATGCCGCCCGCCCCGGTGCTGCGGCCGGTCGAGCTGCTCGCCGACCTCGCCGTCCCGGCCGCCCTGCTCGCCTACGGCGCGAGCCTGCACGGCGCGCCGCGCCCGGCCTCCGGCGGCACGGCGGGCCAGGTGTGGCTGGTGGTCGCGCTGAAGACCGCGGCGCAGCCCGTGCTGGCCTACGCCCTCGGCCGCTGGGTGCTCCACCTGGACGACCCGGCGCTGCTGGCCGTCACCATCGCCTCGGCGCTGCCCACCGCGCAGAACGTGTTCGTCTACGCCACGGCCTACGACCGGGGCACCGAACTGGCCCGGGACGCCGTGCTGATCACCACCGTCCTCTCGGTGCCGGTCCTCGCCGGGATCGCCGTCGCGCTCGGCTGAGCCTCACCGCCGTGGCGTGACCGAGGACGCCACGACGAGCGGTGCGAGCTGGACCCAGTCGACGTTCGGGCCCCAGGCGGCCGGGTTGCCGAACGTGAGCGCGCCGTCGTCGGTGACCAGGTCGAGCGGCGAGGTCTCCGGCCAGAAGCCGTCCCAGGTGTAGTTGTGGCGGTACGGCGCGCTCGTGGCGTGGCCGCCTTCCTCGGTGGCGACGAGCGTCCGGGTGATGGTGTCGGTGTTGTACGGGTGGCCGGTGTTCTTCTCGGCCTGCGCGTAGGCGACGGTCAGGTTGTACTGGCCGGCCCCGAACCCGGCCGGGCGCGGGATGGTCAGCGTGCCGCCGTGGCCCAGCCGGCCGACGTACGAGCCGCCGGAGGCCCACGGCCCGGAGGTCACCACCGCTCCCCCGTCGAGCCGACCGGACTCGGCCTCCACGCGGACCGCACGAGCGTCGGACGCCGCGTCGCGGACGGAGGTCAGCGTGCCGAGCACGAGCGGTGCGCGGCTCTCGTTCGACAGGACGACCTCGGTGACGCCGGCCTTGAGGTGGGCCGTGACGCGGCCGGTCCACGCGCCGGGCCGGTCGGCGGTCAGGTCGCGCACCCGTCGTCCGGACAGGGCGAGGCCGAGCGCGCTGCGGCCGGAGCCGAGCCACGTGGTGGACAGCTCGTGGTAGCCGTCCTCGGCGGCGGACACGTACGTGGTCACGGTGTCGCCGGGGCCGAGGACGACCGCGCCGGGTGCGGCGACCTGGAGCGCACGGGGGCCGCGGTCGACCGTGCCGCCGGACCGGCGCGACTCGGTGAGCGGGTAGACCGTCCTCTCGGGACCGGTGACCTCGGTCAGGTCGAACCGGTCCAGCGTGATGTCGGACGGGCCGTCGAGGAAGCCGCCGGGACCGCTGGTGCGCAAGGAGATCCGGTGCCGACCGGCGGTGAGCGTGATCGGCGTGTCGAGTCGGCCGCGGTAGACCCGGTTCAGCGTCGCCGGGAAGGTCAGGTCGCGCACGTGCGCGTCGTCCACGTACAGCGCCTGCCTGCCGACGAACCCGTCGGTGCCGTAGAACACCCCGAGCCGGTACGCGCCGTCCCGCGGCACGTCCACGTCGACCGTGACGCGCGAGGCGGGGTCCTTCATGAAGCCGACGTCCTTGTGGCCGGACGTGGTGTAGCGCTGGGCCATCTCGTCCGAGCCGGAGCCGTCGTCCTGGGTGACGACCACGGCGTGCTCCACCGCGCCCGACTCGGCCTCGTGGCTCGCCTGCCACGGCGCGTCGGCGACCGGCGGCGCGCCGAGGCCCGCCCGGGTGACGACGACCTGGTAGGCGGCCAGCGGGTCGCCGCCGGGCACCGCGATCGTCGCCTTGCCGCCGACCACGCGGACCCTGGCCGCCGCGACCACGGGCGGCTGCCCGGCGTCACCCTCGTAGCCCGACCAGGTGGTCTTGGCGACCCGCACGTCGACCCGGTCGCCGAAGACCCGCCGGTCCAGGCCCGTCACGACGACGTCCACCGCGTTCGCCGTGCCGCCGAGCAGGACGGTCGCCTTGGCGTCGCCCCGGTCGTAGGCGGCCAGGCCCTGCACCGTGTCCCGGGTGCTGGGCCGCGGCGGCGTGACGCGGACGGTGTCGCCGGACAGGTCGGCGTACCACTTCGTCAGCCACCAGCCGCCGTTGGCGCGGCCGGTCCGCACGGCGTGGTCGCTGAGGTTGCCCGCCATCGTCCAGAACGCCAGCTGGCCGTCGACCTTGGTCTCCTCCAGCATGGCGATCCACTGGACCAGCTGACCGGGCACGGAGGTGTCACGCCGGTTGGAGTACTCGTTGATGTTGATCGGCCGCGGCGCGATGCCGAGTTCCTGTTCGAGCGCCCGGTAGTCCTCGTAGTGCTCGCGGTAGGTGGTCAGGGAGTCGGGGCCGAGCTCGTGCCAGGTGACGACGTCGGGCAGCACGTCGTGGGCCTTGGCGTGGGTGAGCAGGTCGCGCAGGTGGTCCGGGCGGTACCGGGTCTCGCCCGGGCCGGTGATGCGGGCGTCGGGCAGCACGGACCTCACCAGCCGGTAGACCCTGGTCCAGTCGGCCAGGAACCGGTCCTTGTCCGCCGCCCAGTCGCCGTACCAGATCCAGTCCGGCTCGTTGAAGATCGTCCACACGAACCGGTCGCGGTCCGGCCGTGCGGCGACCTTCTCCAGCTGGGGCCGCAACCGCGCGATGTAGTCGTCGATGCCCAGGTCCTGGTAGGGCCAGGCGCTGTAGACGTCCTGCGCGTAGAGGTGCACGTCGGTGCCGCCGGCCGCGAAGTACCCGTCCGCGACCCGCAGCGCGTCGCCGCTCGGGTGCTGCTCGCCGTCCGGCGCCTTCTGCGAGACCGTGCGGGGGCGCATGCCGGCGACGAGGTCGTGCGACGGGACGCCGGGGTCGCCGAGGCCGTAGAGGATGCCGGTGGCGCCGCCGTGGAACGCGCCGGTGGGCGAGTCGAGGTCGACGCGCAGCGTCTCGGTCGACGACTTCCGCGCCGAGACCGCGGTCGAGGTCCCCAGGGCCATCGCGGCGGCGATCGTGCCCGCCAGGAAGGGGTGTCGCATCAACGCTCCTTTTGTCACTTGACGGCGCCGCTGGTGATGCCGGCGAGGATCCGTCGCCGGACGGGCGCCAGGACGGCGACCAGCGGCAGGCTCATCAAGATCACGTAGGCGAAGGTCAGGTGCCGGTTTCGGCAGCACGACGCGTCGGAACACCGTGACCGGGCCCGCGCCGTCGAGCCCGGGCCGCGCTGCCCGCCAGGCCGAGCCGGCGCAGCAGCAGCACCACCGTGACGACCGCCGGCGGCAGCACGATCCCGCTGATCCCCAACGCGTGCAGCACCCCGTTGAGCCGGGTGGCGCGGCGGAGGCGACGGGGATCCGTCGGTTCACCGTGCTGTTCCCCCGGTCGGTGGGGTGGCCGGTCCTCGCTCTCCGCCGGGGGCGATCCGGAAGAGCCGCGCGGAGGCGGTGTCCTGGTGGGCGGGCGCCAGGGTCAGCGAGCCGGTGCCCCGGTCCCAGGAGTGGCTCCACGCGGGCAGGTCGCGCGGGTAGAGCACCTCGACGTCGACCGATCGGCCGCGCAGGTGCGGCAGGGACAGCGCCACGTCCGCGCCCGCGCCGTCACGCCGCCACACGGCCACGTGCGTGACGTCACCGGACCGGAGCCCGAGGCTGAGCCACGGATCGCGCCACCCGGGCAGCTCCAGCGGCCACACCGGCGCCGACACCGCCAGGTCCGCGCGGATCTCCCGGAACACCCGCACCGCTTCGCGCACGGACCGCAGCTGGTCGGCGCCCATGAGGTCCAGCCGCCCCGACAGGTAGAGCCGGCCGAGCATCCCCGTGCACACGGTGAAGGCGAACAGCTCGTCCGCCATGTCCGGTTGCGGGTAGGCCCAGCTCGCCGACTGCTCCGGCAGGACCGACATCGGCGCCGACACCGCGATCGGCGGGTAGCGCAAAGGGTCCTGCTGGTCGCTGGTGGACTGCAACTGCATCCGGGACAGCAGCGCGTAGTCCATGCGCATCGCGCCGGACGCGCAGTTCTCCAGGATCAGGTCGGGGTGCCGGTCCAGGAGCCGGTCCAGCCACTCCAGGTGGGCCCGGTTGTGCGCGAGCAGGCCCGCGCCCGCGCTGTCGGCGGCGAAGTCCGTGCCCGGTCCCGGGTCGACGTTGTAGTCGAGCTTGAGGTAGCCGACGCCGAGGTCCTCGACCAGCCGGTCGACCACGTCGTCCAGGTGCGCGATCGCGCGCGGGTGGCGCAGGTCGAGCACGTACCGGTCGTGCTCGACCAGCCGGACGCCGCCGCGTTGGAGGAACGCGGCGGCCGGGAGCTCGTCGGCCAGCGGGCTGCGCACCCCGATCACCTCCGGCTCCAGCCAGAGGCCGGGCACCATGCCCCGCTCCCGGATGCGGGTGAGCACCTCGGCGATGCCGCGCGGGAACCTGGTCTCGGACGGCCGCCACTCGCCGACGGCGTCCCACCAGCTCGTGCCGTTGTCGTACCAGCCGGCGTCGACGCAGAACACCTCCGCGCCGACGTCGGCGGCGGCGTCGACCAGGGGCAGCAGCTTCGCCGTGGTCGGATCGCCCATGAGCGTGTTCATGTAGTCGTTGAACACCACCGGCAGGGCGGACCGGTCGCGGTGAGGGCGGACGAGTTCGCGCCGGTGGGCGGTCAGCGCGGCGATCGCACCGTCCACACCGGACTCGGACACGGCCACCGACGCGGGCACGGTGGTGAACGCCTCGCCGGGCAGCAGGCAGTGCTGCCACTGGTGGTCGACGTCCGTCGGCCCGAGCAACGCCGCGTACGCGCCGTCCAGCCGTTCGCCGACCTCCCACCGCCACGCGCCGTTGTGCTCCACCTGCCACAGCCACGCCTGACCGGTCCGGCGGTCCGCCAGCCCGGCGGTGGGCAGGTGCGTGCCGGTGGACCACGTGCCCGTGCTCACGGCCGCGAACCGACCCCGACCGTGCTGACCGTGCAGCGGGAGGTTGAGGTCGGGGGTCACGCCGTCGCGCAGCGGGTGGCGCGTCCACCGGCCCTCGCCCAGCCACTCGCTCTCGCCGCGCAGCAGGTCGACGTCCCCGACCAGGGCGCCGGGGAAGCCCGCGGCGAACGACGTGACGCCGTGCAGCACCACCGGGACGTCGCCCCGGTTGGTCACGGTGGTGCGGACCTGGCAGGCCGCGACGCCGTCGACCGACCGGAACGACGTCCGCGCGAGCAGCCCGGTCCGCTCGTCGCGCACGTCCACGTGCAGCTCGCTCCACTTGCCGTCACGCGTGCGGGTGGAGCCGGCGTAGACCATGCGCCTGCCGAGCGCCGTGTCGGAGAACCGGTGCGAGGCGCGGGCCCGGCCCTCACCGGCCACCAGCAGCTCCACCAGCGGTTGCGCGGCCCTGGGGTGGTCGGACCGCGGACGGGCGGCCAGCGTGCGGACGCCGACCGGGCCGTCCGGGGACACGTCCACGACGAGTGCCAACGCCGAGTGGCCCCAGACCACGCTCGTGGCGGACTCCGATGAGATCACGGCGCTCCTGTCGTGCGTTCCGACGCGGGTTCCCCGGCTGGTCGAGGGACGCGGCGATCCGGATGAGGTCGATGTCGGGCGCGTCGCCGCTGGAGGGGTTGGCGAACGCGATCGCGTTGACGCCCGCCGTGCCCGAGGCCGTGCAGGCCGCCGACGCGACCACCGCCGCGCACCAGGCGGGTCTCGCCCTCGTCGATCCGATCACCGTCGTCACCTCCAAGTCGCAGGTCGAACTGGTTCATGGAGCGGCGACAGGCCAGCGTTCGTGCTGATCACAGCCATGTGACCGGTCACATCACGACCCCGAGTGTGACCGGTCACACGGACAAGTGAAAAGACCGCGTTACCTTGTTGTGACCAACACTGCGGTGGACAGGTCCTCAACGACCGCGCGGCGGGGCGGTCGACTCGCGCACCACGAGGGACGGCGCGGCGAGGTCGAGGGCGGGCCGCGGCTGGCCCGCCACCTCGGCCACCAGCGCCGTCAGGCACGCGCGGCCCAGCGCCACGAAGTCCATCCGCACCGTGGTGAGCGCGGGCGTCCAGTAGGCCGCGCCGGGCACGTCGTCGAAGCCGATGATGCTGACCTCGCCCGGGACGTCGCGGCCGGATTCGTGCAGGGCGCGGCGGACCGCCATGGCTGTGTCGTCGTTGCCGCACAGGATCGCGGTGACGTCCGGGTCGGCCGCCAGCCGCCGTCCCGCGAGGTAGGCCGACCGCACGTCCCACCCGACGGGCACGACCGGCGGCACCGGCGCGCCCACCTCCCGCAGCGCGTCGCGCCACCCCGTCTGGCGGGCGCTCGTGCCGGTCTCCGACGGGATCGCGACGTGGTGCACCGTGCGGTGGCCCAAGGACAACAGGTACCCGGTCGCGTCGGCGGCGGCCTGCCGTTCGTCGAGGTAGATCATGGCCCGCCCGGTGCCGGCCAGACCTCCCGCCTCGGTCGCCGCCACGGCGGGCACGGCGGCCGGCAGCGCGCGCAGGACGCCCGCGCCGGCGGCGTCGAAGGCGATCACGACGATGCCGCCGGCGTTGGGGTCGCTCACGTACTCGACCGCGTGCCGGACGTCGGCGGGGCGGTCCGACTCGACCACCCGGACGCCGAGCGCGAGCCCTTGCAGGCGCGCGGCCTCCTCGATGCCCCGCAACGTGGCGGCGTACCCGTAGAGCGTGGTGTCGGCGATGACCACCGTGACCGCGCCGGCCCGGCCCGAGCCCAGCGCCCGGGCGGCCCGGTTGGGCCGGTACCCGAGCCGCTCGATCACGTCGAGCACCTGCCGGCGGGTGTCGGGGTTGACGTTGGGCGACTCGTTGAGCACGCGTGACACGGTCTGGTACGAGACACCCGCGGCGGCCGCCACGTCACGGATGCTGGGCGCGGCCTCCCGCCCGCGCTTCCGGGCGGGCAAGCCGGGAGAACGTCCTGTCACCCCGTCATCGTGATCGCCGGCGACGACCACGTCAAAACCACCTCGGGCGGCACACGCTCGTGGTGATCGCGGCTCAGGAGTCGCGGCCGAACCAGTCCAGCACGAGCCTCGCCACCTCGTCCGGCCGGTCGAGGTGCATGAAGTGGCCGGCGTCGGCCACGACCCGCACCGAGGAGCCGTCGGCGAGACCGGTCCGGGCGTCGGCGAAGTGCTCCGGCCCGATGCAGCCGTCGTCCTCGCCGGCGAGCACGAGCATCGGGACGGTGGCCGTCGCCTCGGTCGTGGCGGCCAGTGCGGCGAGGTCCAGGTCGTGCAGCGACCGGTCGAAGTTGCCGCGGTAGATCCGCAGGACGTTGCGCAGCACGGCCGGGTCGCCGTACATCGCGTGCACGCGGGCGCGGTGTTCGCCCGGGTCGAGACCGGGCGACCAGGTCGACCACAGGTAGTCCACCAGGCCGCGGTCGGCCTCCAGCACGGACTCCGCGACACCGGGCACCTGGAACAGCCACAGGTAGAAGAACCGTTGCTGCTGCGCGGGATCGCGGAGCACCGGGCCCAGCGTCCTCGGCGGCGGCACGGCCATGGTGACCGCGTGCCGCACCCGTTCCGGCCACGCCGCCGCCAGCCGGCCCACCACGCCCGCGCCGATGTCGTGCCCGATCAGGTCGATCCCGGCGTCCGGGGACAGGGCCCGCGCGACCGCCTCGGCGTCGGCGGCGAGCGTGATGCCGTCGGCGTAGGTCATCCGGTCCGCGGTCGTCGGGTGGTGGCCGCGCAGGAACGGCGCCACCACCCGGCGGCCGGCGGCGACCAGGTGCTCGGCGAGCGGCCCGAACGTGGCCGGGTGGTCGGGGAACCCGTGCCAGCACACGACCACCGGCCCGTCGCCCGCCGCGAGCGCCGGGAAGTCGAGCCGATCGGTCTCGATCACGATCTCGTCGAAGTCCACGACCTCGAACCTAGCCGCGGACGGGCAGGTTCACGGTGACGTCGCGCAGCACCATCGCGCTCGGCGTGCGGCTGCCGTGCAGGAGGAACATGTCCGAGATCGGGGTGACGGTGAGGTACAGCGACTGGCCGGCCGGGATCGAGGCGGCGACCGCGGGCAGTTCGACGGTGCGGCGGGTGCCCAGGTTCAGGCTGTGCTCGCGGTGTGGGAGCACGTTGTTCTGGATCACCTTGGCGGTCAACGGCGACGTGCCCGCGCTGAGGGCGAAGAACGCGCGGCTGTCGAGGCCGAGGGTGCTGACGAGGGCGTCGAGCGTCGGCGACCCGGCGATGGTGAGGGGGCCGTCCGCGATCTTGATCGACTGGGGCAGGCCGACGCCGGCGGTGGTCACGATGTCGGGCAGGGCGGTGGTCCTGGTCGGCGCGACGCTGTCCACGGTGACGCAGCCGCCCTCGGCGGTCATGAGCTGGTAGCGGCCGTGGCCGGTGATCGCGCGCGGCGCGCCGTGCAGGTTCTCGGCCAGGAACCGCAGTTCGAGCTCGTCGTAGCCGCCGTGCCGCGCCGAGCACGCGTCACCCGCGACGGCGTACCCGACGGGGATGGCGTTGGGCAGCGCGTGGCCGCCGTTGTAGCCGATGAGCAGGCTGTTCGCCCGGGCGCGCGGGGTCAGGGCGCGGTCGAAGTTGTCGATCGCCTGGTCGAGCGGGAACAGGTTGTCGCTGATGCCCTGGTGCAGCAGCACCGGGACGTCCAGCCGGCGGCCGGCGGCGACGTGGTGCGCGGGGCCGTTGTCGCGGAAGAACTCCTCCATCGTGGTGGGCCAGTCGCCGGTGAGCAGGCCTTCGGCGTAGCCGGCGTGCAGCGTCGAGGTGTGCGCGTCGAGGGCGGCGGCGTACAGGGCGGTGACCCACGTGGTGCGGACGACCTCGCGCGGGGCGAGGCTGTCGTTCAGCGAGTGCCACGTGATCTGCGGCGCGAGCGCGTCGAACCGGGTGCGGCCGGTCTTCATGATCTCGGTGAACGCGCCGGCGAACTGGAAGCCACCGCCGTAGGAACCGCCGACCGCGCCGAGCACCGGGTCGTTCGGACCGTTGCGGCGCACCCAGTCCAGCGAGGCGACGTGGTCGATCACCCGGATCACGTCCTCGCCCTCGAACGCCGGGTCCTCCACGTGCGCCTTGCCGCCGCTCTCGCCGAAACCGCGCTGGTCGATGCTGACCACGCCGAAACCCGCGTCCAGGTACCGCTGGAACGAGCCGGGCGCGGACGTGCGGCTGCCGCCCCAGCCGTGGCTGTGCAGCAGCACCGGCACCCGGTTGTCGCGGGAGGCGGCAGCGGGCTTGAACACGCTGACGCAGATGCTCACCGGCCCCGGCTCCAGCGGATCGGTCTCCGGCACGCTCGCGACGCAGACGTGCTCCGGCGCGGGGTGATCGGCGCTCGCGGCGGCGGCGGGGGTCACGGCGACGGCCGCGACGACGAGTGCGATCACCAGGCGCATCGGGTTCCTCCGGTCGATCAGGGCGGGTTGATCAGGGCGGGTTGATCAGGGCGGGTTGATCAGGGCGGGTTGATCAGGGCGGGTTGATCAGGGCGCGTGGATCGCGCAGTGGGTCCAACGAGCGACCGTGAAGATCGTCACGTCGGATATACCTTGTGCGCAACTTAATCGGGCACTAGCTTTATGGCATCACCCCGCAAGACGAACCGAGGAGCACACGATGACCGGCCACAACCCCACCGTCGTCCTGGTACACGGCGCGTTCGCCGACGGGTCCAGCTGGGCCGAGGTGATCGGACTGCTGCGGGCGCGCGGCGTGGAGGCGCTCGCGGTGAGCAACCCGCTGCGCGGGCTGGCGCACGACGGCGACTACGTGGCGAGCGTCGCCGGGCAGGTCGACGGGCCGGTCGTGCTGGTCGGCCACTCGTACGGCGGCCCGGTCATCACGCACGCCGCCGCGAAGACGCCGAACGCCAAGGCGCTGGTGTACGTGGCGTCGTTCGGCGTCGACAAGGGCGAGAGCGCGTTGAGCTCGGTCGAGGGCTTCGCGCCGGTGGAGCTCAACACGTCCTTGGTGCCGCAGCAGTTCCCGGACGGCGACGGCAGCGACACGGAGTTCACGATCCGCCGTGACGCGTTCGCGAGCGTGTTCGCCGCCGACCTGCCGGACTCGGTCACCGCCACCGCCGCGGTCAGCCAGCGCCCGATCGCGGCCCGCGCCCTCGGAGAGCCGCTGTCCGTGGAGCCCGCGTGGAAGACCCTGCCGTCGTGGTTCGTGGTGGCGACGGCGGACAACGCCATCAACCCGGACTCGCAGCGCGCCGCCGCGGCCCGGCTCGGCTCGGCCACCGTCGAGGTGGACGCCTCGCACGCCATCGCCCTCTCCCGCCCGACCGAGGTCGCCGACCAGATCCTCGCCGCCGTCACCGCCGTCTCCTGACCCACCCGCGTGTCGAACCTCCAGGACCCCCGAGTTCCCCGTCGCCCCGCACCGCTCGGCCGCGAGGTGGAATTCGGGGGTCCTGAGTGGACGACACGCGGGCCCGAGCGTTCGACACGCGGGACCTGAGCGTTCGACTCGCGCGGTGGTGGAAGGATTTCGGGTATGCGGGTGCTGTTGGTGGAGGACGACGAGCCGATCGCCGAGTCCCTCACGCGGGGGTTGGGCCGGTACGGCTTCGACGTCGTGTGGGTGCGCACGGGGGCCGAGGCGCTGGCGGCGGAGCCGGCCGACATCGTGCTGGTCGACCTCGGCCTGCCCGACGTGGACGGGCTGGACGTGTGCCGGGAGCTGCGCGCCCGCGGCGACGTGCCGATCATCGTGATCAGCGCGCGGGCCGACGAGACCGACCGCGTGGTCGGCCTGGAGATCGGCGCGGACGACTACGTGTCCAAGCCGTTCGGCGTCCGCGAGGTGATCGCCCGGATGCGCGCGGTGCTGCGGCGGGTCCGGCCCGCGCTGCCCCAACCCGACGCCACCCGGTCGGCGGACGCCCGGCCGACCAGGCTCACGATCGACCGCCGGGCACGACGGGTGCACGTCGACGGCATCGAGGTCGTCCTGACGCCCAAGGAGTACGACCTGCTGGCGTTCCTCGCCGAAGCGCCCGGCGCGGTGTTCACCCGCGAGCAGATCATGGAGGCGGTGTGGGACGCCAACTGGTTCGGCCCGACCAAGACCCTCGACGTGCACGTGGGCGCGCTGCGCCGCAAGCTCGGTGACGCGGTCGCCGTGGAGACCGTGCGCGGGGTCGGGTTCCGGTTGGTGCTGACGTGATCCGCCAGCTGGTCGCGAGCTACGTGCTGCTGGTGCTGGTGGCGATCGCCGCGTTCACCGTGCCGGTGGCGTTCACGCTCACCGACCAGCTCTACCGCGACGAGGAGAACTCCGCCCGCCGGGAGGCGGCGACGGCCGCGCTGCTCCTGGCGCCCGACGACGCGCCGTCCCGCCAGGCGCTGGCCCGCCTGGTCGAGGCCTACCAGCGGCAGACGCCGGGCCGGTTGGACGTGCTGACCGCCGCACGCACCGCCGTCGACCCGCTGCCGCTGCCCGCCGCCACGGACGACCCCGCGTTCACCGAGGCGTTGCAGGGCCGCGAGTCGCTGCGGTGGGGCGACGCCGAGGCGCTGGGCGCGGAAGGTCTCGTGCTGGCCGTGCCCGCCAGGTCTGCGGACGGCGCGGTCGTCGGCGCGGTCCGGATCAGCTACCCGTCGGGTCCGCTGAGCACCCGGCTGTGGCAGATCTGGGGTTTCCGCGCGGCCCTGGCCGTCACGGTGCTGATCGCGGCGGCCGTGGTCGGCTTCCTGCTCGCCCGCCGGCTGACGCGCCCGCTGCGCGAGCTCAACCGGATGGCGGGCAGGCTGCGCGACGGCGACCTCACCGCGCGGGTCGAGGAGACCGGCCCGCCGGAGACCCGGACCCTCGCCGGCACCCTCAACACCGCGACGGAGACCATCGGCACCCTCGTCGGCTCCCAGCGCGCGTTCATCGGCGACGCCTCCCACCAGCTCCGCACCCCGCTGACCGCGCTGCGCCTGTCGCTGGACAACATCGCCGACGGCGTGGACGACCCCTACGTGCGCGAGGACGTCGACCACGCCACCGCCGAGGTGGTGCGGATGAGCAGGCTGGTCAACGGCCTGCTCACGCTCGCCAGGGCCGAGTCCACCGTGGCCACGCCGGAGCCCGTCCGCATCGGCGACGTGGTGGCCGGCCGGTTCGACACCTGGCGCGCCGCCGCCGAGGAGCGCGGCATCCGGCTGCGGCACGACGCCGCCGACCCCGACCTGCGCGCCCTGGCCGGGCACGGTCACCTGGAGCAGGTGCTGGACAACGTGCTGTCCAACGCGCTCGCCGTCTCGCCGGACGACGCCGTGATCACCGTGGCGAGCAGGCGGGAAGCCCGCAAGGCGGTGATCGAGGTGGTCGACCGCGGTCCGGGCCTGCCCGCCGCCGACCGGGAGCGCGCGTTCGACCGGTTCTGGCGCGGTCCGGGGCTGACGGGCCGGTCCGGCTCGGGTCTCGGGCTCGCGATCGTCAAGCAGCTGGTGTCCGACGACGGCGGGTCGGCGAGCCTGCACGAGGGCGAGCACGGCGGCCTGCGCGTGCGGATCGTGCTGCGGGCCGCGTGAGACCGGTGTGCCCGGCCAGCCAGCCCGGTCAGCCGGCCCGGTCAGTGCGCTTCGGGCATGGCGGACGAGTGGTGGTTGACGATCAGCCACTTGCCGTCGACGCGCTCGTAGGCGAACGTGTAGCGGGCGTCGACCCGGGTGCCGTTCGCGGCCAGGGTGAAGCGGTAGACGCCCGCGTCGATCGCTGTCTCCGGGCCGAGCACCGCCACGTGCGACTCCAGGATCTCGCCGCTGGGCTTGTTGGCCAGGAAGTGCTCGAAGTAGTCCACGATCTCGGCGCGATCGGAGCGGACGTTGTCCGACAACGTCGGCAGCAGCACGGCGTGCGGCGCATAGAGGTCGGCGACCTGCTGTGCGTCGCCGGTGGCCAGCGCGCGGTTCCAGGTGTCGAACAGCGCCTCGACCTCCTGCGCGGACGGCTCGGCCGCGGTGGTGGCGACCGCGGTGGTCGGTTGCTCGTTGCCGGCGGCCGTGCCGCACGCGGTCAGCGTGACGGCCAGGGCCACCGCGGTGATCGCTCCGGAACGAGTGCGACCGACGTTGCTCATGGTGATCTCCTGCGGGTGGTGCGGATGTCGCTTTCCACTTTCGTGTGACGTGGGGAAGCGACAGCACAGGAGGAGGACAACGCCGGGTAAGGGTTCCACCAAGAAACGGCGTGGCCGACCCGGGAGCCGGCCACGCCGTCCCGGTCAGCCGACCTTGCCGACGCCCGCGCCGGCCATGACGGCGGCCTTCACGGTGTTCGGGTCGTCGAGGGTGTAGGAGTAGTAGTCGCGGGGCTCCTGCACGCTGCCGCTGCAGTCGGGCTGACCCGACTCACCGACGAACACGTTGTTCCGCGCCACGCACCGCCCGCCGGGACCGGCGTAGTTGTTGCTCACCGGCTCCTCGACGTCCTCGAAGTGGTTGCCCTCGACGACGCAGCCCGAGTCCGCCTGGCACGCCACGCCGACGTCGGTGTTGTAGAGGTAGTAGTTGTTGAACACGTGCACCGGCTCGCCGAAGCGGACGCGCGGGTTGCGCTGCGGCGTCCGGTCGAACCAGTTGTGGTGGTAGGTCACCTTCAGCCGGCCGACGTCCTGCGCGCCGTTGCCGTCGTCGTGGCCCAGCAGCATGTTCTTGCTGTGGTTGTGGGTGTGGTTCCACGAGACGGTGACGTAGCTGGAGCCGCGCTTGATGTCGATAGCGCCGTCGTAGCCGTGGGACAGGTCGTTGTGGTCGATCCACACGTGGTGGGAGAACATCTGCACGTTGATCGCGTCGTCGGCCCAGTCGCGGAAGACGAGGTTGCGCACGATGACGTTGCGCACGGCGTCGGCGGGCGGCGAGGTGACGTTCGAGACCGGCAGGCCGATGTTCAGCCCGCCGCCGGTGAAGCCCGAGGCGGAGCCGATGCCGACGATCGTCTTGTCGGACGTGACGTCGTGCATGGGGCCGGGCAGCGCGATCATGCCGCGCACGCAGATGTTCAGCGGTCCGGGCTGGGCGATCGCGGCCAGGAACTCCGCGGCCGTGTCGACCTCGATCGTGGGACCGCCCGCGCCGCCGGTCGTGCCGTTCTGGCCCGACGCGGTGACGGAGGCGAACCCCTGAGGGCGCCCGGACGTGGCGCAGGTGCCGGGTTGCTGCGTGGTGGTGGTCGTGGTGGTGGTGCTCGTCGGCCCGCCCGGTCCGGCCACGTCGGTCACCAGCACGTCGTCGAACGTCGCCGCCGCGTAGTAGGTCGCCACGCCGATCCGGCCGCTGCCGAACGTGGCGTCGGTCGCGGTGACGACCTGCGCGCCGTCCACGAAACCGCGCAGCGTGCCGCCGAACGCCTCCAGCCGCACGGTGCGCCAGGCGCCGACGGCCACGGCGACCGGTGCGGTGGCCAGGGCGGTGTGCCCGCCGCCGACCCGCTTGCCGAGCACGGCGGTGCCGGCGTTGGACAGGGCCAGGTAGTAGTAGTTGCCGGTGTTCTGCACCCGGGCGGTCACGGCGACGTGCCGGTTCGAGCCGTTGAACGCGGTCGGCTTGACCCGGGCCTGCACCGACTGGCCGGACCACACCGCGCCGGCGGTCGCCCTGGCGTCGGCGCTGGTGCCGGACTGGCGCCAGGCGCGCGACCCGTCGGCGACCACCGTCCAGCTGCCGCCGCTCGAGCTCCAGCCGGTCGCGTTGCCGTCCTCGAAGTCGTCGTCGAACAACGTCGCGGCCGATGCCGAAGGCACCAGCAATACCGCCATCGCGACGACGAACGCGCTCGCCACGGCGGCGAGCGACGCTGATCTGCCGTGCTTGCTCAAGGGAGCCTCCTGTGCTGAACCGGGCGTTCTGCGCCCGATTCCGCCGACCCTTCGGCGTTCACGGTGGTGAATGCGTTCACGCTGGTGAACGCGGGTGTGCACGCGTTCGGGCGACGGTTGCCGACAAACGGAGGCGGCGGTTGGCGGCACGCTCTCGACAGTGCTTGGAATCCTTGCGGCGAAGGTAGGGCTTCGTTTCCGGGACGTCAACGCCACGTCACGCGGCGGGTTCGGAAACCGGTCCGGGAATCGATCCGGAACGGGTTTTCAGGGGCCGTCGACCACGATCGTGTCGAGGACCGACGCGGCGATCGACGCGGCCGGTTCGGCGTACGCGCCGGCGAGGGCGTGGAACACCTGCTCGGCGCGGATCGCGGGCCAGTCCTCGGGCAGGTGCTCGGCGGGCAGCCGGGGGTCCTGGCGGACCAGCTGCAGCCACTCGGTGTGCAGCAGCAGCTGCCTGGCCAGGTCGTCCGGCGCGTCGGCCAGCGGGCGGTCGTGGTCCCAGCGGCGCAGGAACACCTGGTAGCGCTCGGCGATCGCGGGCACGTCGAACGCGGTGTGGGCGATCTGCTCGGCCTCGGTCGGCTTGGCCGTGTGCGCGGTGAACACCTTGAGGTGGTCGTCCAGGTCGAGGTCGTCGACCAGGGCGGGCACGTCGACCACGCCGGGCGCGACCCACAGGCCGTTCTGCAGCGGGCCGAACCCGCCCCAGATCAGCCGCGAGCGCAGGTCGTGCCGCTGGCTGCGCCAGGACTCCGGCACGGAGAAGCCCACCACCGTCCAGGCGCCGTCCCAGTCGCTGTTGACCGCGCCGCTGCGCCAGACCCGGTGCTCGCCGTCCTCCAGCACGGCCGCCGAACGCGCGGTCAGCCCGAAGTACGTGCGCCTGCCGACGCGGTGCCGCGCCAGCAGGTCCCGCTTGACCATGCGGGTCAACGTCGAGCGCACCGCCTCCTCCGACACCCCGACCCGGGCGAAGACGTCGATGACGCTGCCGGAGAAGACCGCGACGCCCCGGTTGAGCACGTGGATGCCGAGGAAGCTGAGCATCAGCGACTGCGGCCGGACCGATGTCTCCTGCTCACGGGCCTGCGGGTCGTCGTGCGGGATCACCGGGCGAGCGTAACCCCGGCTCCGCGACCTTGTGCGACCCGGCCGATCCGCTACCCTCAACGTGAAACGCCTTCATCTTCGGGTCGAGTGAAGGGCGGTCGCGGTGAAGCGGATCGCGTTCCTGCTGGCGCTGGTGCTGACCACCTCCGCGGCCACCGGCGTCGCCGCGCCGGACGTGCCCTGGTTCGACGGCTCCCCCGTGACCGTCGCCGACGGCGCGTTCCGCGACCAGCACGGCCGCGAGGTGGTGTTGCGCGGGTTCAACGTGTCCGGCACGGCCAAGCTCGCCGAGCACCGGGGCCTGCCGTTCGCGAGCACGGCCGACGCGCGGTCGTCCGCGGCGGCGATGCGGCGGATGACCGGCGCGAACGCGGTGCGCTTCCTGCTCACCTGGGCGTGGGTCGAGCCGGAGCCGCGCCGGATCGACCACGGCTACCTCGACCGGGTGGCCGAGCAGATCGGCGCGTTCACCGACCAGGGCATCCGGGTCTACCTCGACTTCCACCAGGACCTCTACTCGCGCCACCTCTTCAACCGCGACAGCTGGTACACCGGCGACGGCGCGCCGGAGTGGGTCGTGCGCGCGGGCGGCTACCCCAAGGAGTCGTGCGGGATCTGCGTGCACTGGGGCCAGAACATGAAGAGCAACAACGCGGTCACCGCCGCGACGCACGACTTCTGGCACAACCGGGAGGTCGCCACGTCCGCCGGGCCGATCCGGATCCGCGACGAGTTCCTGCACCAGGCGGGCGAGGCGATGCGCCGGCTGAAGTCGACGCTGTCGGCCGAGGCGTTCCGGCTCGTGCTCGGCGTCGACCCGCTCAACGAGCCCTACGCCGGGCGGTACGACCAGGGTCAGGACGGCGTGGCCTGGGAACGCGAGCTGCTCGTGCCGTTCTACCGGCAGTTCCGGCAGCGGATGGACGACGCCGGGTGGGCCGACAAGCCCGCGTTCGTCGAGCCGCTGGTGTTCTGGAACCAGAACGTCGAGTTCTTCGCCGAGCCGGGCGGGTTCCCGGCGGTGCCGGCGCTCGGCGACCGGTTCGTGTTCAACGCGCACTTCTACGACGGCCAGGCGCAGTCCGGGCTGCTCAAGCCGGGCAAGGCCGCCGACGGCGAGTACACCGCGGACTTCAACCTGATCCGGGACCGGGCGCGGGCGCTCGGGACGGCCGGGATCGTGTCGGAGTTCGGGCACCCGGTCGCCGGTTTCACCTCCGACAAGAACCCGACCGTGCTGAAGGCGATGTACCAGGCGCTGGACTCGCGGCTGCCCGGGGCGCGGTGGTGGTCGGGCGCGGCGGGGTCCGGGCCGGTGCTGTCGGGCAGCCAGTGGCACTGGGACGTCAACTACGGCCGGCACCGCGAGTTGATGAACGACAACCCGGACAAGGTCCGCACCGAGGGTGACGCGATGAACGACGAGCACTTCTCCGCGGTGCGCGTCGACGACGGCGGCAACCACGTGCTGACGGTGGAGGGCCGGGTGGTCGACCGGCTGTTCCCGCGCGCCGTGGCGGGCCGGACGGCGGCGTTCACCTACGAGGACCGCGCCCGCGACGGCGGCGCGGTCCTGTCGTGGAACCGGGTCCCCGACACGATGCCCGCGGTGCGCGCCCTCGTCGGCAGCGGGCAGTTCGGCGTGCTCGTGTGGCGTGGCAACGGTGTCGCCGCGCCGACGGAGCTGCACCTGCCGTCGTCGTTCCCGCCCGCGTCGACCACGGTGGTGAGCGACCTCGGTTCCCTCACCGGGCCGCCCGCGCACACCGGCGCCGAACCGGTGTCCGTCGCGCCGGAACCGGGCGTGCCCGGGGTGAACCGGCTACTGCTGTCCACAAAGGACAACGGAACGCACTTCGCGCTCGTGACGAACAACCCGCCCGCCGGATCGGTGATCGCCGCACGGGCGGAACTGGCCGCGTGGGTGGCCGCCACCTTCGGCTGACCCGCCTCGACGCCCGCCGTCCCGATCGGAAACCGGGTGTCCGCGCCGTCACCGTACAACTTCGACCCCACCAACGTGATCACCCAGCTGGAGAACCTCTACACCGTGGGGCCTGTCGAACCTGGAGGCGTGGGGCTCGGCGGTACCCGCACGAGTTCCGGGTCTCCCGCGCAACGCCGTCGGGCCCGGCGCACGGCACGTTCCCGACGGCCGAGCCGGCGCTCGGCTGACCGGTGGGGCGGACGCCGCGACGGCGTCCGCCCCGCTTGGCGCGCAAGGGTTTCGCGGGCGGTTGCGCTGTCCGGCCGACGCCGCGGCGGGCGGCGGCGGGTTACCGTTCGATCGATCCAGGACATCGTCGCAACGGAGCGGTCATGCCCGAGCTACGCGCGTCGCTGGCCGCCTTGGCGCTCGCGACCGCCCTGCCGTTCGTCGCCGTGCCGTCGGCGGTCGCCGAGACCACGATGGTGGTCACCGAGCTGGGCCGGCTGACGAGTCACCCCGACCACTACGTCACCGGGATCAACGACCTCGGCCAGGTGGTCGGCAGCGCGCAGGGCCACGGGCTGCCGGCGCACGTCGTGCTGTGGTCGCCGCGCGGCGGGGCGAGCGACCTCGGTCCGGGTCTGGCGGTGGGCATCAACCGGCGCGGCCAGGTGCTCGGGTTGGAGACCCGCGCCGCCGTCGCGCCGTACCGGCACAAGCCGTGGATCTGGTCGGACGGCGCGCGGACGACCGTGATGCAGGCCTACGCGGCGTGGGCGACCGCGCCGGCGATCAACGGCAACGGCGTCGTGCCGGTGAACTACTCGACGTCCCTGATGCGCCGGGACCACAACCGCGCCGCCGTCTGGCAGGCCGGTCGGCACACCGAGCTGTCGCTGTCCGGGCCCGACCTGTGGGTGTACGGGATCAACGACGCCGGCGCCGTGGCGGGCAGCTACGCCTCCGCCGCGGACCAGGACTTCGCCGCCGTCCGCTGCGTCGACGGCGCCTGCACCCGGCTGGGCGGCTCGTCGGGCTACGGCCCGTACATCCCGGAGGCGATCAACGAGGCCGGGGTCGTCGTGGGCAACCGCGGCACGGTCGCGTTGCGCTGGGAGGGCGACGAGGCGACCGAGCTGTCGGAGAACGGCCGGGTCGCGCACGGCGAGCAGTCGCTCAACCAGCGCGGTGACGCGGTCGGGTGGGCGGCCGGGGAGGACGGCGTCCCCCACGCGGTGCTGTGGCCCGCCGGCGGCAAGCAGGTGGAGCTCGCCGTGCCCGCGCCGGCCGAGGCGGTGGGGATCAACGAACGCGGCGACGTCATCGGGTGGACCGCGGCCAACGAGTGGTCCTCGCCCCGCGGGTTCCTCTGGCGCGACGGCCGGGTCACCTACCTGGACCCGCCGACCGGCCACTACAGCCTGCCGGTCGCGATCAACGACCACGGCGTCGTCGTCGGCCACACCACCGGCACGGACAGCACGAACCGGCCCGTGGTCTGGACGCCGGTGCCCACGACTCACGACCGGTGGGCGTTGTGGTAGAGCCGGACGGCGTTGCGCATCGCCATGGTCACGGTCATCGAGCCGACCCGGGGCACGAAGACCGAGGCGCGCTCCACCACGTCGTCGGCGAAGTTCTTCATCGTGGAGAAGTTCAGGCACACCGCGCCCGGTTTGATCTCGTCGGCCCGGACCAGCGGGAAGTCGCGTGACGGCACACCGGTGACCACCACGTCGGCCTCGGCGAGGGCGGTGGCCCGGTCGGTGGCCACGACGTCCACGTGGTGGCCCTGGATGCCGGCCGCGTGCCGGAACGCCAGCGAGCCCGAGAGGTCGAACGACGTGACGTCCGCGCCGTCGTTGGCCAGCATGGCGGCCAGCGGGCGTCCGACGATCTCGCTGCGGTTGAACACGCAGGCCTTCACCGACGCCAGCGGGGTGTCGCCGTCGCCGCGGAACGCGCCCGCCTCGCCCAGCAGCTTCATCACGGCCAGCGGGGTGCAGGGCAGGACGGCCCGGCGGGTGCCGGCGTCGTCGACGAACCGCCGGTTCTCGTAGAGGCAGCGGCTCCAGAACGAGTGCAGGCCCTCGACGTCCTTGCGCGGGTCGACCAGCTCGCGCAGCCAGCGGTCGCGTTCGGGGTCGCGGACCGGGTAGTAGACGAACACGCCGTGCACGCCGTCGTCCGCGCCGGCGTCGCGGACGGCGGCCTCGACGTCGTCGGCGCGCGGCGTGCGGAGGTCGAAGTCGATGCCCACCTCGGCGCACGCGCGCCGGGTGTACTCGGCGTAGGTGCGGGCCGGCCGGTCGCCGTCGACCAGGAAGCCGACGACGGTGAGGCGTTCCGGGATCGCCGCCAGGTCGGCGCGGATCCCGTCGCGGATGGACTCGGCGAGGTCGGCCGGGTCGATGGTGCGGGCGGTCATCGGGACTCCTCCTGGGTGTTCTCGATGCGGGTGTGCGCGGCCACGGCGGCGCGGCGCACGGCGTCCAGTCGTGCGGTGAACGCCGCCGCGTCGTCCCCGAGCGAGGCCAGGTTGGCCTCGGCTCCGCGCAAGGTGGCCAGGACGGACCCGAGCAGCAGGTCGGCGCCCGCGCGGACGTCGCTCACGACCGCGCCGGTGACGACGGGCAGCACCGAGAACGCCCACTCCAAGGCTTCCACCGCGTCCGACGCGGCGGTCAGCGGGCCTTCCGTCGCGGCCGCCGAGGCCGCCGCGACCGCGGCCTCCCGGGCGGCCCGTTCCCCGTCCGTGGCACGCGGCAGCCGCCGTGCCCGCAGGTAGTCCTCGAACAGCTCCACGTCGCGGTCGGCGGCGGAGCCGAGGCGGTCGAGCAGGGACTTGCCCGCCGTGATCGCGTCGCCGACCGACGGGTCGCGCCGGGCGGTGATCTCCAAGGCCATGAGCACCAGCGCGCAGCCGAACGCGGCCGTCACCGCGGCCACCGACCCGCCGCCGGGCGTCGGGCTCGCGCTCGCCGTCCGCGCGCGCAGCTCGGCCAGGCTCAGGTCCCACAGACCGTCCGTCACGCGAAGATCATCGCTCGCCCGAGCCCCGGCTGCCACCCATCGCGGATCAGCCCGGCCCCGTGCGGCCGGCCAGCGCGACGACCCTGGCCGCGAGCAGGGCGACGCAGCCCAGTGCCGTCACCGCGAGCGCGACCATGAACGTCGGGTACAGGTACGGCACCTGGAGCCACGCCACATCACGTCCCCGGTACAGGTAGCCGACGACCCGGTGGACCGTGGCCGTGAGCAGCAGCGGCAGCGCCAGCGGGACCAGGCGAGCCACCGCCCACCCGGTCGACCGCCGGCGGGCGGCCCACCGCCGGGACCGGGCCACGCCGCGACCGGTCAGCGCCGCGCTCGCCAGGGCGAGGGCGAGCAACACCGCGTCCACGGCGACGGACGGGTCGTCCACGGGCGCGGGTTGCCTGCCTTCGACCAGGGCGACCAGGCGTGCGCCGATCGCCTGGGCGTCGCCGTGCAGCATCCCGGTGTTGGCCAGGACGGCGATGCCGTAGCCGGACCCGGGCAGCAGCGCCTGGTACGCCGTGGAGGTGAACAGGTCGCCGCCGTGGTCGACCAGCGACGCGCCGGACGCCGTGACGCCCACGAACCAGCCGAGGCCGTACGACTGCGAAGCGGCGGTCGGCGTGTGCGTCTCCGTGATGCTCTCGGGCGTGGCGATCGACGTGCCGTCGGGCCCGCGGCCGCCGTTGTTCTGCGCGATCAGCCACGCCGCCAGGTCGTGGGCGGAGGTGAGCACGCCGCCGGAGCCGTTGCCGAACGCGGGTGGTTCGGGCAGCGCCACGGGCAGGCCGAGGACCTTGACGTGCCCCTCCGCGCTCGGCGGCAGGTCGCGCGCGGTGTCGGCGGTGCGGCTGTCGGCCATGCCGAGCGGGTCGAACACGTGACGGCGCAGGTGGTCGGCGAACGGCACGCCGCCAACGACCTCGACCAGCCGGGCGGCCACCTGGAAGTTCGGGTTGTGGTACTCCCAGCGGGCGCCCGGTGCGGCGGCCAGCGTCGAGTCGCGCATCGCCGCCACCGCCTCCGCCAGCGTGTGCACCGGCGGCCCGCTGAACGACCGGTGGGTCGTGTCCGACAGGCCGGAGGTCTGGTCGAGCAGGTGGCGCACGGTGATGTCGGCGGCGCGGGGATCGGCCATCGTGAACTCGGGCAGGTGCGCGCGCACCGGGTCGTCGAGCCGGATCCGGCCGCTCTCCACGAGCCGCATCACCGCCAGCGCCGTGAAGGACTTGCTCACCGACGCCGCGGCCATGGTGGTGTGCTCGGTCACGGCGTCGCCGTCGGGCGTGTGGCCGTACCCGGCGGTGTGCACGACGGTGGCGCCCCGCGTGACGGCGACCGCGACACCGGGCAGCGCGGTCTGCTCCCGGTACTGCCTGACGACCGCGTCGATGGCGGCGGCGTCGACGGTGGGCGGAGCGGTGAGGGACGTGGCGGAGATGAGCAAGGCGGGCAGGATCGAGGTGAACACGGCAGGCAGTCTCGGGGCGTCGCGGTCGCGTGCCATCGGACCGTGGTCCGAGTTCCGCCGGTCGCCGCCCGGCTACGGTGCCACCATGGTGCGACTCGGCCCGAAAGGGCTGCTGGTGGTGGACGTGGTGACCGCGGGCGTGGTCGTGGCGTGGGCGGTGCTGCGCGCGCCGGCGGTCGACGTGCTCGCCGTGGTCTGCGCCGTCGCGCTCGGCGTGCCGCTCGCCGTCCGCCGGGTCCGGCCCACCGCCGTGCTGGCCACCGTGCTGCCGGTCGGCGCGGCGGCGATCGTCATCGGCACCGGGAACGAGTCGACGCTGGCCGCCGTCGCGGTGGCGCTCTACCCGGTCGTGCTGTCGTCGTCCCGGTCGGGTGCGGTGGGCGCGGTCGCCGCGCTGGCGTGCGTGGTGACGGCGGGTGTCGCGGTGGCGACCGTGCCGGGCCTGCCGCTCGTCCCGGCGCCGGCGGGCACGGAGTCGTTCGCCACGAACCCCTTGTCCACCCTGCTGTTCAGCGCGGTCGTCGTGACCGGGGCCTGGGCGGTCGCCGCCGCCGTCCGCACGCGCCGGCGGCACGCGGCGGAGCTGGCCGAGTCGCGCACCGCGCGGGCGGTGGCCGAGGAACGGCTGCGCATCGCCCGCGACATCCACGACGTGGTCGGGCACAACCTCAGCCTGATCGCCATGAAGGCCGCCGTCGCCAACCACGTGGCGGGCACGCGCCCCGACGAGAGGGAGGCGGCGCTCAGGGGCATCGAACAGGTCAGCCGGTCGGCCCTCGCGGACGTCCGGACGGTCCTCGGCGGGCTGCGCGAGCCGTCGGCCCCGGCCGGCCCCGCCGGGCTGGACCGGCTGGTCGACGACGCGCGGTCGGCCGGCGTCACGGTGACCGCCGAGCAGGCCGACCTGTCCGGCGCACCGGCGGCGGTGCGGGTCTCGGCCTACCGGATCGTGCAGGAGGCGTTGACCAACGTGCGGCGTCACGGCCGCCCGCCGCGCTGCCGCCTGGTCACCGCCGTCGAGCCGGGCAGGCTCGTCGTCTCGGTGGTCGACGAGGGCACGGCCGCGCCCGGCGCCGACGGGCACGGGCTGCTGGGCATGCGCGAACGGGTCGCGCTGCACGGCGGCACGCTGCACGCGGGCCCCGCTCCCGGCGGCGGGTTCGCGGTCCGCGCCACGCTCCCGTTCGAGCCCGGTGGCGGCCGTGGCTGAGCCGATCCGCGTGCTGCTGGCCGACGACGAGCCGATGTTCCTCGACACCCTCCGGCTGCTGGTCGACGCGGACCCCGGGGTGGAGGTGGTCGCGCAGGCGCGGACCGGCCGGGAAGCGTGCGACCTGGCCGCCCGGCACCGGCCGGACGTCGCGGTCGTCGACGTCCGGATGCCCGACCTGGACGGCGTCGCCGCCACCCGGCGCATCACCGCGCTGCCGGACCCGCCCAAGGTCCTCATCCTCACCACGTTCGACCTCGACGGCGTCGTGTACGAGACGTTGCGGGCGGGCGCCGGCGGGTTCCTGCTCAAGGACGTCCCGCCGCACCGGCTGCTCGACGCCATCAGGACGGTCGCGGCGGGCGAAGCGCTGCTCGCGCCGACCGTCACCCGCAGGCTCATCGCGGACTTCCTCCGCACCCCCGCGCCGCCCCGCGCCCGACGGCCGCTCGACCGCGTGACCCCTCGGGAACGGGAAGTGCTCCGCCTGATCACGCAAGGGCTGTCCAACACCGAGATCGAGCAGGCCCTGCACCTGAGCCGGCACACGGTCAAGACGCACATCGGCCACCTCATGGCGAAGCTGGCCGCCCGCGACCGGGCACAACTGGTGATCGCGGGCTACGAAGCCGGTCTCGCCGACCCCTGACCCACGCCGGTCACGGCGGCGGGCGTCGTCCGGCCGCGACACCGGCGGCGGTCAGGCTCGCGGCCGTGAGGACGAGGACGCCGGCGGCGCCCGTGCCCGCCGCGAGCAACCCCGCCGCGCTGGGCACGACGACCTGGCCGAGGCGGTTCCCGGTGAGGCGCAACGACATCGCCCGACCGCGCAGCCCCGGCGGCGTCGCCTCCGCCAGCCACGACATCGTCAGCGGTTGGCCGACACCGAGGCCGAGGCCCACCACGAGGACCACCAGGCCGAGCAGCCACACCGGCATCGGCACGGCCGACGCGGCGAGCCCGACCGCGGCCAGCGCCACGCTCCCCGTCAACAGCCGACGCCTGCCCAGCCACGCGGCCAACCGGCCGAGGAGCAGGCGTGAGGTCATCGACGCCGCCGCGCGCACCGCCAGCAGCACACCGACCACACCGGACGGGATGCCGCGCTCGGCGCCCAGCGCGGGCAGGTACACCAACGTGATGTCGACCGCCGCGATCACCACGCAGCTGACCGCGAGCGTCCGCACCAGACCCGGTCGCCGCAGCAGGTCGCGCACGCCCTCCGGCTCGCCGTCCACGGCGGCCGCACGACGGACGGCGGGCGAGCGCAGCGCCACCGTGACGCCGATCAGCACGACGGTGA
Organism: Actinosynnema sp. NPDC037264; assembly: GCF_055603705.1. Taxonomy (NCBI): domain Bacteria; kingdom Bacillati; phylum Actinomycetota; class Actinomycetes; order Pseudonocardiales; family Pseudonocardiaceae; genus Actinosynnema; species Actinosynnema sp. NPDC037264. The sequence continues at coordinate 4,282 of NZ_JBVJVK010000059.1, read as the reverse complement.
TCACGAACGCCACCACGAACACGGTGTCCGTGCGCGGGATCGTCCGATCGCCGCCGAACAGCAGGATCAGGCCCGGTCCGACCGCCTGCCCCAACGACGCCGCGAACGTGTAGTAGCCGAACGCCGCGTCGTAGCGCGAGGTCTCGGTCGTGTTCGCCACCAGGGCCTGCTGCGCGACCACCGAGCACAGGTGACCGGTGCCGAGCAGCACGCTGCCGACCACCAGCCCCGCCACGCCGCCGCCGACGAACGCGAACGTCGCCGCGGCGGCGCACATCAGCACGGCGCCCGCCAGCATGACCCGTCGTTCGCCCAGCCGGTCGACGGCCTGCCCGGACGGGATCGCCAGCACCAGCGGCGCGATCGCGAACCCCGCCGAGAGCAGGCCGAGCCACCCCGTCGGCACGCCGAGTTCCAGCGCGCGGTAGGTGGACGTGGGCCGCAGCACGAACGTGACGACCTGGACCAGCACGGTGTGCGCGAGCAGCACCGCGAGCAGGTTCCCCCTACCCGGCATGCGGCTCCGCCACGGCCGGCTCGACGCGGTCGCGCATCAGGATCTCCTCGGTTGATAGGTTATAACCTACAACCTCGGTCCGGAGCAGTCGAAAAACGGTGGCCGACAACCCTCGCCGACCACCGCTCCCCTGTTGTCGTCAGCCCGCCGAAGGGCCCGTCCAGCCGGTGGGCACGTGGCCGACGCGCACCCGCTGCGGGTGGTCGCCGACCGGCACCGACACCAGCTTGCGCCCGGTGGCGAAGTCGATCGCCGTGACCTGGTCGGAGCCGCTCTCCGAGATCACGCAGCTGCGCCCGTCACCGCTGACGGTCGCCCAATAGGGCTTGGACGCGGGCACGAGCGCCCCTTCGCGCAGGGTCGCCCGGTCGACGATCACGGCGTAGTCGTCCATCGTCCCGGCGATGCACAGCTTGTCACCCTGAGGGCTCATCGACATGCCGTGGTGGCGCGAGTCGTTGACCCAGGTCGTGCGGTCCTCGCTGGTGTTCGGGTTCTTGGGCAGTTCCTTGAGGCGGGTGACGCGGTCGGCGGCGACGTCGTACTCCAGGAAGCCGTTGAAGAACGACACCTGGAAGTACAGCTTCGACTCGTCGGGCGTGAACGCCACCGGCCGCACCGAGTCGGACAGGTCCGAGCGGCCGAACGCGTCCAGCCGCGGCCTCATGTCGATCACCTTGACCTGCTGGAACGTCGACGCGTCCACCACCGTGACGCGCCGGTCCCCCTTGGTGAAGTCCAGCGCCGGGTCGTCCAGCGCGGTGTTGACCTCGCCGATGGACATGTTCCACAGGTAGCGGCCGTCGTCGGTGAACACGTTCTCGTGCGGCTTGTCGCCGGTCGCGAACGAGCCGACCTGGCGACCGGTCTCGATGTCGAGCACGTGCACGGTGTTGGACGTCGAGGCGGACACCGCGACCCGACGGCCGTCCGGCGAGACGGCCATGTGGTCGGAGCGGAAGCCCGAGACCGGGAAGCGCCAGTTCACCCGCCCGGTGGCCAGGTCGATGGACACCACGTCGGCGAAGCTCGGCCGGGAGGCGACCACGGCGCGACCGTCGGGCGTGGTGTACATGTCGTCGACGAACTGGTCGTGGCCCTCACCCGGGCCGGACCTGATGCCGAGGAAGAACGCCAGCTTGATCGGGTTGAGGTAGATCTCCCACAGCCGCTCCTGGCGGTCGGGGATGATGTTCACCCGGCCGATCTTCGCGAAGTCGCCGCTGGAGGCGATCACGTCGGCGGTGCCGTCCCAGTTGTTCCCGACGAACATCACCTCGCGCAGCGCCGTGCCCGCGGGAGGGGCGGCGACGGCGGACGCGGCGACGGCAGGGGCGGTGGTCGCGGCCAGCACGCAGGCGGCCAGGAGGCCGAGCAGGCGTGTGCGGGGTGCGCGCTCGCGTGCCCCCGACCCGGATTTCTTGTCCACGAGAGCTCCAAACCGGATGCGCGAGTTGTCACATCCGTGCAGGGTTTTCGATTCGTCCACGCCGGTTCCCGGACCCGTGGCCCCGAGTCCGGCCGGACTGTTACCGTTCAGTAGGCAATAGATACCGGCTCGCGGCGGGCCCGCGGTAGGGGCCCGCGCCCAACGAGCCGCGTGCTCGTTATGCCACTGCCACAACGTCGCGGCGGGAGGATGTGGCCGGTGTCGGCAGCACGCGATCGAGGTCGCCTGCTCGGGCAGGTGCTCAGGGGCATGGCGACCGATCGCGGCGTCGTCGAGGAGCTCGTCCGGGCCGCGCGCGGCCAGTCGCCGGAGGTGGCGCGGCTGCCGGAGGCGGAGAACCGCCGGCACGTCGAGGTCCTGCTGGCCACCGGGCTCGACTTCTTCGAGCGGTCCGAGGAGCCGGAGGCGCAGGACTTCGAGGCGGCCGAGGCGCTGGGCGCGGACCGCGCGGCCCAGGGGATCTCCATCGACGGCCTGCTGCGCGGCGTCCAGGCGGGCCGCACCACGGCGATGAACATCGCCATCGCCCGCAGCCGGGCCGCAGGCGTGCCCGACGAAGTGCTGCTGGAGGGGTTGGTCGACCTCGACCGCTACACCGGGGCGTTGGAGCGGCACGTCATCAACGGCTACCACACGGCCGAGCTCGAACTGTCCCGCACGAACCGGGACGCGAACACTCACCTGCTGCGGCGACTGCTCGTGCACGGCGACGGCACGCCGCCGGAACCCGCCGAGCTGCGGCGCGCCGGCCTGTCATCGGACGGGCTCTACCACTGCCTGGTCTCCGACGTGACCCTGCCGGGCGAGGCACGGGCGCTGGAACAGCGGCTGCTGGGGTGCGGCGGCGTCTACGGGTTGGTGGAGGGGCGGCTGACCGGGTTGGCCGTCCGACCGCCGACCGACCTCGGGACCGACGTGCTGCTGGTGGTCGCGCCCGCGACGGGGCTCGCGGTCATGCGCGACCTCCACCCGTTGTGCGTGGCGGCGTTGCGGATCGCCGGTCGGGCGGGGCGGCGCGGGGTGCACGACCTCACCGACCTGGCGGGCGAGGTGGCGCTGGCCGCGCAACCGGTGCTCGCCGACCTGCTGCGCGGCTCGCTCGACGGCCTCGACCACGACGACGACTTCCACCGCGAACTGGTCGGCACCGCCCTGGTCTACCTCGACCACGGCCAACGCCTCGGTCACGCCGCCGCCGCGCTGCACGTGCACCCCAACACCGTCCGGTACCGGCTCGACCGGTTGGCCGAGCTCACCGGCACGCCGTGGGACGACAGCGGCGCGGACGACCCGTCGACCGTCCTGGGCACCCTGCGCCACTGGTGGGCGCTGCGAACCTGGCTCGACCACCGCCCGTCACGGTGACCACCTGGGATTATCGGCGCCAACAGCGAGCTGTTGTCACCGATCGAGCCCTGTGTTATCGTTGCTAACATGGACAACAGATCAGCGATCCTGGCGGCGGCCACCGAGCTGCTGGATAGCTCGCCCAACGGCGACATCTCCACGCGCGGCGTCGGGGAGAAGGCCGGGGTGCAGCAACCGGTGATCTACCGGCTCTTCGGCGACAAGGACAGCCTGCTCGCCGCGGTCGTCGATCACGGGTTCGCGCAGTACCTCGCGGCCAAGCGCGCCGCGGTGCCGACCGAGGACCCCGTCGCGGACCTCCGGCGCGGGTGGGACGGGCACACGCGTTTCGCCCTCGACCACCCGAACGTGTACCGCCTGATGTACACGCCCCGGCTGTCCTCCCCGCCGCAGGCGGTCCGCGAGGCGAACGAGTTACTGCGCGGCGTGCTCGAACGGGTCGCCCGGGTCGGCCGCCTGGCCGTCGAACCCGACCGCGCCGCCGACGTCGTGATGGCCGCCAACACGGGCGTCGCCCTGTCCCTGCTCAACCGCCCGGAGGCGGACCGCGACCCCGAGCTCTCGGTGCGGGTGAGGGAGATCGTGCTGCCGGGAATCCTGACCCCGGAACCCGACGCGAACCCCGCGGACACGCCGGTGACGACGACCCAGGCGGTGGCCCAGGCGGCGACCACCCTCGGCGCGCTGCTGCGCTCGAAGCGGCCGAAGTCCTTCAGCCCGGCGGAGTTCGCCCTCCTCACCGAATGGCTGACCCACCTCGCAACCCCCACCGAGCCTTAAACACCACCACCCCCCACCTCCCGAACCTGCCCGCCACTCCCCCACGGCCGGCCTCACCCGCCACACACCAGCCTTAGAGGTCCTAACAGAATCGCTGGACGTGCCTGTAGCAAATGATGCAGGTGGCGAGGCCGAGGAAGGCTTCGTGGATGTCGGCGCGGCGTTCC